>UQVA01000004.1 GCA_900544405.1 uncultured Eubacteriales bacterium
TGGGGCTCTCACTGGTATGGGAGATCGCCGACCTCCACGGCGGCTCCGTTTGGGTAGAGAAAAGCTCGGAGAAGGGCACCACCATTGCGGTGGAGCTGCCAACGCAACAATCAACGAAGCCCTAAAACCCTTTTATTCGTTTTTCGCCGCTTCGCTTGCCGCCCTGCGGCGTTCCTCTCTGTATGGGGCGGTGAGTCGGAAAAAGAAGCGTCCCTTTTCAATCTCAAATTCCTTGCAGCCCGTGTCCTGGTCTACGTCCGTCAGCCTGCAGACGGCAGGGTGTTTGCGGCTGTATGCGGTCAGCCTGTTTTTGAGGTCGGTGTTGTGGGTGCGGATGAAGATGGTGGGGTCTTTCTCATCAAAATAGATTTCGGTGGTCTTTTTCTGCTTGGTAGGTCCTGTTCTCATAGGCTTATCCTTTCTGCGGCTCTGTCACGCAATAGGGGCGTTTTTTGGGGATTTTCTTCGGCTCTTGACTTGGGAAAAATGGCGATTTTCAAACAGGAGCGCGCCGGACGATGTCTGCCCTGTCCGACGCGCTCCCATTCGATAAAATGCGTTTTTTCCGGCTCTACACAGGAATCAGCGAGCTTCGTCCCTCGTGACCGCTTTTTCTCTGAGCGGATGGAAGAATCGCCACAGATTATTACGCTGAATTACATCCTCATAGCTGCGGACTTTCCCGTGTAGCTCCGTATTTTTACGCTCCAATTCTGCCGCACGGAGCTTGCTGTGGACAGACTTATAATCAGAAATTTCCTGTTTCAAACTGTCAATCTCAGCCTTGAGCTTTGCAATCAGTTTGTTTGCCGCATCCACCACCTTTTGCAGTTTGGATTCCTTTTTCTCTGCTGTAACGTACTTCTTTGCCAGAGTGGAAAGTCGGTCAAAGTCCTCACGCTCCACGGCAACTTTGGATGAGAAGGGAATGGACGTTGCCACGATTTTTTCGATAGACCGCACATCGACCCGCTGATTCTGGATTTTTTCAATTTTGCTCCCAAGCGTTGCTGCCTGTTTTTCCTGCTGACGGTTCTGCTCTGTGAATTCTGCCAGCCGTGCCTGCTCCTGCTGCACCTTGAACTGCGTCACCGTCAGGTGTTCCTCGGAGCTACCATGTTCGCCGCGCTCCACATCGTCGTACCTGGCATCGCGCATATACCGGAAGAAATCATCCTGCAAAACGCTGTAGGATTTTTTGAGAACAGGCTTGCCTTTTGTGCTTAGAATCGGCTCACCGTTCTCGTCCAGCGCGGACTTGGAAGCCCACTTCTTGCTCATGCTGACCTGCTGTATTGTTTCCTTGACCGTGCCGCGAAGAGACTCATCCTTGCAGCGCTTTGACCACAGGATTTGTTTCTCCACGACGGGGATATAGATCACATGAAGATGATAATGGTACACATCCTGCTCCAGCGCGTCGGACATGGCGCGGTTGCGCTCGTCGGCGTGCATGACCGCCGAAAGGATATACTGCTCGCCGCCGACGATTTTGATTGCAGCTTTGTAGGCATCGGCGTAAAATTGTTTTGCAAATTCATAGCCGCCGTGATTGTGAAAGTAGGCGGTGTTTACGTCAAAAATCAGTTCGCCGTAGAGAATGGCGTCCTCTTTCAATCCACGGGTGGAGATGATCCCGTCTTTTTCAACTGCTCAAACATCTCCACATATCCGGCGGTCGGTTTCTTGAAATGGACATTGAGGTGCGTTCTCTCCGGGACAATATCCTGATTGACATAGGATTCCTTTTTCCGTTCATTGTGCTGCTGCGCGTTGCTGATTTTGGCAGCCGTCAGCCTCATATTTCTTGCGTTGGTACGGTGAATACCGTCGCCTCTTGCCATAGGCAGTTTACCTCCTGATTTCAGATTGTGCAGGACGGGTAGCTCTCGGGGAGGCATTTCTGCGGAAGTGTAATAACCCACTATGATACTTTCATCCTGCGGCTGCAAAGTATCGTGGGCTCTCCGAGGGGGTATGCGGCTTCTGCGGAAGCCTCTGCCGGTTTTGCGGTTTGCAGTGTGGATACAAACCGCAAAAACCGGCGTGGTCAGCAGCTTATTTGCAGACATCTTCTGCGCATAATCTCCTGCCCACATCCATCGCAAACTCTGCGGATTTTTCGATGGGGACGGGGGACGCGAGGGAACAGCAGCCAATGCATTGCCTTGTCTGCCAGCCACAGGAGCGTGGCACGCTCCTGTCACAGCTCCCAAGGAGGAGTAGTCCAGCGATAGCTTTGCGGCACTCCACGTCGGTCAAGATACTCCTGCCTTGCCTGTTCCCGTTCTTCTTCAGTCAGTGCCGCCTTATACCGGGAATAGAGCTGCCGGTTCAGCATGGCGTCGAGCTTCTGCTCCAAGCCCTGACAGATTCCTTCTTCGTAATCATCCTCGTTCCGCAGATGGTACATGGCAAGGTCGATGAAGAGATCATAGGGAATTTGTACGCTTTTCATTTTCCTGTCCATTCCTTTCCGCGACGGTCGCAACGATCGCGACGGTTGCTCTGACAGTATCATTTTCACCGTTGCAACCGTCGCAGCCGTCGCGCCGTCCTATAACTACCCGAAATACGACGAAACCTCCGGCTATGTGAAAGTGCCGTCACAGCAGCTTAGCGATGCAATGGTGGAGGCGTTCAAGGACCGGCTGAAGGCTGACCACAAGTAAGGCGCTGAGGAAATAATACAAATCAAGATTTCCATTAGGGGGATATCCGTATGAAAGCAATGCTAACAAGTTCTCTTGGAGGGGCCAGCAAAATTGCCGGAAGAAGAGTTCCCTCCGTACTGATAGAGGAAAACGGCTTGCTTGCCCAATTGAAAACCATCTGGCCACAGAATGCAAATGTACTCATTGTATGTGCCGACCCCAGTGACTACAAAAAGAATGACAGCCTATATTCCTGCTTAAAAGAATCGTTTCCTATGAGCGGGTTGCCCGTCTCCTCCATCAAATTATGGGACGAGAGAAGTTTGAACGCAGTGAATGACTTGACAGCCTTTTCTGTGATCGTACTGACCGGCGGACACGTCCCAACGCAGAATCGCTTTTTCAAAACCGTACGGTTGAAAGAACGATTCTCAAACTACGATGGCATTGTTGTGGCATGGAGTGCCGGTTCTATGAACTGTGCAGATTCCGTTTATGCTGGTCCGGAATTGGAGGGGGAAGCCGTCGACCCGCGTTATGCGCGATGGATTTCAGGGCTTGGAATTACAAATATCAACATTTTCCCGCATTATCAGGCTCTGAAAGACGATTATTTGGATGGTCTGCGCCTGATTGAAGACATAACATTTGCTGACAGTATGGGGCATGAATTTATTGCATTGAACGATGGAAGTTATATTCTGATCGAAGGCAAACACGAAACGCTGTACGGCGAAGCGTATATGATAAAAAACGGGAAAATTACACAAATCTGCAAAGATAACGAATCCATTGCTTTAAAATAATCACACTGTATTTTCACCATTCACGACAAAAAAAGCCCGTACCGATGAGGACCCATCGGTACGGGCTTAAAATATGGTTCTGCATGTCCTCCAAGCCGCCGGAAATCATCTGCAACCCCGAAACCCTCGGAATTTCAGAATAATGGCACTTGAAAGAAGTGTTATCAAAGTGTTATCAAAACGGGTGGGCGAAACCGGAAAACCGTTGGTATGACTGGAGTTTTCGGCTTCCGTTTTTTTATTCCCACTCAATCGTCGCGGGGGGCTTGGAGGTAATATCGTACACGATGCGGTTGATGCAGGGGACGTGGTTGACGATCTCGCCGGAGATTTTATCCAGCAGTTCGTAGGGGATGCGGGCCCACTTGGCGGTCATAAAATCGTCGGTGGTCACGGCCCGCAGGGCCAGAGTATAGTCGTAGGTCCGGCCGTCGCCCATGACACCCACGGAGCGGGTGTTGGTCAGCACGGCGAAATACTGGCCGATGCTCTCGTTCTGGTGAGCCTCCTCCAGGGCGTTGCGGAAAATGGCGTCCGCATCCCGCAGGATGTCCAGCTTCTCCTGAGTGACCTCGCCGATGACCCGAATGGCCAGGCCGGGGCCGGGGAAGGGCTGCCGGTTCACCAGGGCCGCAGGCAGGCCCATGGCACGGCCCAGCTCCCGGACTTCGTCCTTGAAAAGCAGCCGCAGGGGCTCGATGATCTCCCGGAAGTCAACATAATCCGGCAGACCGCCCACGTTGTGGTGGCTCTTGATGACGGCGGCGCTGCCCAGACCGGACTCGATCACGTCGGGGTAAATGGTGCCCTGGGCCAGGAAATCCACCTTGCCGATCTTCTTGGCTTCCGCTTCAAAGACACGGATGAACTCCTCGCCGATGATCTTCCGCTTCCGCTCCGGCTCTTCCACACCGGCCAGCTTGCTCAGGAACCGCTCCTGGGCGTTGACTCGGATGAAATTCAGGTCCATCCGGGAGAAAACGGCTTCCACCTGGTCCCCCTCGTCTTTCCGCAGAAGGCCGTGGTCCACGAAAATGCAGGTGAGCTGATTGCCGATGGCCCGGCTCAGCAGGGCAGCGGCCACGGAGGAATCCACACCGCCGCTGAGGGCCAGCAGGACCTTCTGGTCACCGACCTTTTCCCGGATCTCCTTGGTGGCGGAGGTGACATAATCCTCCATGAGCCAATCGCCGGTGCCGCCGCAGACCTGCTTGACAAAGGCTTCGATCATGCGGATGCCACCGTCGGTGTGGCTGACCTCCGGATGAAACTGCACGCCGTAGAGCTTCTTGGCGGGGGCAGCCATGGCGGCGGTGGGGCAGGCGTCGGTGAAGCCGGTGACGGTGAAGCCCTCCGGAACCTTGGAGATGTAGTCTCCGTGGCTCATCCAGGTGATGCTTTCCTCCGGGAAGCCCTCAAAGAGGATACAGTTGGGATCCAGATGGGTGACGGTGCGGCCGTATTCCCGGGCGTCGTTTTCACCGGCCTCGGTGACCACACCACCCAGGGTGTGGGCCATCAGCTGGCAGCCGTAGCAAATGCCCAGTACGGGGATGCCCATTTCAAAAATCTCCTTGGGCAGGGAAGGGGAGCTTTTTGCGTAAACACTGTTGGGGCCGCCGGTGAGGATGATGCCGATGGGGCCAAAGGCCCGAACGTTCTCTACGGTGGCCTTGCTGGCGGGATGGACCTCGCAGTACACATGACATTCCCGCACCCGGCGGGCAATGAGCTGATTGTACTGACCGCCGAAGTCCAGGATCAGAACTTTCTGCATAAATGAACCTCCTGAAAAACGGTGCACCCCCTTTCGGACGGGCGCAAAAACATACTATCTTATTATGACGGATTTTCGGGAAAAAAGCAAGAGCAAACGGGAAAATAATCAGATTTCTCCGGAATTTTTTGCGCCGGTGGGGTCCGCCGGGTCCATTTTGGAAAAAAGACGGAGCATTTCCCCCGTGACCGGGTGGGGAAAGACCAACTCGTAGGCGCACAGCACCTGGCCTGTCAGGCCGAGCGCTGCCGAAAAGGTCTGGGACTCCGCCGAGCCGTATTGGGGGTCCCCCAGAATGGGAAAACCTGCATAGGCGCAGTGGAGCCGCAGCTGATGGGTCCGACCGGTGACGGGCCGCAGGTCCAGCTTGCTTACCTGGCCCCGGCGTTCCAGCAGGGCAAATTCCGTCCGGGAGGGCTTCCCGTCAGGCCGAATTTCCCGCAGCAGACTGGGCAGGGGCTTCCGGGCGATGGGGGCGTCAATAACGCCGGCTTTTTCTGCCGGACCGCCGTAGACCCAGGCGTGATAGCGCTTTTCCATGGCTCCGGCGGCGTGCAGTTCATTCATCCGTGCATGGATGTGGGGATTTTTCGCCGCCAGCACGATGCCGAAGGTGTCCCGGTCCAGCCGGGTCACGGGATGAAAGGCGCAGTGCTGGCCGGTTCTGTGATAATACCCCTGGACCCGGTTGGCCAGAGTGCCGGTGACGGCGGCCCGGGAGGGGTGAATGAGCATCCCGGCGGGCTTGTCCACTGCCAGCAGGAAATCATCCTCGTACAGCACAGTCAGCGGCCCGTCCTCTGCCGGATAGTCCGGCTCCGGGGCGTCCAGCAGCAGCGTCACCGTGTCCCCGGCCTGAACGGCGAAGTCCGTGTGCCGGCTCTGGCCGTTGACCAGAATACGGTCCTGCCATTTCAGCCGGTTCATCAGCCCTGTGGAAATGTGCATTTCCGCTTTCAGAATGTGGGACAGCCGCCCGGGGGATTGGGCGGTATGATTCAGTTCCATTGCCGCTCGTCCTTGTGGGCCAGATCGTAGGCCACCTGAATTTCCGGCGGCAGCCGGTCCGGCAGCAGCACCCGGATGCCATCCTCATTGCCGTCCTGCTGGGCCTTTTCGTAGTACCAGCACTTGAAGCGCAGCATGGCCAGGGCCTTTTCCATCCGGCTGATCTCGCCCTCCAGCCGCTCTTTTTGCTCCAGTAGCAGGGCGTGGCGCTGGGGGTAGGTGGCGCTGCCTTGGGTACACCAGAGCGTGAATTGCTTGATGTCCCGAATCTCCATGCCGGTTTTTTTCAGACATTCCACCATCCGCAGTGTTTCAATGTCCCGGTCAGAGAACTGCCGGATGCCCGATGAGCGGGTCAGATGGGGGAGCAGGCCCTCTTTATCATAGTAGCGCAGGGTGGAGACCGGCAGACCGGTCATGCCGGCCACCTGTCCGATGGTGTACATAACATCACTCCCGAGAATAATGCTTGACCTAAAGTCAACTTTATGGTGTATGATGATCTTATCAGAAAACAGCGGTCTTGTCAAGGACCGCAGAAAATAAGGAGGATATTCGTTATGGGAAAGCAGACAGCCGGGCGGGATGCCCTGGGGGAATTCGCCCCGAAATTTGCGGAATGGAATGACGGCGTGCTTTTTGGAGAGGTCTGGTCCCCGGCTCTGTCGTGACCATCCCCGCCGGGGGGGAAGCCTTTTCTCTGAGTGGGTAAGTCTATTCCTTCTATTCAAAGACATTCCCCTACCTACTTCATCAAATCATCCAGTTCAGGACTTGAAAAACCCATATTTCTTCATACGGATTGTGAAGAACGACGAATTAAAAAACCATATTGACAAGACGGGTTCTCCTGAGTATCATGGTCGTAAGAACCCAGATATGAAGGAGGAACGACCCATGAAAAAGCTGCTTGCCCTGCTCCTGTTGATGGCATTCCTGGCCGGATGTGCTGCGGCCCCGGCGGAGACTACGGCCCCATCTGTCACAACGGCTCCTACCACTGTGTCCACCACGGCTCCCACGACAGTCCCGACGACTGTGCCTACGCAACCGCCTAAGACAGCACCGACAGAACCCGTTGTGGAGGACCACGACACATACTTTTCCCATGTGGTCGCCACGCTTGTCTATAAGAATTCGTCAGGGTATTATTCCATGAAGGAACTCCCTGTGTTGACCACCTGGTATACGGGCAATGTCCGGGCGGAGGACATCGAATCCGGACGATTTGAGCTCGGAACAGAGGGATTCCCGTACTATTATGATAAAAACAAGGAGGAAGCCACGCTGATGTACACGGAGCCTACGCTCGGTGCCGTAGGCGATGGAAAGCGTTTCCTTGCCGTTACGCAGGACCGGACGAAACTAGTCATGATGTACCCCACCGGCGAATATCAGGTCCTGTGGGAAAGCCCTGACGGGCGGCTCCAGAGTGGCGATTTTATCGACCAGTGCGTTTATTTCCTGGATGCCGTGGACGAGGACCACGACGGCCTCTATCGAATTTATCTGGTGGATGGCACGGTGGAACGGGTGCTGGACGATCTGCCCCGATCCATCCGGGATGGGGAATATGTGTATGGCACGGTACAATTGGTAAGGGTAATCTCCAATGTGGAAGTGGAGCTTCATATAGACGACTGGGATGCCCAAACGGATATGCGGGAGTCCTGGACGGAGCCTTGCATTCGGGTGGAGCGCAAATATGTGACGCCCCAGGCGTACTATGCGCTTTTGAAGGATGGGGAATACGTCAGTTTCGACCAATATCTGGAAGATTTGAGAGACCCTGACTGCCCGTGGACACGCTATGATCTGGCACTGCACAAACTTCGCTTCCAAGAACAGGGAAAATGCGATAACCGAGTGATTTATTGGGATTTTTCCACGAATACAAAGCGGGAGGCGGGATACTACAGTACCATTGCCACCGGCGGTGAGTTTATTGCCTTCTATCCCAGCGGAGAGCGGCGCAGCAGCGAAATGCTGAACAGCAATATCGGCACCTGGTGGCTGGACCCCTATTATACGGAAAAGTAAAGAAAGATCTCTCGCCGGAGACGACCAAAGCTCTCCGGCGGGGATTTCTGCATTGTGAGGCAATAACCTACCGAATTCCATACGCTGACCCCGACGAAGCGAAAGCCTTCCCCTGGAGGGGAAGGTGTCACGCCTTTTGGCGTGACGGATGAGGTCGAAGGTAACAGCGCCGTACTAACTTCCGGCGAAGCGCTGCCTCCCGGCGTGTAGGGGGAGGTGGCACAACATCGTTGCGCCGGAGGGGGTGTACGGTTGGACGAAGCAGAAGTGTGTCGAATCTTCTGAGAAATGCCTTCCCTTGGGGGAAGGTGGCCGCAAAGCGGCCGGATGAGGGGCGGTAGGGGCTAGAGGTTTTGACTAGGCCCTTGGCCCCCTCCCAGAGAGGGCTGGCACGGGCTTGCGCGTGACTGGGGGAGTGCCCTTTCCAAAGAAGCGGGGACAGGATGGCTCTTTCTTAATAGGGGTAATCACTTGAAATTTTAACTTTATTTCTCCAATTTTGGAACATTTCTGACCCTTTTGACCATGCGCTCGATGCCCACGACGAGCGCATCTACGCTCAGTAGCCGCTTCTTTTGCACATCGTAAAGCCGCAGGGATAGAATCGCTCCGGATTTGCCCCGTTTTACACGCTTATAGGCCACGTCCGTCCACTGGACCTCTTTCCGATACGGATAAAAGACGATTCGGCGGCTCACGGTCACGGAATCCGCCGTCACCCGGCAGCGATAGGTGTATATTTCCGGCAGCAGGAGCAGCATAGCTGCCCCTGGAATCAGAAACGCGTATCCGGCTGCAGAATTCCGGATGCCCAAAAGCAGAAAGCAGGAAAGCCCGATGGCCAGCAGGGCTGCGATCAGTGCGAACCGGCGGAAACCTTTGGTGTAACGGCCAACAAAGGGGCCGCAGGGCAGGTCAGTTTCCTCCAATTCCCGCTGGGAGATCAGGATGGACGTAGTGTGGGTGTATCGCATAGTGTTACCTCGTGTATGTGGAAGGCACAAATCCGCCGAACCAGCAGATGCGGCCTGGCACGTTGGCTTGATAAAATTGTAGCATAGTTTGACGGGGCTGTAAATGAGATTCCATGCGGCATACGACCAGCGGGGCATAAGCCTTCTCCCCGGGGAAAGGGTTTTCTCAGAAACCGTTATTCTATCCAAGGTCACTCCCCCAGTCTGCCCATAGGGCAGACAGTCCCCTTTTATGAGGGGGCCAAGGGACGTTGCGTAATTGCAAGCCCCTACCGCCCCTCATCCGTCTGCCCTGACGGGCAGCCACCTTCCTCCAGGGGAAGGCTATTTTTCGTCTCGCCGGAAGGCGTACAGAAATTCGACAGTGTACACACCTAACTCTGCCGAAAAAACAACTCCGGGTCCTGTTTGGGGACCCGGAGTTGCTTTTTTAGAACCGGCACTTGTCGGCAATATAATTTTTCAGCTGATCGACGGGGATACGGACCTGCTCCATGGTGTCCCGGTCCCGGACGGTGACGCAGTTGTCGGCAGGGGTCTTGTCGTCGCCCACGGTCTGGAAGTCTACGGTGACGCACAGAGGCGTGCCGATCTCGTCCTCCCGGCGGTAACGCTTGCCGATGGAGCCGGAATCGTCGAAGTCCACCATGAAATCCTTCTGCAGCTCATGGTAAATTTCCTCGGCCTTGGGGGAGAGCTTCTTGCTCAGGGGCAGCACGGCAGCCTTGAAGGGCGCCAGGGCCGGATGCAGGTGCAGCACGGTGCGGACGTCGTCCTTGCCGTTCTTGTCCTGACCCACCACCTGCTCGTCGTAGGCCTCGCACAGGAAGGCCAGAGCCACCCGGTCGCAGCCCAGACTGGGCTCGATGACATAGGGGATATAATGCTCGTTCTTCTCCTGGTCGAAGTATTCCAGGCTCTTGCCGGAGGCCTCCTGATGGCGGCCAAGGTCGTAATTGGTCCGGTCGGCAATGCCCCACAGTTCGCCCCAGCCGGAGCCGAAGGGGAACTGATACTCGATGTCCGTGGTGGCACGGGAATAGAAGGCCAGCTCGGCGGGCTCATGGTCCCGGAGCCGCAGAGACTCCTCCTTGATGCCCAGGGAGATCAGCCAGTTCTTGCAGAAATCCTTCCAATAGGCGAACCATTCCAGGTCCGTGCCCGGCTGGCAGAAGAATTCGCACTCCATCTGCTCGAATTCCCGGGTCCGGAAGGTGAAGTTGCCCGGGGTGATCTCATTCCGGAAGGCCTTGCCCACCTGGCACACGCCGAAGGGCAGCTTCTTCCGAGTGGTCCGCTGGATGTTGGCGAAGTTCACGAAAATGCCCTGAGCGGTCTCCGGCCGGAGATACACGTCGGAGGAGGAGTCCTCGGTGACGCCGATCTTGGTCTTGAACATCAGATTGAACTTCCGGATGGGGGTGAAGTTGTGCTTGCCGCAGTTGGGGCAGACCACGTCTTCATGCTCGGACACGAACTTGTCCATTTCCTCGAAACTCATGGCGTCCACATTCACGCCCTTGCCGCTTTCGCTGGCTTCGATGAGCTTGTCCGCCCGCTGACGGGCGCCGCAGGCCTTGCAGTCCACCAGAGGGTCGGAGAAGTTGCCCACATGGCCGGTGGTGACCCAGGTGGTGGGGTTCATCAGGATGGCTGCATCCAGACCCACATTGTAGGGGCTTTCCTGGACGAACTTCTTCATCCATGCCCGTTTCACGTTGTTCTTAAATTCCACGCCCAAGGGGCCGTAGTCCCAGGCATTGGCAAGACCGCCGTAAATTTCGGAACCGGCGTAGACAAATCCGCGGTTCTTGCAGAGATTTACGATCATGTCCAGAGTCTTTTCACTGTTTTTCATTGTTTTTTACCTCCCAATTGGCTCTTTCCGGGAAAATTCACTTTATTATACATGGCATCGCCAGGGAAATCAAGGCTTATCGCTAATTATTCTCCCAGATCGGCGGCCATCATGTCGTGGATGCGCTCGGCCAGCTCCACGGTGTTGGAACTTTGGACCTCCTCGGCGGGAATCACCGTGAGAAGATGCAGGTACACGTCCGTGGGCTTCAGATGTTTGGCGTTGCGGAAAACATATTGGGAATTCTGAATGGTGCAGACCACGATGGGCACATTGGCCTTCTGGGCAATTTTGAACACGCCGCTGCGGAAAGGATGCAGTTTTCCGTCCCGGCTGGTGTAGCCCTCCGGGAACACGGCGATGGAGGCCTTGTCCTCTTTCAGAATCTGGATGCACTTGACGATGGTTTTCAGAGCCTCCCGGTCGTTCTCCCGGTTGATGGGCTGGCAGAGAATTTTGTGCATCAGCTTGCCCACGATGAATTTTTCGTCATTTTCCCGCTTGGAGATGAAGGCCAGCTGGCTCTTTTTGAAGTGTTTCAGCAGGGAAAGGGGGTCCAGGTCGTTCAGGTGGTTGCACACCAGCAGAAAGCGGCCGTCCTTGGGGACGTTTTCCAGCCCGGTGGTGTGGAACCGGGTCTGCAAGATCACAAAGACTGCATCAATATAGAGATACGTCAGCCAGCGGTAGAATTTGCTGTCCGTATCCTGTGGCTTGTTCATGTCCACAATGGCCGTCAGCCCCCACAGCGCCAGAAACGCCAGAATGGCCAGCCCCAGGAACAGTCCCACAAAGCTCACCGGCAATATCCACAGCCAGGCAAGCGTGCCAAACCCATTTGCGCCGAAGCAGATCAGCACAGAAAAAATTGCCGACAATACGGCAATCGTACCCATTAACATTCCAAAACCTCCGAATTTTCGATTTGCCTTCTATTATACCGGCCTTTGCCCGGAGAAACAAGCCCCCGGACACGAGTTTTTTCGTTTCAGGGGTGGAAATTCCCGGCGCAGCCTGTTATAATAGGCAGGAAAATGACCCATGCTGTCCTTGGGACGGCGAAGAAAGGATACAAGAAAAAACTATGGGAATCGCACTGACCGCCCCCTGGCGGGCTTACTACGGCAATACACCGGCCTCTCTGGACTATCCCCGTCTGACCATGTATCAGATGGTGGCGGAGACCGCTAAGAAATATCCCAAGACCCTGGCCTATACCTTTATGGGCAAGGGAACCACCTATGAAGAATTTGTCCAGCGTATCGACCGGGCCGCCAAGGGCCTGGTGAAGTTGGGCATCCGCAAGGGCAACCGGGTGACCATCTGTATGCCCAACACCCCCCAGGCCCTGGACTGCTTCTATGCCCTGAACCGCATTGGAGCCATTCCCAACATGATTCATCCCCTGTCCGCCGCCCAGGAAATCGCTTTTTACCTGAACGCATCCCATTCCAAGGCCGTGCTGACCCTGGATCAGTTCTACGGAAAAGTGGCGGAAATCCTGCCCCAGCTGGATGACGACTGCAAGGTCATTATTGCCAAGATCGCCGACGAGCTGCCCTTCCCCCTGAGTGTGCTGTACCCCATGACCAAGGCCGCCCGGCAGGTCCCCAAGCTGCCCAAGAAGGGCTATACCCTCTGGACGGATTTGACCGGCTCCGGCAAGGACGTGACCCTGCCCAAGGACACCGGCAAGGCCAATGATTGCGGCGCGATCCTTTATTCCGGCGGTACCACCGGCACCACCAAGGGCATCATGCTCTCCAACCTGAACTTCAATGCGCTGGGGCTGCAGACCATCGCCGCTTCCGGCTTCCAGTCCATTGCCGGCATGAAGATGCTTTCTATCATGCCTGTGTTCCACGGCTTCGGCCTGGGCATTGGCATCCACACGGTGCTGATTGGCGGCGCTACCTGCATTCTGGTGCCTCAGTTCAGCATCAAGGAGTATGCCAACATCCTTATCAAGCAGAAGCCCCAGCTGATTCCCGGCGTGCCGACGCTGTTTGAAGCTCTTTTGCGGGCGGACGGCCTGCAGGATGCGGACCTGAGCTTTCTGAAGGGTATTTTCTCCGGTGGCGACAGCCTGTCCCCGGAACTGAAGAAGAAGGTAGATGCTTTCCTGAAGGAGCACGGCTGCACCGAGCAGATTCGGGAGGGCTATGGCACCACCGAATGCGTCACCGCTTCCTGCCTGACCCCCAAGGACTATGCCCGTTCCGGTTCCATCGGCGTACCCTTCCCGGATACCTATTATAAAATCGTCAAGGTGGGCACTACCGAGGAAGTGGAACCCAACACCGAGGGCGAGATTTGCGTGTCCGGTCCCACCGTCATGCTGGGCTATATGGACAACCCCACCGAGACGGCCCAGACCCTCCGGCGGCACTTTGACGGCCGGGTGTGGCTCCATACCGGCGACCTGGGCTTCATGGACCAGGACGGCTTTGTGTACTTCCGCCAGCGTATCAAGCGGATGATCATTACCTCCGGCTATAATGTGTACCCCTCTCAGCTGGAAAACATCATCGACGGACACGAGAAGGTCCTGCTTTCCTGCGTCATTGGCGTGAAGGACGATTACCGGGGCCAGCGGGTGAAGGCCTATGTGGTCCCCATGCCCGGCGTGGAGCCCACGGAGGAATTGAAGAAGAATATTCTGGACTATTGCAGCCATCATATTGCCAAGTACGCCATGCCCAGAGAGCTGGAGTTCCGGAAGGAACTGCCCAAGACCCTGGTGGGTAAGGTGGCTTACCGGGTGCTGGAGGAAGAGGCCGCTGAGCAGGAGCACCAGAATTGAAAAAGCGCATCTGGGAATTGGATGCTTTCCGGGGGCTGTGCCTGCTGGGCATGGTCCTCATCCACCTGATCTACGATTTAACGGAGCTGTACGGCTTTGTCAGCTGGAATTTGCCGGCTTGGTTCGTGGACTTTCAGGAGTGGGCCGGAAGTCTGTTTCTGATTTTGTCCGGTCTTTGTGCTACTTTGGGCAGCCGCCCGGTGCGCCGGGGGTTGACGGTGCTGGCCGGGGGAATCGTATGCTTCCTGGTCACATGGGCCATTGCGGCACTGGGCCTTGCAGACCGGAGCGTTATTATTTACTTCGGCGTGCTGCATTGTCTGGGCATCTGTATGCTCCTGTGGCCGCTTTTTGAAAAGTGGGACTGGAAAGCATTGCTGGGTCTGGGCCTTGTGCTGGCTGCCTTGGGCGTATGGCTTCGCTATTCCGTCCGGGTGGATTTTCCCTGGCTCATTCCGCTGGGCTTCCTGACGCCGACCTTCGCTTCCAGCGATTATTTTCCTTTGCTTCCCCATCTGGGCTTTTTCCTCATGGGCGGGGCGCTGGGAAAGACGGCCTATCGGGACCGGAAAAGCCGGTTCCCCAAATGCACCGGAGAGGAGCCGGTGCTGGGGTTCCTGTGCCTGTGCGGCCGGAACTCCCTTTGGATATACCTGCTGCATCAGCCGGTGCTGAGCGGAATTTTGTGGATTTTGGATTTCCTTGTCAAACGCTGAGGGAAGGAGGCGGTCCGTATGAAAAAAAGAGTTCTTCTGAAAGCCACCGTCACGGCCCTGGGAGTGGCGGGGGGCATTTGTCGGTCTGTGGCGTTGTCCCATGTGGACAGCCGGGGCCTGGTGATGAATGCACCGCTGATGAACGGCCTGACCTTTGGGGCAGCGCTGCTGGTGCTGGGATTGACCTTGATTTTCGGCCTGCGACTGCCGGAGCCGGTGGAGACTGACGACAGCCGAAAATTTGCGGGCTTCGGAGCCATGGCTGCCGGTGTCGGTCTGGGCATTGCGGAGATCAGCCGATACCTGGGGGAGACGGGAAGCCTGTCCCTGTGGGCCGGGGTGCTGGGCGTTCTGGCGGCAATTTGCCTCTTTTATGTAGGCCTTACCCGATTCACCGGACGGCGGACTCCAGCCGGAGCCTTGCTGATGGTGAATGTGTATTTCCTGGCGCATCTTATCTGGCAGTACCGCCAGTGGAGTTGGTGTCCTCAATTGGTGAAGTATGCCCTGCCGGTCATCGGCTCGGCGGCACTGCTGGTGGCCTGCTATCAGCGCTGCGCCCTGCTTCTGGGCGGCGGCAGCCGGAAAAGAACCGATGTGTTTTCCCTCCTGGCCGCCGGGGCCTGTCTGATGGCCATTCCCGGCCAGTCGGCCCCGTTCTATGGGACCATGGTCCTTTGGATGCTGCTGGACGACGGGGAAAAAGACGCTGTTGTGACCCTGCCGGGACCGGTGAAGGAATGTCTGGACCGGCTGGAGAAGAACGGCTATGCAGCCTATGCTGTGGGTGGCTGCGTCCGGGATGCCCTGATGGACCGGGAACCCCACGACTATGACCTCTGTACCGCTGCAAAGCCGGACGAAATTCAGCGGATCTTTGCGGACCGGACGCAGGTCCTTTCCGGCCTGAAGCACGGCACGGTGGGCATTTCCACGGACATTGGACTTATCGAAATTACCACCTTCCGGACGGAAGGGACCTATTCCGATGCCCGGCACCCGGATTGGGTGGCCTTTGTGGAGGATATTGATGAGGACCTGGCCCGCCGGGATTTCACGGTGAACGCCATGGCCTATTCCCCCAGGCGGGGCCTTCGGGACCCCTTCGGCGGGGCGAAGGATTTGAAAAAGAAGGTCCTGCGGGCAGTGGGGGACCCGGAACGGCGGTTTACGGAAGATGCCCTGCGAATTTTACGGGGGGTCCGGTTTGCCGCCAGAGAACACTTAAGAATTGAAGAAAATACGGAAAAATTTATGTTTTCCCTGAAAGAAAACCTGAATTTTTTGGCCCGGGAACGGGTGTATGATGAATTATGTAAACTCATCACCCTGGTGGACACGGATTTGCTCCTCCGTTACGGGCCTATCCTGGCCGAGGCCGTGCCGGTGTTGAAGCCCACCCTGGGCTTTGACCAGCACAGCCCCCACCACGCCTACGATGTCTACGGCCATACGGCCCGGGTGGTGGCCCAGGTCCCCTCGGAACTGGTCATCCGCTGGGCGGCGCTGCTCCATGACGTGGGCAAGCCCGCCTGCTTTACCGCCGACGAGACCGGCCGGGGCCATTTTCACGGCCATGCGGAGGTAGGGGCCGACCTGGCGGACCAGGCCCTTCGGGAGCTGAAAGCCCCCACGGCCCTGCGGGAGCAGGTGGTGACGCTGATTCGCCTGCACATGACCCCCATGCCCCCGGACCGGAAGGTCCTGCGCCGCCGGGTGAGCCGGTACGGCATGGAGACCGTGGAGCGGCTTCTGACCCTGCAAAAGGCGGATTTCTCCGGGAAAGGCACCGGAATGGGCGACCCGGAGCCGGATTTTGATGCCGTGGAGACGGTTTTGGAGCAGATCAGGCAGGAAAACGCCTGCCTGAGTCTCCGGGACCTGGCCGTGAAGGGCTCGGACCTGATGGACCTGGGTTTCCCGGCGGGAAAAGAACTGGGGGCGTGCCTGGATTACCTGCTTTCCTGCGTGGTGGAGGAGACGCTGCCCAACGACAAAATTGCCCTGGCCGCTGCGGCACTCCGGTGGCGGCAGGAACATAAAATGGAGGAATGACCATGAAGATCGCAGTTGTGACCGGAGCCAGCTCCGGTATGGGAAAGCAGTTTGCCCTGCAATTATCCGCCTATGAGCAGGTGGATGAGATTTGGGCCATCGCCCGGCGGAAAGAGGCTCTGGAAGCCCTGAACGGCCAGTGCGGAGCCAAGGTCCGGCCCGTGTGCCTGGACTTGGGCAAGGAAGAAAGCTTCCGGGAGTACGCCGCCCTGCTGGAACAGGAAAAGCCGGAGGTAAAGCTCCTGGTGAACGCCGCAGGCTTCGGCAAATTCGGCAGCTTTGAAAAAATACCCATCGAGGATGAGGCCCGGATGATCGACCTGAACTGCAAGGCCCTGCTGGTGATGACCCGGCTGACCCTGCCGTATATGCCCGCCGGGAGCCACATTTTGCAGCTGGACAGCCTGTCCGCCTTCCAGCCGGTGCCTTATATTACGACGTATGGGGCCACCAAGGCTTTCGTCCTCAGCTATACCCGGGCCATGAATCAGGAATTGAAGGGCAAGGGCGTGCGGATGATGGCCATGAACCCCGGCTGGGTCAAGACCGAGTTCTTCAACCATGCCTTCCAGACCAACGGGGGCAACGAGGTCCAGTATTTCGACCGGCTTTACGAGGCCAGGGACGTGGTGGCCACCGGTCTCCATGATCTGTACAAGACCAAGAAGGACGTGTCCATCCATGGCGCTCCGGTCCGCCGCCAGGTGCGGCTGGTGAAGCTGCTGCCACACAGTCTGGTGATGAAGGTCTGGCTGAACCAGCAGAAGAAGGCCCGGAACAATCAGGGCCTGACCACGAAATAAGAAATTGTCCGTCCTGGGGTTTTATCCCGCAGGACGGATAATTTTTATCCGGGATATGGGATTCCTGGAATAAAATAGTAGAATTTAGAGAGGATTTCCGGGAGAAAAAGGTATTTCTTGACAGAAAAGCGGACGGACATCATAATGGCCCCAAGAGGCGAAAATTCATGGACTTTGAACGTTCCATTTTTGAAAACCGGGCGGCCCTGGGGCGGCCCTTCCTGGCGGCCCATCGGGGGGGGGCGGGGCCAACATCCCCTGCAACACCCTGGCGGCCTATAAGATCGCCCTGGACCAGGGGGCGGATGCTTCATGCCGCTGCTGTAAAATAAAGGAGCATTTATGCAGCGAATTTACGAAAATCCGGAAAGGACCAGCGAGAACCGGCTGTCCCCACGGGCCATTATATCCCCAGGGGCCGGTCGGAGTATCGGCTGCTGAACGGGGAATGGCGTTTTGCCTTCTTCCCGGACGAGGCGCTGGCTCCGGCGGAAAAGTAAAAAATCCCGTCCCCGGGGTGCAAAAAAAGCACACCGGGGGCGGCGGTGTATTCTGACTCCCCAATAGGAGCGAAATTTTTGGGAAGCTGCTTGCTATTATTCCACATTCTGACTATAATATTCCCATAACTGTTATGAATACACGATTTAAGGGAGAAATCAAGTGATTAAATTAAACCAAATCATGGCTATTGACTGCCCGACTCAATATAAAATGCATATTGCGAAGTATAATGGAGAACGGAATCCCCTGGATGACTTTATTGAAGGCTTTGATCGCTGGTTGGGCTGGAACACTTGGCGGAGTGAAAAAACGAATCGCTTTACCAGAAGATATGTTATATCGTTTATTGATTTTTACCCTCAAAAGGGAAGTTTCCTGTTCGGCGGTATATTTGAAATACTGAATACTTATTCTGACCATTACGACATTCGCTTGTGCGATGAATACAAAGACTTTATTGGAAGACTGAAAGTTAAAAATATCAATACACCTCGTGGCAGCGCATTTTTCTTTGAGAATTACTTTGATTCGATTGAAGTTGTTGAGATTTTTGACAAATCGTATTCAAACCATATTTTTCCGGGGTATGAGCAAATTGACTTCCCGTTTGCAACGATCAAGGCGATTATCACCCGAAATACACAAGATTGGAAAAGCGCACTGGAGAGCATAAAAGGGGTTTATATGCTCTCCAACACTGAAAATGGAAAGAGATATATAGGCTCTGCTTATGGAGATGGTGGAATTTGGTCCCGCTGGAGCCAGTATTGTGCCGATGGGCATGGAGGAAACAAGGAACTCCGCGTTCTGGTTGAGCAAAAAGGGTACGACTACATTGAACGGAATTTCAAGTTTACCCTGCTGGAGATACACCCAATGTTTACATCAGACGAGGCAATCATTTTGCGGGAGAGTTATTGGAAAGAGGTAATGATGTCCCGCAACCCCAAATTCGGCTATAATTCAAACTAACAAAAAGGCACGATCTGATTTGGCTTCCAATCAGATAGCGCTTTTATTTGCATGGGAAAATCAGCTTTCCGCATCATGGAGCATAATGGTCACGGTGAAGGTGGCGGCGGTGGGGTCATAGTCCCAGGAATAGTCCCCGGCGTAGCGGCTCAGGGCGCTGGCTACGCTTTTCAGGCCATAGCCGTGGAGCCGGACATCGGACTTCGTGGAAAGCAGCTGCCTGCCGTTGGAACGGGGCGGGGCGTCGCAGCTGTTGGACAGGACCAGCACGCTGTAATGGTTCCGGCAGGCGGTATCCAGGGCGATGGTTTTCCTTTGGGAAGCCTCCGCCGCCGTGAGGGCGTTGTCCAGCAGATTGCCCAGGATCGTCACCAGGTCCGTGGGGGCCACCTGAGCGAGGTTGCAGGCACGCACTTCAAAATGAAAATCGATGCCCTTCTGGCGGCAGGACCGGAGATATTTTTCCAAAATCACATCCAGCATTTTGTTGCCGCTGTGAAGGCCCTGAGCATAGGCGGTCAGATCGCCGGACAGGGCGGCCACATAGGCATCGATCTGGGGGTCGGTGTTCAGGGCCTGGATGGCGGCCAGGTGATTTTTGGCATCGTGGGCGTAGATCATCAAATGCTGATTTTGCTGCTCCAGAATGCCGTAATATTCCTGTTCCATCTTCTGCCGCTCGTATTCCTGCCGGATGGAGAGCAGTTCGCTGTCCCGGCGTATCTCGTGCTGGAAGGCCAGGAACAGGGTCACGGTGGCCAGAAACAGGACCACGCTGAGCAGAGTCAGCACCTGCCGGGCCCGGTCGCTGGTGGTGGGTTCGGCGCAGATGTACCAGAAGCCCAGCAGGCAGCCCAACAGCGCCGCCGGGTAGAGAAACAGGCTCACCGGCACCCGTGTCCGCTGATTGGAGGGAGCGGCCAGCCGGGAAAGCACATAGCAGGCCAGAAAATAGAGCAGCTTGCTGCCCAGGGTGTCCAAAGCAAAGAGATAGGATCGGGCATACAGGGCCTCGGTGGAGGCATCCGCCAGAGAAGATGTGGCGAACACCACGATCAGCTCGGCAGCCAGATTCAGCGCCGTGAGAATGGCGGAATAGGCCAGAATGTGCAGGGGCTTCATGGAGAAGCTGAAAAGGGCAAAAAGAAAGACCGCCAGGGCGGAAAAAATCACGTTCCAGAAAACGTTGCTGTTGCCCATGGCCACATTCTGAACCATGGCCAGGCCGAAGGTCAGCAGTCCCACGGCGATGCAGGCCGGAAGGGGACGGCGGCGCAGGGAAATTTCCGAGAAAAACAGGTAGGCCGTGAAGCCCTCGAACAGATAAACCAGAATATAGACCCAGACGGGCATACACGTTACCTCCGCTTTAAGTAGTTGAACCAGTATTGATGGAATTCCGCCTGCCGCCGGGGCGCAACGGGAATGCGGATGCCGTCGGTGAGGGTCACGGCGGCGTACCGGTATTCCTGAATGTAGTGGACGTTGACGAAAAAGGACTTATGGACTGGGTAGAAAAACCGCTGGGGCAGCTGGGCGCAAACGTCATCGTAGCGCATCCGAAGGTCCAGGGGACCATCCTGGGAGAAAAGCCGCACGTTCCGGCCGCTGCGGGTCAGGTAGAGGATGTCGTCCACCAGCATCCGCCGGACCAGGTCGCTGCCGGAGAGGTACAGGTCGATCTGGGTGCCGTCCAGGTATTCCATGGCCTTGTCCAGACCGCTGCGGAGCCGCTCCTGGGAGAAGGGCTTGGTGAAAAAACGGAAAGCCTGCAGGTCCATGGCATCGTCCTGATAAGCGTCGAAATTGGTGATGAAGAAAAGAATGAGTTTTTCGTTCTGCTCCCGGAGGGCTTCAGCCACGGAAATGCCGTTTTGTTCGCCAATTTGAATGTCCAGAAACGCCATGTCGAACCGGCTGTGGGTGGAGAGGGCCTGAGCGGGGTCCGTGCAGAAGGTGATGACGCAGGGCAGATGATGCTCCGCCATGTAGGCGGAAACGCCGTCATAAAGGGCCTGCAAATAGACCGGATCATCGTCGCAGAGGAAAATGTTCATGTACATCTGTCCTTTCTTTGAGGGCTATTTTACAATATTTTCCCCGAAAGGTCAAATGGAAAAATCCTTCCGGGCGGTTTCCGCTTCGTCAAATGCCAGCCGGAAGGCTTCCAGGTCGGCGGGGGTGGTGGGCCAGCCGTATGTTTTCAGGTCTACATGCCAGCAATGGCCGTTCCAATGGGCTATGACCCCTTCGGCGGCCAGCAGGGCCGGCTGCATATCCGGCTGGGGGAAGGAATTTGCACCGGTCAGGTCCCCTTTGCCGTTGACAACCCGGAAGGCGGGAATGTCCTCCCCGGCCAGGCCCTCCCGGAGGCCATAGCCCACCTGACGGGCGTTCCGGGGCGCTCCGCAGAGCATGGCGATCTGCCCGTAGGTGGCCACCCGGCCCGCCGGAATGGACAGGCACACCAGCCGCATTCTCTCGTAAAAAGTCATGGAACCGCCGCCTTTTCGGAATTTGACCTTATTATACAGGAAACCGGCGGGCACAGCAACGAAAAAGTTTGAAATATTTTCGGAAATTGCTTGAAAGTCCGGCGGGAATGAAAAATTTTAGCGGGGAGTGGGGCTGAATCTCCTGAATATCGCCGCCGGGCGGGGGGTGCTGTGGAAGCGGGTCCCTGTCCGGCGGTTTTTTATGCCCGCTGGTAAAAAATTTCATTGCGGTAACAGAAAAATCGTGCTATACTGTAACCAATCATACACCCGGAGGCGTTGATGATGGAACAAACGGATTTTTGCGGGATTCTTTCCACTTTTTGCCCGACGATTCTGGTAAAATATCAGGAGCCTATGGCCTCCCACACCTCCTTCCGCATTGGGGGACCCTCTCAGGCCATGGCCTTTCCCAAGGACGAAGGGGAGCTTTCGGCTCTGCTGGCCCTGGCAGCCAAGGAGGGCTGGCCGGTGCGTATCCTGGGGGCCGGGACCAATGTGCTGGCCCCGGACGAAGGGCTTGCAGGGCTGACAATTTGCCTGAAAGACTGCCTGGACGGCATGAAGCGGGTCAATGACCGGGAAATTGAGGTCATGGCGGGCGTGACCATGACCCGTGCGGCGGTATTTGCCGCCAAGAACGGCCTTTCCGGCATGGAATTTGCCCACGGCATCCCCGGGACCGTGGGCGGCGGCGTGTATATGAACGCCGGGGCCTACGGCGGGGAAATCCGGCAGGTCTGCTCCCAGGTGACGGTTTTGACCCGGACCGGGGAGAAAAAGGTCCTGTCCAACGATGAAATGGGCTTTTCCTACCGGCACAGTGCCCTGGAGGACACCGGGGACATCGTGCTGAGCGCCCGGTTTGCCCTGACCCCGGATTCTGAAAGCGCCATCCGGGAGCGGATGAAGGAACTGATGGCCAAGCGCTCCGCCTCCCAGCCTCTGGATATGCCCAGCGCCGGATCTGCCTTCAAGCGGCCTGTGGGGGGCTATGCGGCGGCGCTCATCGATGGGGCGGGGCTGAAAGGCTTCGCCGTGGGCGGTGCGGCCATCTCCACCAAGCACGCAGGCTTCGCCGTGAATCTGGGCGGAGCCACGGCGGCAGACGTGCGGGGGCTGCTGAGGCAGGTCTCGGACCGGGTCTTTGCGCAAACGGGTATCCGGCTGGAGCCGGAGGTCCGTATCTGGTAATTTCTGGAAATTTGGAGAGATATATGGGAACTTCTTTTTCCTCCGGGGCCAAGACGGAGGTCTGCCGCCTGACCCCTCAGAAAAAATGCTGCGCCCTGGCGGAGGTATTCGGAATTTTGCTGTTCTGCAACAGCTTTTCCGCCGAGGGTCTGCGCATCATCACCGAGAGCCGGGATTTTGCGGCCATGCTGCCCCGGCTTTTTCTGAAAGCATTGAAATTGGAATTTGACCTGGCACCGTCCCCGGAGGCCGGAGGCAAGCTGGTGTTCGCCATGACCCAGCCGGAGAAAATCCAGACGCTGATGGAAGCCTACGGGTTCAGCGCCGAGGATACCGTGTCCCTCCATGTGAATTTTTCCGTGGTGGAAGACGAGTGCTGCCGGGCATCCTTCCTGCGGGGGGCGTTCCTGGCGGGCGGGTCTGTAACGGATCCCGGAAAGGATTACCATTTGGAGATTACCACCACCCACCAGAGTGTGGCACGGGAGACCTTTGTGCTTATGCGGGAGGTACTGGGCTTTCCTCCCAAGGTCACGAAACGGGGCGGGGCACAGGTGCTTTACTTCAAGCAGAGCGATCAGATCAGCGACTGCCTGACCTACTTAGGGGCCCCCCTGTCCGCCATGGCCATTATGGAGGCCAAGCTGGAAAAGGACCTGAACAACCAGGTGAACCGCCGGTGCAACTGCGATGACGCCAACACCTCTAAGGTAGTGGAGGCGGCTCAGGAGCAGCTTTCCGCCATTCGCATCCTGCGGGAAAGAGGGCTGCTGGAGCATCTGCCCGGAAAGCTGCGGCTGGCGGCCAAGGCCCGGGAGGAGAACCCGGAGGCATCGCTTTCGGAGTTGGCGGCCATGATGGAGCCGCCAATTACCAAGCCCGCCATGAACCACCGGATGAAGAAGATCGTCAGCCTTGCTGCGGAGGAGAACAAATGAGCTTTGTCAATCTGCACGTCCATACGGAATACAGCCTGCTGGACGGGGCCTGCCGCATCAGCGGCCTTATGGACCGGGTGAAGGAACTGGGTCAGGACAGCGTGGCCATTACGGACCACGGGGTCATGTACGGCTGTATCGATTTTTATAAAGCCGCCAAGGCGGCGGGCATCAAGCCCATTATCGGCTGCGAGGTCTATGTGGCCCGCCGGGGTATGGAGGATCGGGTCCATGGGCTGGACAACGACCCCTATCATCTGGTGCTGCTGTGCGAGAATAATCAGGGCTACAAGAACCTGTGCAAGCTGGTGTCCGAGGCGTTTCTGCACGGCTTTTACAGCAAGCCCAGAGTCGATCTGGCCCTGCTGGAACAATATCACGATGGGCTGATCGCCCTGTCCGCCTGTCTGGCGGGGGCCATTCCTCAGTATCTCATGGACGAATCCTACGACAGCGCCAAGGCCTACGCTCTGAATCTGGCCCGTATCTTCGGACCGGAGCATTTCTATCTGGAAATGCAGGACCACGGCATCGAGGCCCAGCGGATGGTGAATCAGGGCATCCTGCGGCTGGCCAGGGAGACCGGACTGCCGTTGGTGGTGACGAACGATGCCCACTATCTGCGGAAAGAGGACGCTGCCATGCAGGACGTGCTGCTGTGCGTCCAGACCGGCAAGACTGTGGATGACCCCAACCGGATGCGCTTTGAGACGGAGGAATTCTACCTGAAAAGCGAGCGGGAAATGGCGGCGCTGTTTCCCAATCAGCCGGAGGCGTTGGAAAATACGGCGAACATTGCCCAGCGGTGCAACGTGGAGTTCGTGTTCCACGACTATCATCTGCCCGCTTTCCCTGTGCCGGAGGGCTACACCAACGAGGCCTTTTTCCGGGAGCTTTGCGAAAACGGCTTCAAAGAGCGTTATGAGAACCCGCCGGAAAGCTACCGGCAGCGGCTGGAATATGAAATTGGTGTTATCAGCAAGATGGGTTATGTAAACTACTACCTTATCGTCTGGGATTTTATCCACTACGCCAAGGTCACGGGCATTCCCGTAGGGCCGGGGCGTGGGTCCGGTGCGGCGTCAATTGTGGCCTACTGTATGCACATCACCGAAGTGGACCCCATGAAGTACAGCCTCATTTTCGAGCGGTTCCTGAACCCGGAACGGGTAAGCATGCCGGATTTTGATACGGATTTCTGCCAGGAGCGCCGGGGCGAGGTCATTGAGTACGTCATGCGGAAGTACGGAACGGACCATGTGGCCCAGATCGCAACGTTCGGCACCATGGCCGCCAAGGGGGCCATCCGGGACGTGGGACGGGTGCTGAATTTCAGCTATGCGGAGACGGATGTGGTGGCCAAGCTGGTGCCGGCCATGCCGCTGCATATTACGCTGAAGGAAGCTCTGGAGGCTTCCCCAAAGCTGAAAGAGATGTATGAGGGCGACCCCCGGATCCGGAAACTCATCGACACGGCCATGAAACTGGAGGGAATGCCCCGGAACACCTCCACCCACGCAGCGGGCGTGGTCATTACCGCCGACCCGGTGGATACTTATGTGCCGCTGTCGAAAAATGACGATACCATCGTCACCCAATATACCATGACCACCATCGAGGAACTGGGCCTGCTGAAAATGGACTTTTTGGGTCTGCGGAACCTGACGGTCATTGACGATGCGGAAAAAGAAATTCGCAAACGGGAGCCGGACTTTGCCATTGCGAAAATTCCCGACAACGACCCGGAGACCTTCGCCATGGTGGCCGAGGGCAAGACCCAGGGCGTGTTCCAGCTGGAAAGCGCAGGCATGACCGGGGTTTGCGTGTCCATGCGGCCCACGTCCATTGAAGATTTTACCGCTATCGTGGCACTGTACCGGCCCGGCCCCATGGAATCGATCCCCCGGTTCATTGAAAACAAGCTGCACCCGGAGAAAGTCACCTACAAAACGCCCCTGTTGGAGCCGATTCTGAAAGTTACCTACGGCTGCATCGTCTATCAGGAGCAGGTCATTGAGATTTTCCGCTCCCTGGGCGGCTATACCATGGGCCAGGCGGACAACATCCGGAAGGCCATCTCCAAAAAGAAGCAGCAGGTTATTACCGAGGAGCGGAAGGTGTTCGTGTATGGCGACCCGGCCCGGAATATCCCCGGCTGTATCGCCCGGGGGGTGCCGGAGGCAGTGGCCCAGTCCATTTATGACGAGATCGTGGACTTTGCCAACTACGCCTTTAACAAGGCCCACGCCGTGTGCTATGCGGTGGTGTCTTACCAGACCGCCTATCTCAAGTGCCACTATCCGAAGGAATACATGGCGGCGCTGATGACCTCCGTGCTGGATTCCGCCGGGAAAATTTCCGGCTACATTGCCGAGTGCAAGGAAATGGGCATTCCGGTGTTCAACCCGGACATCAATCACTCCGAGGACTGCTTCACCGTGGAAGGCAACGGCATCCGCTTCGGCCTGGGAGCCGTGAAGAACGTGGGCCGGGGACTCATCCGGTCCATTGTGGCCAAGCGGCAGGAGGACGGACCATTCCGGTCGTTGGAGGATTTCCTGGGCCGCATGGGCGAGGGCGAACTGAACAAGCGGGCCGTGGAGAACTTCATCAAATGCGGAGCCCTGGACTGCTTCGGCAACCACAGAAGTGAATTGCTGGCAGTCTACGACACCATGATGGACAGCGTGGCTTCCAGCCGGAAGAAAAATCTGGAAGGCCAGATGGGCCTTTTCGCCATGCTGGAGGAGGACGCCCCGGCGGCTTCTATCCCCATTCCCAAGCTGCCGGAATTGGGCAAGGGCGAATTGATGGTCATGGAGAAGGAGACCACGGGCATTTACCTGTCCGGCCACCCCATGGACGATTACCGGCAATACCTGAAAAAAACCCGTGTGGTGCCCATCGGGATATTGCTGGGGGAGGAATGTCCCTATCAGGACGACCAGATGGTCAGCGTAGCAGGCATCGTTCAGGACACGAAAATGAAAACCACCCGGAATAATTCCGCCATGGCCTACGTTACCGTGGAGGACGACACCGGGAGCATGGAAATGATCGCTTTTTCCAACGTGATCGGCCAGTATGGGGGCTATCTGCGGGAAAATGCCGCCGTGGTCATTGCGGGGCGGCTGTCCCTGCGGGAGGACAAGGAACCCCAGATCGTCATCAACCGGGTGCGGCCCATTTCGGACTTCGAGCAGGCGGCTCAGGAGGAACCGGAGCAGCCCACCGTTGCCCAGGGGACCCTGTATCTGCGGCTTCCCGGCGAAAGCGACGAGCGTTACCGGAAAATCAAGGCCATCGCCAAGATGTTCCCCGGCGAGAGCCAGATGGTGGTGTATTTTGCGGACACCAAGCGCCGGGTGGGGGCCAAGGTCAGCCTGGACAGCCGGATGCTCATGGAGCTGCAAAGGCTGCTGGGAAACGAAAATGTCGTGGTGAAATAGCTTTCCTTTTCTGCGGAAATATGCTATAATTACTTGGTTAAAGAGGGTGCGGAAATTGAGGAGACTGGTCCCGGCGCTGATATTGGCGCTGCTGCTTTCCGGCTGCGCCGTGCCGACCGCCGAATCCCTGTACGCCCTGCCGGGGCGGCCCAGGGGCTTTGCCCGGCTGGAAGCGGCGATGGATGCGGCCATGGCGGGCCTAACCTATGCAGCACCCACCGCCGGAGACCACCGGCAGACGGTCCAGACCGCCGATCTGGACGGGGACGGGGCGGAGGAATATCTGCTTTTCGCCAAGGGCGACGGGGCGGAGCCTATGCGGGTCCTGATTTTCCGGGCGGAAAATGGGGATTACGGCCTGTGGCGGACCCTGACCTGCCCGGGAGAGGAATTTACGAAGGTGGGCTATGCGCCTCTGGACGGCCTGCCGGGGCTGGAAATTTTGCTCAGCACGTCGGACGCCGACGCTTCTGGGCAGCAGGTCCGGGCCTACGGCTTTTCCGGGGATGCGGAGGAGCGACTGGCGGAATTTTCCTGCGAGGATTTTACCTGGCTGGACCTGAACGGGGATTCTCAGGCGGAATTGCTGGCCCTGACGGAGGACACCCTGTCTCTCTACGACTGGCAGAACGGGCGGCTTCGGTCGGAGCAGACAACGCCACTGTCTGCCTACAAAGACCGGCAGATTTTACCGGGGGTCCTGCGGGATGAAACGCCTGCCCTGTTCGTTACCGGGCTGGACAGCCGGGAGCGGATGGTCACGGACGTTGTATTCATGGCGGACGGTGTGCTGGACCGGCACGCCCAGCTTTTGGGAAGCCCCAAGGGTCAGGAAACGACTCTGTACCCCAGAGATTTGGATGGGGACGGCATTGTGGAACTGCCGGAGCTGGTCACGGTGCCCAGGCAGGCGGCGGGCCAGGGCTTTGTGTGTTGGTACAGCCTGGACGCCGCCGGACAGCGGCGAAACAAGGACTGTATGTATGTGGACCCGGAGGGCCGGTGGGAGATCCTGCTGGGCCGGGACCTGATCGGCCGGGTGACGGCCGGCCGGGAGGGGGCGGAGACCGCCTTCTATCTCTGGGACCCGGCGGATAGGACCGAGACGAAAATTCTCACGATCTACGCCTTTACCGGGGCGGACCGGGAGGAACAGGCCGGGGAGAGCAACCGATTTGTATTGCTGCGGACCGGCGGGACCACCTACTGCGCCCGACTGGAAGTGGCCTCCGGGCGGCTGGAGCTGACCCAGGAGGGGCTGATTGCAGGCTTCACCGGATTTTCGGAAACATAGGAAAACGAGGGACGATATGAAAAAGGTACTGATTTTGGAGGACGAGGAGAACATCCGCTCCTTTGTGGTCATCAATTTGCAGCGGGCCGGGTACGCCGCCATCGAGGCGGGGGCCGGTCAGGAGGCTCTGGACCGGCTCCGGGAAAACCCGGACGTGGGTGTGGCCATTCTGGACATCATGCTGCCGGATATGGACGGCTTTGAGGTTTGCCGCCGCATCCGGGCGGCTAACAAACAGATCGGCATCATCATGCTCACCGCCCGGACCCAGGAAATGGACAAGGTCACGGGGCTGATGACCGGGGCCGATGACTATGTGACCAAGCCCTTCTCCCCGGCGGAGTTGACCGCCCGGGTGGACGCCCTGTTCCGGCGCATTTCCGGAGACGGCATGGCCTTCCAGGACCTTTTGCGGCAGGGACCCTTCGTCATGGATACCCGGAACCATACGCTGGAAAAGGCCGGGAACAGAGTGCGGCTCACCCAGGTGGAGTACGCCATTATGAAGCTATTCATGCAGAATCCCGGACGGGCCTTGTCCCGGGAGGACATTCTGCGCTCCGTGTGGGGACGGGATTACGAGGGCGATCTGAAGATCGTGGACGTGAATATCCGCCGCCTGCGCATCAAAATCGAGGACGACGCCACCAATCCCACCTATATCACCACGGTCTGGGGCTTCGGGTATAAATGGGGCGCATAAAAGAACGGCGGATGGGCCTGCGGCGGCGCTGGCTGTGGAACACGGCGGCGGTGGTGGCCTCGGTGGGACTGGTCTGCGCCCTGGCGGTGACGGTGCTGTTCGCCCTGACGGATTACAGCAATCTCCACGCCAACCTGCGCCTGCGGGCGGAGACGGCGGCGGAAGCCCTGAACGGCGTGCAGAATCAGGAATACGAGAACTTTTACCAGACCTGTCTGGATGCGGTCCAGAGTTTTTCCCAGCGGAATACCCTGGAGGTCCAGTTCGTGGACCCGGAGGGGAACGTGCTTTCCACTTCTTACGGGATTCCGACCACATCTGCCTTGGAGACCCCGGAAATTGCCGAGGCGGTCCGGACCCGTGGAGCCCAGGATTACTTCGGCAAGGACCCGGAGACGGGCAAGCGTATTCTGGCGGTGTCTGCGCCCATTATTTACCGGAACGGCGAGGTCATCGGCGTGCTGCGCTTCGTGACGGCTACCCGGCGGATGGAGCAGCACATCGGTGCTGTTCTGGCGGTGAGTCTGTTGGCAGTTGCGGGACTGACGGGAGCAACGCTGCTGAGCAATAATTACTGCATCCGTTCTATCCTTCTCAGCGTGGCGGAAATCACCCAGAAGGCCCGGCGCATTGCAGGCGGGACCTACGGCATTCAAATCGAGATTCTCTCCCACGACGAGTTGGGGGAGCTGGCGGAGGCCATCAACGACCTGTCCAACCAGCTGAGCCAGAACGAAAAAATGCAGAGCGAATTCATTTCCTCCCTGTCCCACGAACTGCGGACCCCCCTGACCGCCATCACCGGCTGGAGCGAGACCCTGCTGGGCGGCGACACCTTGGATGCGGAGACGGCCCGGGGAATGCGCATTATCCTGCGGGAGGCCCGGCGGCTCACCGAAATGGTGGTGGACCTGCTGGATTTCACCCGGATGCAGGACGGGCGCATGACGCTGAATGTGGAACCGGCGGATATTCGCAGCGAATTTGAGGATACGGTGTATATGTATTCCAGCCGCCTGGTCCAGGAGGGCATTGCCCTGGAACTGGAAGAAAACGATCAGGACATCCCGGAAATTCCCTGCGACGCCAAGCGGCTGCGGCAGGTGTTCCTGAATGTGCTGGACAACGCCGCCAAGCACGGCGGGGAGGGCAAACGTATTCTGGCCTCCATGCACTACGACGGCAGCACGGTGCTGTTCCGCATCCGGGACTTTGGCCCCGGCATTCCGGAGGACGAGCTGTCGCTGGTGAAGAAGAAATTCTACCGGGGTTCTTCCAAGACCCGGGGTACGGGCATCGGTCTTGCGGTCTGCGAGGAGATCGTGACCATGCACGGCGGGACCCTGACTTTGGAAAATGCGGAGGGCGGCGGCACCCTTGTGACCATTGCGCTGCCTGCGGCCCAATAGAAAGGACATTCCATGAAACAACCATCCAACGAAAAATTCAAGACCATGATCGGCGGACAGGCCCTGATCGAGGGCATCCTCATGCGGGGGCCGGACAAAGACGCCGTGGTCTGCCGTCAGAACGGGGAACTGGTGACGGAAGTAAGCCCCCGGAAGCTGCCGCCGGAAAAATCCCCCAAGCGCTGGCCGCTCATTCGGGGCGTGGTGAATTTCTTCGATTCCCAGGCGGTGGGCATCAAGGCGCTGATGCGCTCGGCGGACCTGTCCCCGGAGGAGACCGAGGAGGAACCCAGCAAAGTGGACCAGTGGCTGGAAAAGAAGCTGGGAGACGAAAAATTCCAGAAATTCCTGCTGGGCAGCGCTGTGGCGCTGGGGACGGGACTGTCGATTCTGCTGTTTTTCCTGCTGCCCATGATCATCGGCGGGTTCTTCGACCGGTGGGTCAAGAGCAACGTGGCCATTTGCCTTATCGAAGGTCTGGTGCGGATGGCCATTTTCCTGGCGTACATGATCGCCGTGTCCCGGATGAAGGAAATGAAGCGCCTTTTCTCCTATCACGGCGCAGAGCATAAGACCATCCGCTGCTATGAAGCAGGGCTGCCCCTGACCGTGGAGAACGTCCGGGCCCAGACCCGGCTCCATCCCCGCTGCGGCACCAGCTTCCTGCTGGTGGTGATGATTTTGTCCATCCTGATCTTCTCCGTTGCCTCCTCTGTGCTGCTGGCATTGGTGCCGGGACTGGAGGCCATGCGGGGAACGTTCCTGTACCGGCTCATTATGATCTTATTCAAGCTGCTGCTTCTGCCGCTGGTGGTGAGCGTGGCTTATGAGTGCAACCGCTGGGTGGGGCGGCATGACAACGCCCTGAGCCGGGTGCTGACAGCCCCCGGGATGTGGTTCCAGTATTTTACCACCAACGAGCCGGACGATTCCATGATCGAGGTGGGCATTGCCGCCGTGAAGGCGGTACTGCCGGAACAGGAAGGTGCGGACCGATGGTAAAAAAGCTGTCGGACCTTTACTTGGAGGCCCGGAAAATGCTGCTGGCCACGGAGGATGCGCAGGATGCCAGCCGGATGGCACGGGACCTGCTGTGCCATGTGACTGGACGGCCCAAGGATGTGCTGCTTACCGACGGGAGCCTGCTGGCCACCGAGGAAGAATGTGCCGCCATGGATTTCGCCGTGAACCGGGTTCGAAACGGCGAACCCTTGGCCTATGTGCTGGGGGAGTGGGAGTTCTACGGAATGCCATTGAAGGTGGACCGGGATGTGCTGATTCCCAGAGACGACACGGTGGCAGTGGCGGAATTGGCGATTCACTACGGACTGTTTTTATCGGAAAAACCGAGAATCCTGGACCTGTGTACCGGCACGGGCTGCATCGGTCTGGCTCTGGCCAGCCGTCTGCCGGATGCAAAAGTGACCCTGGCGGACATTTCCCCCAAGGCATTGGCCGTGGCCCGGCAAAATATGACGGGCAATCACCTGTCTGCACGGGTATCCTGCGTGCAGGCGGATGCCCTGGGGGAGCCGCCTGCATTCTTAGGAAAATTCGACATGATCATATCCAATCCCCCCTATATTACCACGGCGGAAATGGCGGAACTTCCCCACAGCGTCAAGGATTTTGAACCGGCACTGGCTCTCCACGGCGGCGACGACGGGCTGGATTTTTACCGCTCCATCGGGGAGCATTACACGAAAGCCCTGAAAAAGGGCGGGTATTTGTGCCTGGAATTCGGCATGGGTCAGGGAGACGACGTGTGCCGCATTCTGACGGACCATGGGTACACCATTCTGGAACGGACCAGAGACTATAATGACAGAGAACGGGCTTTGATCGCCCAACGGAAGGATGATTGATTATGGCTACCAAGAAACCCAACTATGAAGCCCCCGCTCCCGCAGCGGACAAGAAAAAGGCATTGCAGACGGCTCTGGCCCAGATCGAAAAGAGCTACGGCAAGGGTGCCGTCATGCGTCTGGGCGACAAGCCCGAAATGAACGTGGACGCCATCCCCACAGGCTCCCTGGCCCTGGATGCGGCCCTGGGTATCGGCGGTGTTCCCAAGGGCAGAATCATTGAGATCTACGGACCGGAATCCTCCGGTAAGACCACGCTGGCCCTGCACATTCTGGCTCAGGCCCAGAAGCTGGGCGGCGAGGTGGCCTTTGTGGATGCCGAGCACGCTCTGGACCCGGTGTATGCCGCCAATCTGGGCGTGGACACGGACAATATGCTGGTGTCCCAGCCGGATACCGGTGAGCAGGCATTGGAAATTACCGACGCTCTGGTCCGCTCCGGCGCTGTGGATGCGGTGGTCGTGGACTCCGTGGCGGCACTGACTCCCCGTGCGGAGATCGAGGGCGAAATGGGCGATGCCTTTGTGGGCCTGCAGGCCCGGCTCATGTCCCAGGCCTTGCGGAAGCTGGCGGGAACCATTTCCAAGACCAACTGCGTGGTCATTTTTATCAACCAGCTGCGTATGAAGATCGGCGTCATGTACGGCAACCCGGAGACGACCACCGGCGGCAACGCCCTGAAGTTCTATGCCTCCGTGCGGCTGGATGTGCGCCGGGTGGAGAGTATCAAAGAGGGCGGCAACGTCATCGGCAACAAGACCCGTGTTAAAGTCGTCAAGAACAAGGTGGCACCCCCCTTCCGGGAGGCCTATTTCGACATTCTCTACGGGCAGGGCATCAGCAAGTGGAGCGAACTGGTGGACCTGGCGGTGCAGATGGACATTGTGCAGAAAAGCGGCAGCTGGTTCTCCATGGGTGAGGAGCGGATCGGCCAGGGCAAGGACAGCGTGAAGGCTTATTTGCAGAATAACCCGGAAATCGCCGAAAAAGTGGAGGCCCAGGTCCGGGCCAATCTGATGGCGGCCAGCGGCAACGCCCGTGCAGCGGCCACTCCGGCGGAGCGGCCCGTAGCCGTCAGCGCCGACGACTTCAATGACGAGGATTGAGTCCTTGTCGGCCCAGCCGGACCGGGCGGGGCAATACTATGCCAAGCTGTCCGACGGGACCACCCTGCGGCTTTACCGGCAGAGCATCGAGGACTTTGCCATTACGCCGGGCCGGGAGCTTTCGGAGGAGGAACTTGCTTCCCTGAAAGCCGGGGCCTCGGCGCTGTCTGCGAAAATGCGGGCGGTAAGAATCGTGTCTGCCGCCAATGTGTCGAAAAAGGACCTGAAGGAGCGGCTGGTGCGCAAGGGCGAGGACCCGGACCAGGCGGATGCGGCGGTCAAATGGATGGAGGACATGGCCATCCTGGACGACGGCCGGACTGCCCGGGAAGTGGTGGAAAAGTGCATCGCCCGGGGCTACGGCCTGAGCCGGGCCAAGCAGATGCTCTATGAAAAGAAAATTCCCAAGGAATATTGGGACGAAGCGCTGGCGGATTACCCGGAGCAGCAGGAGGCCATTGTGTCCTTCCTGTCCGCCCGGTTGAAGGACCCCAGCGACCGGCGGGAGGTCAAGCGGGCCGTGGATGCCCTGCTGCGCCGGGGGCATACTTACAGCCAGATCCAGCGGGCCCTGCGGACGCTGGAAATGGAAAACGACGATGATTTCCGGGAGGAATAACAAATTATGGCAACGATCGGATTTATTTCCCTGGGCTGCGCCAAAAACCAGGTGGACTGCGAACGGATGATGTTCCGGGTCCAGGAAGCCGGGTACACGGTCAGCGACGGGGTGGTGGACTGCGACGTGGTGGTCATCAATACCTGCGGGTTTATTGATTCCGCAAAGAGCGAGGCCATCGATCATATTCTGCGGGTGGCAGAACTGAAAAAGGCAGGCCGGGTGGGGAAAATTCTCGTGACCGGTTGCCTGTCCCAGCGCTATCCTGATGAAATTCGGAAGGAACTGCCGGAGGTGGACGGCGTTCTGGGCACCGGTAGCTATACGGAGATCGTTCCGGCCATTGAGGAACTGCTGGAGGACAAGCACGTTGAGGACCTGGGTTCCATCGACGCCCCGGAAGTGGAAACGGGCCGCATAATGACGACGCCTGCCCACTATGCCTATATTAAAATCGCCGAGGGCTGTGACAATCGCTGCGCCTACTGCATCATTCCCTACCTGCGGGGCCGGTATCGGAGCCGCCAGATGGACGATGTGCTGTACGAGGCCCGGATGCTGGCCGAAAGCGGCGTGAAGGAACTCATCGTGGTGGCCCAGGACACCAGCCGCTACGGCACGGACCTGCCCGGCCACAAGCGGCTGCTGGCTCCTTTGCTGCGGGAACTGTGCAAAATCGAAAAGCTCCACTGGATCCGGGTCCACTATGTGTACCCCGATGAAATTGACGACGAACTCATCGACACCATTGCCCAGGAGGAAAAGATCGTCAAGTATCTGGATATTCCCATCCAGCACTGCAACGACACCATCCTGAAAAAGATGAACCGCCGGGGCAGCGGCGCATTTGTGGCGGCCTTACTGGCCAAGCTGCGTGCTCGCATTCCCGGACTGGTCATCCGTACCAGCATCATCACCGGCCTGCCCGGCGAGGGGGAGGCGGAATTTGCGGAACTGTGCGAATTCCTGAAAAAGCAGCGCATGGAGCGGGTGGGGGCGTTCCCCTTCTCTCCGGAGGAAGGGACCCCGGCAGCAAAGATGGACTATCCCGACAGCGACGTGGCCCAGCAGCGGGCGGAAATGGTGGAAGAAATCCAGTCCCGCATTATGGACGACTACAACGCCTCCATGGTCGGCAGGACTCTGGAAGTGCTGGTAGACGGCTATGACGAGGATGCCGAGCAGTTCTACGGCCGGACCTACGCAGACTCTCCCGACATTGACGGCCGGGTGTGGATCGCCTGCGATGAACCCCTGACCGTGGGCGACTTCGTGCAGGTGACCATCGACGCCGTGGAGGACGGAGACCTCTGCGGCTATGTGGCGGAGGAATGACCATGACGACGGCAAGTAAAATTACCCTGGTGCGGGTGGCGCTCATCCCCGTGTACATGGTGCTGATGTATCTGAGCAAGGGTGTTCCCGGGGGATTCCTTTGGGGGGCGCTGGCGGTGTTCATCGTGGCCAGCCTGACGGATTTCGTGGACGGACAGATCGCACGGCGCTGCAATCAGGTCAGCGATTTCGGAAAATTTCTGGACCCTCTGGCGGATAAGCTGCTGGTCATTGCGGCCATGGTCATTTTCTGCGAGTGGGGCAAAATGCCTGCCTGGGCTGTGATGATCGTACTGACCCGGGAATTCGCTGTTACCGGCCTGCGGCTGGTGGCCGTGGGCAAGGGGACCGTCATTGCCGCCGGAATGAGCGGAAAAATCAAGACGGCCACTACCATGATCGGCCTGTGCGCCATGATGGCGTTTCCCACCGTGTCCTGGCTCTGCTGGACGGTAACTGGGCTTATTGTGGTGACGACACTGTACTCCGGCGTGGAGTATTTCGTGCAGAACTGGAAATGCCTTTGGGATTGATTCGAAACGCCGCCGGGAGTGCTTTCCGGCGGCGTTTCCCGTTTGACCGGCGGGAAAAAGTGTGCTATAATGCTTTTCGATGGCCTTGGGCCAAATAATCGTTTGTGAGGAACGCTATGAATACGAAAGAGATCGGGGAAATCCGGCGGCATTTGCGCCGGGACCGCAGCAATATTACGGCCATTTACGGCTGCTATGTGAATGATGCTCACCAGATCGTGTCTGAATCCCGGCTCAGCACCGGGATGATGCCGGAAAACGAGGGGGAGAAGTATTTCGCTATTCTCCGCCGGTGCCTGTCCGGCACCCAGGGGAAGAATTTAATTGATCTGACCTTCCGGACCGCCCAGGTGACGGAGGGGGCCGAGCACAAGCTGCTGATGGACCTGCGGAAAAGCAAGCTGGAGGACGAGGAACTGCGGGGGCAGTTCTTCCAGAAGGTCATGGACAGCCTGGACTTAGAGGGCAGCTATCTCATCCTGCTGGGCTGCGATACTTACGACGTACCCTTCAAGAGCAAGGACGGGGAGGGCCAGGCGGACCGCTCCGAGGAAAGCTATACTTATCTCATCTGCGCCATCTGCCCGGTGAAGCAGCCCAAGCCGGGCCTGTGCTATGACCCGGAGAAGCAGGAATTCCACGACGGCGGCCTGCGCAGCACTGTGGGAATGCCGGAACTGGGCTTCCTGTTCCCGGCCTTTGACGACCGCTCCACCAATATCTACAACGCCCTTTACTATAACCATAGCTCCAAGGAAAACTATGAGACTTTCGTGGACACGGTGTTCCATACGCCCGTCCCCAAGCCTGCCTTTGAGCAGAAGCAGTCCTTTGAGGCCCTGCTGGGGGATTCCCTGGGGGAAGCGTGCAGCATGGAGGTGGTCCAGGCGGTCCAGAGCGAGCTGGTCCAGCAGATCGAGCTGCATAAGGAAAGCAAGGTCCCGGAACCGCTGCTCATCAACAAGGAGCAGGTGAAGGAAGTGCTTACCGGCTGCGGCATTGAGGAGGACAAGCTGGCCAAGTTCTCCGTGGAGTTTGACGAGGCCTTCGGCTTTGATGCGGAGGTCCATCCCAAGAACATCATCGACAACAAGCGCATGGCCATCCGGACCCCGGATGTGACCATTCAGGTGGACCCGGCCAAGGCGGACCTGGTGGAGACACGGGTCATCGGCGGGGTAAAGTATCTGCTCATCAACGCAGAGGAAAATGTGGAAGTCAACGGCGTGAATATCCATATTGGAGAGTAAGAAAGAACAAGAAAAGCCCGGCAGGAAATCCTGCCGGGCTTGCTGTTCTATTGGGTCAGGGGGTCTCAACGAAATTATTGGCAACGACGATGTAGCCGGTGTCGGTGGGGCGGAGGGTGGTGGCTTTCCAGGAGCCGGAAGCAGCCCGGTAGAGAAGAATATCCCCGTTGGCCAAGGTATATCCGGCGGCGAAGGCAACGTGTTGGGTCAGGCTGTTATTGGAAGGACAATAGTATCGATCCGTATCCGGGAAATAGGCCAGCGTTTTATTGAGGCCGTACTGCTCCGCCTCTGGGATGGTCAGACCGAAATAATTCGCCAATACATCCTCTACCGTTTCCCGGGAAAGATAGACCACGTCGCCAAACATGGTCACATCGGGGCGGGTTTTCAGGAATTCTTCCTCCGCTTCGGTCAAGTTGTAGGGGACATCCTCCCCACGGGGTCCCTCCCCAAAGAGGCTGCCCCAATCCAGCTGGGAAGGCTCCGAGAACCGCTGGTTCAGGGCCACATTATACCAGTTGGTGGGTTCACAGCGGCCCGTATTCCGGGGCTGGGTGAACAGCGTATCGAATTCGGTCAGTTCTTCGGCCGTCAGGGGAACGCCGCCCTCCGGTGCGGCGGGTTCGGGAACCGGTTCTTCGTGCCGTTCCCGGTCGAAATACAGCCGGTTGGAAACGATGTGATAGCCTTCCGACACCGGGCGCAGAGTGTAGGCGTAAATGCCGCGATAGGGAACGTCAACGTAGAGCAGAATATTGCCGTTGGACAGGGTATAACCGGTGCGGACGGTAAAGTCCCAGACGTATTTATTTCCGCTGGAAATGCGGTAGTACCGGTCCGTGGCGGGGTAGTACAGGAACTCGTCCAGGCCCCGTTTTTCCGTGTCCTCCATGCTGCACCCGAAATAGGTCTGGAACACATCCTCCATTTCGGCGGTGCTGACGGAACTGTTGTCCATGTCCAAGCTGATGAAGGGGTCCGTCTGCAAGTAGGCCAATTCATACTCGGATTTGACGGACTCGCCGTTGCCCTGCCGGAACAACTGGTAAAAGTCGATTTCTGCCGGGGATTCAAATTCGCAGCCCAGGGCCAGATTGTACCAGTTGTTTCCGGGGAAACCCTCGGAGGAAGCTTTCTGTTCCAGGAGGTCTGCGAAGAAGTCGATTTCCTCCGCACTTAATTCCGTAGCTCCGGCAGGGACCTCCAATTCCGGCTCCGTAGGCTCCGTGGGCTTCGTGGTGGGAGCCGTGGTCGGGGCCGTTGTGGGAGCCGTGGTCGGGTCCGCAGTTGCCGCAGAGGTCGCAGGCTCGGTAGAGGGAGCCGTGGTGGTCTCCGGCTGGGTCTTGGCACAACCGCTCAGGGCCAGAAGCAGGACGAGAGAAAGAATGACCGATTTTTTCATAGCAGGGACCTCCGTTTAGTTCGTCGGATAGAGCTGAGGAAACGCTTCTTTGTTGATGCAGACATTGGACAGCATTTGGTAGTGGTCGTCCACTGGCCGAAGGGTCATCTGCATGAGTTCACCAAACCAACGCTCAACAAACAGAATGGTGTTGCCGTCCAAATCGTGATACCCGCCGACTACCTTGAAATTGAAAGCAAAGCCCACATCACTGATTGCAGAATAGTATCGGTTGGTGTCCGGATTGTAGACAAAGCGGTCCATCCCAATTTGTTCGGTTTCTTCCAGCGTTATTCCAAAGTAGGTCTCCAAGACGGATTCAACAGTATCTTTGGAAATGTAGACAACATCAAAATTACGGTAGTAATCGCTGATACTGTCCAGAAAGGCCCATTCTGCGACCGAAAGGTGTTCCTCATAGGGAGTATCATCACCACCTGCACCCATGTAAAAGAGCCGTCCGAGATTGATTTGCGCAGGCGTTTCAAATTCCCAATCGACAACAAGATTGAACCAGTTGCTTTCTGGAATGCGGTTGCCCTGAATTGTCAGGTCCTGCTCCAAAAAGGATTGAAAATAGGTCAGTTCTTCATCCGTAAGTTCGGTTGCACCATCCGGTGCTTCCCATTTTGCTTCCGGTTCTGTGGGTTCCGTGACCGGCTCCGTGGTGGGGACTGCCGTTGGCACAGTCGTCGGGGCCGTCGTCGGGGCCGTAGTGGCCGCAGAGGTCACAGGCTCGGTAGAGGGAGCCGTGGTGGTCTCCGGCTGGGTCTTGGCGCAGCCGCACAACAGGAACAGCAGCAAAAGCAAACAGGTCAAGCGTTTCATAATAAGCCCTCCTCTGAATGTATTTTGGGATTCTTACATAGAAATACTATCATATTTATCCAAAAATTGCAATAGCTCAAAGCGTTTTTTGATCTTTCGGGCAAATCAGTCATCATACAACTTTCCCTTAAGCCGTCCACAAAAAATTCATATTTCCTGCCCTTGACATTCCCGAAAAAAAGGGTATAGTGTAGGCAAATGAATTTTAGCACTCAACTTGCGAGAGTGCTAAAACGAGGAGCTGAGTTTTATGAACTTTGAGAATTATACCCAGAAATCTCTGGAGGCGGTGCAGTCCGCCCAGAAAATCGCCCAGCAGAATCATCATCAGCAGCTGGAACAGCTGCATCTGCTGCTGGCTCTGCTGCGGCAGGACGGGGGACTGGTGCCCCAGCTTTTGAAGAAAATGGATGTCGTTCCGGAAAGCCTGGAAGCGGCGGCTTCTCAGGCCCTGAACCGCATTCCCGGCGTCACCGGAAGCGTGGAAATGGACCGGTTTTATGTGTCCCAGGAGGCGGCGGATACCCTGAATGATGCGGAAAATCAGGCAAATTCCATGCACGATTCCTATGTGTCCGTGGAGCATCTGTTCTTAGGGTTGCTGGACACCGCCAAGGGTCCCGTGAAGGACCTGTTCAGCACCTACCGCATCACCAAGGAGGCCGCTTTGCAGGCCCTCCAGACCATCCGGGGCAATCAGCGGGTTACCACTGACAGCCCGGAGGGAACTTACGAGGCCCTGAGCAAGTACGGCACGGACCTGGTGAAGCGGGCCAGAGAGCAGAAGATGGACCCGGTCATCGGCCGGGACGAGGAGATTCGGAACGTGGTCCGCATCCTGTCCAGAAAGACCAAAAATAACCCGGTGCTCATCGGTGAACCCGGCGTGGGCAAGACGGCCATCGCCGAAGGACTGGCCCAGCGGATCGTGAAGAAAGAGGTCCCCAAGGGCTTACAAGATAAGACAATTTTCTCCCTGGACATGGGCGCACTGGTTGCCGGTGCCAAATACCGGGGCGAATTTGAGGAGCGGCTGAAGGCCGTGCTGACGGAGGTCAAGGAGTCCGAGGGACAAATCATCCTGTTCATCGATGAGCTGCATACCATTGTGGGTGCCGGTAAGACCGAGGGCAGCATGGATGCCGGCAACCTGTTGAAGCCCATGCTGGCCCGGGGCGAGCTGCACTGCATCGGTGCCACGACCCTGGACGAGTACCGGAAATATATTGAAAAAGACCCGGCTCTGGAACGCCGGTTCCAGCCCGTGCAGGTGGATGAGCCCACGGTGGAGGACACCATTGCCATTCTTCGTGGCCTGAAAGAGCGCTACGAGGTCTATCACGGCGTGAAAATTGCCGATTCGGCCCTGATTGCCGCTGCCACGCTGTCTCATCGGTATATCACCGACCGGTTCCTGCCGGATAAGGCCATCGACCTGGTGGACGAGGCCTGCGCTCAGATTCGGACAGAGATGGACTCTATGCCCACGGAACTGGACGTGGTGAACCGGAAGATCATCCAGATGGAAATTGAGGAAGCCGCTCTGAAAAAGGAGGAGGACCCCCTGTCCAAGGGCCGTCTGGCAGAATTGCAGAAGGAACTGGCCGAGGCCAGGGACAGCTTCAACGCCAAGAAGGCCCAGTGGGAGAACGAAAAGGCGTCCATCGGCAAGGTCCAGCAGCTGCGGGAGCAGATCGAGGACCTGAACCGTCAGGTAGAGGCTGCCGAGCAAAGCTATGACCTGGAAAAGGCGGCGGAACTGAAATACGGCCGTCTGCCGGAGGCCAAGCGGCAGTTGGAGGCATTGGAACAGAGCCTGCCCAAGGGGGACGAGAATCTGCTTCACGACCGGGTTACCGATGAGGAAATCGCAAAGATCGTGGAGCGGTGGACGGGCATCCCTGTGTCCCGGCTGGTCCAGGGCGAGCGGGAGAAGCTGCTGCATCTGGACGAGACCCTGCGCGCCCGTGTGGTCGGTCAGGAGGAAGCCGTGGAGGCCGTCACCGAGGCCATTCAGCGGAGCCGTGCCGGCATTCAGGATCCCAACCGTCCCATCGGTTCCTTCCTGTTCCTGGGCCCCACGGGCGTGGGAAAGACCGAGCTGGCCAAGACCCTGGCGAAAGCCCTGTTCGATGATGAGAACAATATGGTGCGAATCGATATGTCCGAATATATGGAGAAATTCGCCGTGTCCCGGCTCATCGGAGCGCCTCCCGGATATGTGGGCTATGAGGAAGGCGGTCAGCTGACCGAAGCCGTCCGCAGGAAGCCTTACAGCGTGGTGCTGTTCGATGAGGTGGAGAAGGCCCACCCGGATGTGTTCAATGTGCTGCTGCAGATTCTGGACGACGGACGGGTGACGGATTCTCAGGGCCGGACGGTGGATTTCAAGAATACTATCCTGATTCTGACCTCCAATCTGGGTTCCGAGTACCTGTTGGAGGGCACCGACGACCGGGGCGTCATCAGCGAGGACGCCAAGGCCAAGGTCCGGGAGCTGCTGCAGCGGTCCTTCCGTCCGGAGTTCCTGAACCGGCTGGACGAGATCGTGTTCTACAAGCCTCTGTCCAAGGAAAGCGTCACGAAGATCGTGGACCTGCAGATCGACCGGCTGAACAGCCGTCTGGCCGACCAGCAGCTGAAGGTGGAGCTGACTCCCGCTGCCAAGGCGAGCATCGTGGAGGCCGCTTACGACCCCCGGTACGGCGCCCGGCCCCTGCGCCGGTATATCCAGCACACGTTGGAGACCAAGTTGTCCCAGAGCCTGCTGCGGGGCGAGTTCGTTCCCGGCCAGACCATTCATGTGGACAGCGTGAACGGCGAACTGGTGTTCGGCAAATAAAAAAGCACCGGTGCGTGTCCCTTTTTCGGGGATACGCACCGGTTTTTCTTATTTTATGAAGGAAACCTCCGGATAAATGGCAGCTTTGACGGCTTCCTTCCGGGCGTTGTAGAGGACCTTCTGCTCCTCAAAGAGGTTCCGGCCGTTGGCGTCGATGGAGACGATGAGCGGGCCGAATTCCCGGACCTTGCAGACCCATAAGGTCTCCGGCATTCCCAACTCGTCCCAGTGATGCTCCTGAATTTCCAGGACCTCCGTGGCGGCCACCACGGCGCAGCCTGCCGGGAATACGCAGTGGATGGCTCCGAACTCCTTGCAGGCTCGCTCCGTGTTGGGACCCATGCCGCCCTTGCCCACGATGACCCGGACTCCGGTGTGCTGGGTGAAGTCGTACTCGAATTTTTCCATCCGCATGGAGGTGGTGGGTCCTACGCTGACCATTTCGTAGCCGCCATCGGATGTGGGGCGGACGATGGGTCCGGCGTGGAGAATGGCCTTGCCCCGGATGTCGTAGGGCAGTTCCCGGCCGTATTCCATGACCCGGCGATGGGCCACGTCCCGGCAGGTCATCAGGTCCCCGTCGAGGTACACGATGTCCCCGGCCTGAATGTCTGCCAGGTCCGCTTTCGTCAGGGGCGTTATCAGCACTTTTTTGCCGTTTCGCAGTTCAACCATGAGTTTTCTCCTCCTTTTCCCCGCAATGCCAGTTGGAATGGGTGTCGCAGGTGACGTTCAGGTCTTTCTCCACCGTCAGATGGCCCCGGCGATGGGACCAGCAGCCCACGTTCACGGCCACGCCGATGACGGAGGGGTGCCGTGCGGTGTTTTCGATATGGACCCCCAGCACGGAGGCCTTGCCCCCCAGGCCCTGGGGCCCCAGGCCGATGGCGTTGATGCCGTCCTCCAGGAGACGCTCCATTTTGGCGGCGTTGGCGTTGGGATTGTGGGAGCCGATGGGCCGCATCAGGGCTTTTTTGGATTGGAGGGCCGCCGTTTCGATGGAGGTCCCCACGCCTACGCCCACCAGCAGCGGCGGACAGGCGTTGAGGCCGTAGCTGGTCATCTGGTCCAGTACGAAATCCGTGACCCCTTCGTAGCCTGCGCCGGGCATCAGCACCATGGCCCGGCCGGGCAGGGTGCAGCCGCCCCCGGCCATGTAGGTGTAAATTTCGCAGCCGTCCCAATGGGGAACGATGTCCCACCAGACCGTAGGCGTGCCGGTGCCTACGTTGCGCTTGGTGTTGTACTCGTCAAAGGTCTCCACGGAGTTGTGCCGCAGGGGGGCGGCGAAGGTGGCCCGGAGGGTGGCTTCCTTCAGAAGGGCTTCCAGGTCGTTGATGAGGGGAAATTCCGTGCCGCATTTCACCCAGAATTGCAACACACCGGTGTCCTGGCAGCAGGGCCGGTCCAGCTGGGCGGCCAGGGCCTGATTTTTGGCCATGGTCTCGTAAATGGTCTTGGCCAGGGGGGGCGGTCTCCTCCTGAGAAAGCTGACGCAGCTTGGCGGTCACGTCGTCGGGAAGGACCTTGCTGAAATGGCAGAGAAAATCGGCGATCCGGTCCGTCAGGACCTGCACGGGGTCATTCATGGGTTCCACTCCTTTTTCGTTTGTGTAAGGATAGTGTAGCGGAAAACCGGGAAAATGTAAAATCAGGGCTTGCAATGGCGGTATCAGTTTTTCTGATGGACTTCCCGGCGGCGCTGTGATAAAATCAGGAAAAAGGGGGAAGGGCCATGAATCTCAATCAGCTGACCTATTTCTGCGAGGCGGTCCGTCAGGGCAGCGTCACCGGAGCGGCGAAGAAACTCTATGTGACCCAACCGGCGGTGTCCGGCGCCATCCGGGAACTGGAAAAGGAGTTCAATGTGGAACTCATCGACCACACCCGGAACCGCCTGGTGCTGACAAGGGACGGGGAGCGATTTTTTGACCGGGCGGAGCTGCTGCTGCGGCAGGCGGCGGAGACGGAACGGCAATTCCGGGATCTGAGTCAGGACCGGCCGCCGGTGCGGGTGGGCATCCCGCCCCTCTGGGGTACGGCGTTCTTTCCGGGCTTGCTCCGGGACTTCCGGGCGGCCTATCCGGACATCCGTCTGACCTTCTATGAATACGGCTCCGCCCGGGCAGCGGCGCTGGTGGGGGAGGAGGAACTGGATGTGGCCCTGGTGAACCTGCGGGCGGAGGACCCGGAGCGGTTCCATTCGGCCCTGCTGGGCCGGGACCATCTGGTGGCGGTGATGGACCCGCAGCATCCCCTGGCAAGCCGGGAAAAACTCACGCTGGAGGAGCTGGCCGGAGAAAGATTCGTGATGTACAACACGGATTCCGTCCAGAATACCGCTCTGCGGAGCCGGTTTGACCGGCTGGGTATCGTTCCGGAGGTACTGCTTTACACCAGTCAGATCGTGACCATGAAGGGGGTCCTTCACAGCGAACCGGCGGTGGGCTTTTTCTTTGCCTCTCTGCTGGGGGCGAATCCGGACCTGAAAGGGGTCCCTCTGGACCCGCCCATCGAGCAGCGGGTGGGGCTTCTCTGGCGGAAGGGGCGATATGTGTCCGAAAGCACCGAGGCTTTCGTGAAATTCGTCCGGGAATATCCGCTTTTTCCCGACTGAGCGGGAAAAAGAGCGTCTTCCGATGCTTCTTTTCATCTTGAAACAAAAATGAAAAATACTTTCAAAAATTCAGAATTCGTCATTTCTATCCAAAGCTAAACGTTTATATGCAGCCGTAAAAAATAAAATTTCTGTAAAGTTCCCACTTGCGTCCCGGCGGAGGCCGTGCTATACTATCCTCAAGAAAAAGAAAGCGGAGGCATGGGAATGGAATTACAGAAGGAACGGATGTTCAGCAACAAAATGCTGGTGCGGCTGCTGATCCCGCTGGTCATCGAGCAGGCCCTTTCCGTGCTGGTGGGCATGGCCGACGGCGTGATGGTGTCCTCGGTGGGCGAGGCGGCCATTTCCGGCGTGTCCCTGGTGGACATGATCAACAATGTGGTGCTGACCCTGTTTGCGGGCCTTGCTACCGGCGGCGCCGTCATTACCAGCCAGTTCCTGGGGGCCGGGGACAAGGAAAACGCCCGGCTGTCGGCGGCTCAGGTGGTGACTATGGCCTGCCTGGCGGGCCTTGGGTTCATGGCGCTGTGTCTGGCCTTCGGGGAGAACATCATGCGCTTCCTGTTCGGCTCCATCGATGCCGAGGTCATGGAAAAGGGCCTGGTGTACTTCCGCATTACCGCCATGTCCTTCCCCTTCATTGCTGTTTATAACGCCGGAGCGGCACTGTTCCGGTCCCAGGGCAACAGCAAGGTGTCCATGGAAGTGAGCCTGCTGATGAACGTCATCAATGTGGCGGGCAACGCCATCTGCATTTACGGCCTGAAAATGCACGTAGAAGGCGTGGCTATTCCCACGCTGGTGTCCCGTGGGGTGGCGGCTATCGTCATTCTGGCCCTGGCCATGCGGCCCAAGGAAGAACTGCGGGTCACATGGCGGAATCTGCTGCGGCTGAGGGGCGCCATGATGGGGAAAATTCTCCGCATCGGCATCCCGTCGGCCATGGAGAACAGCTTCTTCCAGCTGGGCCGGGTGGTGGTCGTGAGCATGATCGCCCTGTTCGGCACGACCCACACCTCTGCCAACGCCGTGGCGAACACGTTGGATTCCATCGGCATCATCACCGGTCAGGCGGTGGGCCTGGCTATGATCACCGTGGTGGGCCAGTGCATTGGGGCCCACGACACGGACCAGGCGGTGTATTACATCAAAAAACTCATGCTCTGGACCTACTCCGTCATGGGTGTGGCTCATACGCTGGTGCTGATTTTTGTGAAGCAGCTGGTGGGGCTGTACAGCTCCCTGTCCCCGGAGACGGCCCAGCTGGCCACCACGCTGGTGCAGATCCATTCGGTGGCGGCCATTATCCTGTGGCCTGCGGCGTTCACCCTGCCCAATGCTCTCCGGGCGGCCAACGACGTGAAATTTACCATGATTGTCAGCATCGCCTCCATGATCCTCTGGCGGGTGAGTTTTTCCTATATCCTCTGCGTGAATATGCAGCTGGGCGCTATCGGCGTGTGGATCGCCATGATCATCGACTGGGTGTGCCGGACCGCATTCTTTGTGGGCCGTATCCTCAGCGGCAAGTGGAAAACGAAATATACCGATTGAGAAGAAAAACTGTATGAGAATAGGACCCGCCCTTCCGGAAAACCGGGAGGGCGGGTTTTTACGGATGGCAGGACACACTTCCGGCGAAGCGCTGCCTCCCGGCGTGTAGGGGAGGTGTCACCGAAGGTGACGGAGGGGGTGTAGTGTATCGACTTCCTGTATGCCTTCCGGCGAAGCGTTGTAGGGGCGGCGGCATGCCCCGCCCGCTAGCCTACGTTACCTGAGTGGCAAAAATCGACGCTGGACCTGACGGGACAGAGAAAAGCCTTCCCCTGGAGGGGAAGGTGGTCCGGCCTAAGCCGGACCGGATGAGGTTGAAGGTCACAGGTTTGTATCATCTCACGGTGACAATTTTTAGTTTCGACCTCATCAGTCGCAACTAAAGTTGCGCCAGCTTCCCCTCCAGGGGAAGCCTTTGCTCAGAGCGGAAGGCCTTGCTTCTAACTTAGGACCTGCTATGCCGCAGAAAAAAACTCGGCGCTCCCCGTTTCCGGGGAGCGCCATTGTTTGTTTAGTACCCGCAGCCGCAGCCGGTGTCCCGGGTGGGGGTCTGGTTGCAGCCACAGCCGCAGCCGATACCGCCGTTGCAGAACAGAAGCAGCAGAATGAGGATCCAGATATAGTTATTGTTGCACATAAGGGAGTACCTCCTGAAAGATTTTGGCGGAACATCCGCTCATTCCATGGTATTCCCCCGGCGAAAAAAGGTTCCTCAGCTTGCCGAATGCTCCTGCTCCAGCACCGGGGCCGTCAGGCCCGCATCGGTAATGAGGTGCTTGGGGCAGACCGTGGCGCATTTGCCGCAGGAGGTACACTTCGTATAGTCGATAAAGGCCAGATCCTGGTCCACATGGATGGCCCCTTCTTCGCAGACCTTCTCGCACTTGCCGCAGCCCACACAGCCGGCGGAGCAGCCACGGATGGTGACGGCACCCTTGGCCTTGGAGGCGCAGGCGATGACCACCCGCTTGTCGTACTCCACGGGGATGATGAGATTCCGGGGGCAGACCCCGGCGCACATCATGCAGCCCACACATTTTTCATGGTCCACTTTGGCTACGCCGTCCACCACATGGATGGCGTCGTGCTGGCAGACCTTCGTGCAGTTGCCGAAGCCCAGGCAGCCGAATTTGCAGATCAGGGGGCCACGGCCCGCCACCTTCGTGGCCGCCAGGCAGTCCTCAATGCCCTCGTAGTAGCCCTTCATCTTGGAGCCGGTGGCTTTTCCGTTTTCATCCACCCCGTGCTGACCGGCGCAGCGCACCAGCGCAACCCGCCGCACGAAGGCTCCCGGCTCCACGCCCATAATTTTCGCCATTTTTTCCGCAGCCGCCGGGCCGCCGGAGGCACATTTGCCGATTTCCGCCTGGCCCTTCAGCACAGCTTCTGCGTATGCAGCACAGCCTGCATAGCCGCAGCCGCCGCAGTTGGCTCCTGGCAGGGCTTCGGTCAATTCTTCCAGACGAGGGTCCGTCTCCACGGCGAAAACCTTCGAGGCCACCGCCAGCACCAGGCCAAAAATCAGGCCCATGCCGCCGAGAATGGCCAATGCGATCCAAATTTCCTGCATGAATTCGCCCTCCTTAAAAAATCTTCAAGCCGGAGAAGCCCATGAAGGCCAGTGCCAGCAGGCCCGCCGAGATCAGCGCAATGGGGAAGCCCTTGAAGCACTCCGGGCAGTCGGCCTTGTCGGAGCGCTCCCGGACGGAGGCGAACAGCACGATGGCCAGGGTGAAGCCCAGACCGCCGCAGACGCCGAACACAACGCTCTGCAGGAAGTCGTAGCCCTTCTGCACGTTCACCAGAGCCGCACCCAGCACGGCGCAGTTGGTGGTGATCAGGGGCAGGTAGATGCCCAGTGCCTGATAAAGGCTCGGCATACTCTTTTTCAGGAACATCTCCACTACCTGCACGATGGCGGCAATGACCAGAATAAAGGCCACGGTCTGCATATACTCCAATTTTAAGGGAATCAGCAGGAAGGCGTTCACCGCCCAGGTGGCCGCCGAGGCGATGCCCATGACGAAGGTCACGGCCATGCCCATGCCCAGGGCCGTATCGCTCTTCTTCGACACACCCATGAAGGGACAGATGCCGTAGAACTTTACAAGAATGAAGTTTTCCGTGAGAATGGCGGACAGGAGAATGCCCAGAAGGCTCTGTACATAAGCGCTCATTTTGCTTCCTCCTTGGCTTTCATTTTCTTCATGGCAAACTGGAACGCTGCGATCAGGCAGCCCAGCATCAGGAAGCCGCCTACGGGCATGATGAGCAGCATGGCCGGATAGCCCTCTGGGATGATGCGGATGCCCTCGCCGCCGTTGAGAATACCGCCGCCGAAGGTCCCGGAGCCCAGCAGCTCCCGGACGATGCTCATGGCGGTAATGGCCAGGGTGTAGCCGATGCCCATGAACAGCCCGTCAAAGGCCGAAGCCAGCACACCGTTCTTGGAGGCGAAGGCCTCCGCCCGGCCCAGAATGATGCAGTTCACCACGATCAGCGGGATGAACACGCCCAAATTTTCCGACAGGTCCGGCAGGAAGGCCTGCAGCAGCAGGTCCACCATGGTTACGAAGCCTGCGATGATAACGATGTAAGCCGCAATGCGGATGTTGGAGGGAATCACCTTCCGCAGGGCGGAGATCATCACGTTGGAGCAGATGAGGATGATCGTCACGCTGAGGCCCATGCCCAGACCGTTAAACAGGCTGGTGGTGATGGCCAGGGAGGAACACATACCCAAAAGCTGCACCAGAACGGGGTTCTTGGTGAGGATGCCCTCTTTGCACTGTTGTCTGATATTCATTTTTCTGCCTCCTTAACCCAGCTTCCCGGCACATTCCAGGGCGGCATTCACGCCGCTGGTCACGGCCCGGGAGGTAATGGTGGCACTGGTGATGGCATCCACACTGCCGCCGTCCTTGCTGACGGCCAGGGTGCCGGAAAGACCGATGAACTGGTCCCGGAAGGCCTGGCCCTTGCTGTTGCCGGAGGCCGCCACGGCGCCCAGGTTCGGGGTTTCGGAATGGGAGATGATGGACACGCCCAGGACCTTTCCGTCCTTGCTGACGCCTACCATCATGTCGATGGTCCCGCCGAAGCCCGTGGGGGTCACTTCGATGGCGTAGCCGGAGGGGGAGACGTAGACCGCCCGGACCATGCCGGTGTCGTCCTGGAACGTATCCAGCTTCGTGGCCTGGTCGGCATCGGACAGCACAGCGGTCAAGGCCTTCGTGGCTTTTTCTGCGTTGATGGTCTCAATTCTGGGGGCCGTCACCTGGTTCACCAGAGCCAGCAAAATGGCCACCACGGCGCAGATAACGAACAGCGTCAGCGCCAGCCGGGCAATGAACAGCGGGGTATTCTTGGTTTTCATCCCTGCTTCGCCTCCTTCTTGGGCGCTCCGTACTTCACGGGACGGCCCAGCTTGTCCAGCAGCACCACGCAGGCGTTCATCACGAGAATGGCGTAGCTGACGCCCTCGTTATAGCTGCCGAAATAGCGGATGACCATGGTCAGCGCTCCGCAGCCGATGCCAAAGAGGATCTGGCCCAGCTTGGTCACGGGGCTGGTGCTGTAATCGGTGGCCATGAACAGGGCACCCAGCATCACACCGCCGGAAAGCACCTGGGCCCCCATCCAGGTCAGGGGGTCGTTGCCTCGGGGGAACAGGACCGCAATGACCGCCACCGTGCCGATAAAGGCCAACGGGATCCGGGGGGAAACCACCCGGCGGATGAGCAGATAGGCAAAGCCGATCAGAAGCAGCAGCGCCGAAGTCTCGCCCAGGGAGCCGCCCACGTTGCCCAGGAACAGGTCCCAAAGGCTTGCGGAAGTCATGGTTCCCTGATGCATGGCGGCCAGGGGCGTTGCGGAAGTCACGACGTCGGCGGTGGAGAAAATGCCTGCGGCATTTTCAAAGCCCACTTTCACCCAGCTGCTCATGACCACAGGCCAGCTGAACAGAAAGGCCCGGGCCGCCAGGGCCGGGTTCACGAAGTTCTTGCCGATGCCGCCGAACAGCTGCTTCACCACGATCATGGCGAAGAAATCGCCGATCAGAATACACCAGTAAGGAATCGTCACGGGACACACGAAGGCCAGCAGCACACCGGTGACCATGGCGGACAGATCGTACACCGTGGAATCCAGGTGCATGAGCTTCCGGTAACCCCACTCGAAGAACACGCAGCCCGCCACGCTGACCAGCGTGACCATCAGCGCCCGGAAGCCGAAGAAATACACGCTGCCGCAGAGGGCCGGGAACAGGGCGATCAGCACGTCCCGCATGATCGTCCGGGTGGTCACGGGGGAATGGGCGTGGGGGGAGCTGGAAATGGTCAGCTCGTAGAAATATTTCATTGGTGCCATTTTCCTACCTCCTTAACCTTTCCTGGGGGGCATGGCGTTGCGGACACGCTGCTTGCCGGCCCGGAAGGACTGCACCAGCGGAATGGTCGCCGGGCAGGTATAGGCGCAGCAGCCGCACTCGATGCAATCCAGAATTCCTAATTTCTGCAATTCCGGCACGTCGCCGCTGCGCTCTGCCTGATACATCATCAAGGGCATCAGGTGCATGGGACACACGTCCATGCACTTGCCGCACCGGATGCAGTGGGGGGTATGTACGGCGAAATGACTTTTCCGGCCCAGAATGGTCACGGCGTTGGTGCCTTTCGTCACCGGCACGCTCAGGTCGAACTGGGCAACGCCCATCATGGGGCCGCCGGAGAGGACCTTATAGGGGTTCTCGCTGTGGCCCACGGCTTCCAGCAGGTCATTGAAGCTGGTGCCAATGGGGACCATCAGGTTCATGGGGTGCATGACAATATCGCCGGACACGGTGACGATACGCCGGATCAGGGGTTGGCCCAGGTACACGGCATCGTGAATGGCCTTGCAGGTGCCGGAATTGAATACGGCGCAACCCACTGCCGCAGGCAGTCCGCCGGAGGGGACCTGGCGGCCGGTGATGGCCTGGATCAGCTGCTTCTCGGCGCCCTGGGGGTACTTGGAAGGCAGGGCCTCTACGGTGATCTCCGAATGGGGGTCAATGTGCTTTTTCAGGGTGGCGATGGCCTCCTGCTTGTTGTCCTCCACGGCGATGTGGGCTTTGTTCAGGCCTAATATCCGCATGACGATCTCCAGGCCCTTTATGACCTCCGCCGGATATTCCTGACACACCCGGTCGTCGGCTACAATGTACGGTTCACATTCGGACACGTTCACGATAATGGTGTCCACTTTTCCCAGGCCGGAACTGAGCTTTGCATAGGTGGGGAAGGTCGCGCCGCCCATGCCCACGATACCGGCTTCCCGGATAATATCCATCAGTTCCTGACCGGTGAGCTTGGCCACTGCCACGCTGCCCCGGGGCTGGACCTCCGGGCAGGGGGTGTCCAGATGGTCATTCTCGATGACCACGCTGAGGACTGTCATGCCGCTGGTATTGGGCCGCATCTCCACGGCCTTCACCGTACCGGAAACGCTGGCGTGGACAGGCACGCACAGCCCTTCTCCCTGGCCAATTTTCTGGCCCACGGTCACAGGGTCGCCCTTGGCCACCAACGGCTTGCAGGGCGCACCGATGTGCTGCTGCATGGGAATCACGAGAACGTCCGGTTCCGGGAAGTCCTGGACCTGTTCGCCCTCTGCGTACCACTTGTTTTCTTTGGGGTGGATCCCTCCGAAAAAGGAAAACGCCATAGGTTTTCACCTCTCTCAAAGTATCACGGTCTATGGACCGCTTTGCCCTTTTATCATACTCCCTTCTTTTGAGTTTGTCTAGTCTAATTTGGTGATTATTCCCGAAAATGGGTGAAAAAGTATAGTTTTATCGATATATAATGCTATAAAACGCCGGGATAATGCGGGAAATCCTGGGTGATGCTTGTAGGGGCGGCGGCATGCCCCGCCCTCTTTTCTTGCAATGTCTGAGCGGTAAAAATCGACACAGAAGCCTGCCGGGACAGAGAAAAAGGCTCCCGGCGTGCAGGGGGAGCTGTCAGTCCAAAGGACTGAGGGTGTACGCTTCCGATATGGTAAAGGCCATCGTTCGATACGCTCCTACAAAATCCAACCGTACACCCCCTCCGTCACCTTCGGTGACACCTCCCCCTACACGCCGGGAGGCAGCGCCTCGCCGGGAAAAATTTCAAAATCCCCACTTGACTCTGACACGGTGGCAGGTATTATGATAAGCGTGAGCTCAGAAAAAAGCAGCAACAGGAGGTACCGCCATGCTGATGAAAATTGGAGAATTCTCAAAGCTGTCCCGTGTAAGCGTTCGGATGCTTCGCCATTACGATGAAATTGGACTGCTCAAGCCTGCCGAAACGGACCCCTGGACCGATTACCGGTACTACCGGGCGGACCAGCTTCCGACCATGTGCCGGATCGCCGCCCTGAAGGACATCGGCTTTTCCCTGGCGGAAATTGCGCAGATGCTCACGGAGGACGCTGACCGGCTGGAAGAACGGTTCGACCGGCGGCAGCGGCAGCTGGAAGCCGAGGCTCGGGACGTGGCCCAAAAGAGGATGCTCCTGGACGCAGCCAGAAATCGGCTGAGAAAGGACGAAACCATGTCGTATCATATTACTTTGAAAACCATTCCCGCCCGCTATGCCGCAACTATTCAAATGACTGTTCCCCGCTATCAGGACGAAGGCCTGCTCTGGGCCGCCATGTGCGAGGAAACGGCGGGACTGAAAATGACGGAGACAGACCCCTGCCTGCTGGGCGTTACCTATCTGGACGGGGAGTACAAGGAAAACAACGTGGAATTGCTGGGCTGGAAGACCGTGAAGGGGCAGTATCCCGACACGGAACACGTGAAATTCCGGACCCTGCCGGAGGTCCGGGTGGCCAGCTGTACCTTCCGGGGGGATTATCAGCAGATCAACCGGGTCTATGCCGCCATGGGGACCTGGCTCCAGGAAAACGGCTACGAGACAACCGGGGAAACGTTCTTCAACATCTACTATGTGGGCTACAAGGACACCCAGGACCCGTCGGCGTTTATCACCGAGGCCTGCTGGCCCATTCGGGAAAAGTAAAGAAAACCGCTCGGTCCTCCAAGACCGGGCGGTTTTTCCGGGAATTATGCTTCTTCTACGCTGCTTTCCGGGGCGTTCTGGCGGACGCTTTCGATGCCTTTCCTGCAGGCGGCGTGGGTGGAATAAGCGTCGGACACGGCGATGATCTTCCCGTTCCGGGCGGTGAGCCGGAAGCGGAAAGACCCCCGGCGGTCCTGGAACAGTTCAAACCGGGGATGCCGGACCAAAGCCTTTCCCTCTGTCAGGTCCGCCAGACGGGCCAGGGCAGCGCAGAGCCGAACGCTTTCAATGCCCTTCCTGCAAAGGCTCCGGGAGGAATAGACCTCCGAGGCGGCAATGGGTTCCCCGTTGCCGGAGAACAGCCGGAACCGGCATCCGGCGGCGGACTGGATGATCTGAAACCGTCCCATATCAGAATAGCCCGAAAAACCGGCGTTTTTTGGGACGCTGACCGCTGAGCAGGGCGGCGACCTTCTGCTGAGCCGGAAGCCGGACCTGCTCCGGGAAAGTGCTGTCATACCAGGTCCAGAGGGTTTGCCGCTCCTCCGCCGTCAGGTAGGGGATGAGCAGGCAGCAATGGACCTGTGCCGCAAAAAGATAGCCGTAGGTCAGTTCCTGCTCCTGGCCCACCGGGGCATGGAGAATATATTCCGTGGCGGCAAAAATGGCCTCGTGAGTGGGGGACTGAGCCAGAAATTGCCGGACCCAGGCTTCCACTGCTTCATAAAATTCCTGATTGCAGGGGTGCTTCCGGGGATCCATGCCCAGGCCCATGAAGCCCCCGTGTCCGGCGGCCTTTTTGACCTTGGCCAGTTCCGTGCGGTAGTGATCATAGAGAGTGTTCAGTTGGTCCAGACGGTCCATAGGTCTGCCTCCTCAGCGCTTTTTGGGAGATTTTGTGGATTTTTGGGGCTTCTGGGAATTCTGGGGCCTCCGGGATGGATTCCGGGCGGGAGCCTTGGGCGGGGGTGCGGAGGGCTTTCCCGTCCGGGGCGGGAAGGCACGGATCAGACACTTGGGTCCCGTGCCGATCAGGTCCTCCCGGTGGGCCTTAATGAGGGCTTCCTTCACCAGATAGTAGTTTTTCGGGTTCCGGTACTGGATGAGCGCCCGCTGCATGGCTTTTTCGTGGGGGTCCGTGGGCACGTAGACCCGGTCCATGGTCCGGGGGTCCAGACCGGTATAGTACATGACCGTGGACAGGGTGGAGGGGGTGGGGTAGAAATCCTGGACCTGCTCCGGGTTATAGCCCATGTCCCGGATGTACTCCGCCAGCTCCACGGCTTCCTTCATGGTGGAGCCGGGGTGGCTGGACATTAGATAGGGGACCAGATACTGGTCCATGCCGTACTGCTTGTTCAGGGCGAAATATTTTTCCACAAACCGGTTGTACACGGCGTTTTTCGGCTTGCCCATCCGGGCCAGCACCGGGTCGGCCACGTGTTCGGGAGCCACTTTTAGTTGGCCGGAAATGTGATACTGGACCAGTTCCCGGAAAAAAGTATCCTTGGAGTCGGCCAGCAGATAGTCGAAACGGATACCGCTGCGGATAAAGACCTTTTTCACCCCGGGGATTTTCCGCAGTTTCCGCAGCAGGGCCACATAATCCGAGTGGTCGGCGTTGATATTTTTGCAGGGGGTGGGGTAAAGGCACTGCCGTCCGCCGCAGGCGCCTTTGGTCATCTGTTTTTCACAGGCCGGGTGGCGGAAGTTGGCGGTAGGGCCGCCCACGTCATGGATGTAGCCCTTGAAATCCGGGTCCCGGACCATTTGCTCCGCCTCGGTGAGGATGGACTCGTGGGAGCGGGTCTGGACGATGCGGCCCTGATGGAAGGTCAGGGCGCAGAAGGAACAGGCTCCAAAGCAGCCCCGGTTGGATACCAGGCTGAACTTGACCTCCGCAATGGCGGGAACGCCCCCGGCCTTCTCGTAGCTGGGGTGATAGGTCCGGCAGTAGGGCAGGGCGTAGACCGCATCCATTTCTTCCGTGGTCAGGGGCTTCTGCGGGGGATTCTGGACCACATATACATGGCCGTAGGACTCCGCCAGCCGCTTGGCGGTGAAGGGGTCGCAGTTGCCGTACTGAATTTTGAAGGACTCGGCGTAGTGGCGCTTGTCACTGCGAATCTCCTCGAAAGAGGGGAGAAAGATGGTCGGCAGGCTGTCGTCGGGCTGGGCGGTCTTGAATACTGTGCCGTCCACATAGGTGATGTCCTTCACGTCCAGGCCGGAGTTCAGGGCATCGGCCAGCTCCACAATGGAGCGCTCCCCCATGCCGTACATGAGAATATCCGCCTGAGAATCCAGCAGAATGGAGCGCTTCATGCTCTCGCTCCAATAATCATAGTGGCCCAGACGGCGCAGGCTGGCTTCAATGCCGCCGATGAGAATAGGTACGTCTTTATAGGTCTGGCGGATGAGGTTACAGTAGACCACGGTGGCGTAATCCGGCCGCTTGCCCATGACTCCGCCAGGGGTGAAGGAGTCGGTTTTCCGCCGGTGCTTGGTGACGGAATAGTGATTCACCATGGAATCCATGTTGCCTCCGGACACCAGAAAGCCCAGCCGGGGACGGCCGTATACGTCGATGGACTTGGGATTTTTCCAGTCCGGCTGGGAAATGATGCCTACGGTGTAGCCGTGGGCCTCCAGCACCCGGCTGATGATGGCATGGCCGAAGGAGGGATGATCCACATAGGCATCCCCGATCACATATACAAAGTCGCACCGGTCCCAACCCCGGTCCAGCATATCCTGTCTGCAAAGGGGAAGAAATTCCAAATTCTTGTCCTCCGAAGTGTGTTTTTCCCTATTATAGCAGATTGCACCGGGAAAAGAAAGCGGGAAAATAAGACACTTGCCATTCAGGACGGGACGGGGTATAATGGGGGCGAAAGGCGGGAGAAATATGGAACCGAGAAAACTATTGGATGCCCTCCACACGGCGGAGCGGCTGAAGGACGCCACCCGGCACTGCGATACCTCCGGCGGACGGCGGGAAAGCGTGGCGGAGCATAGCTGGCGCATGACCCTGATGGCCTATCTGGTCAGCGACGAGTTCCCGGGAATCGACCTTTGCAAGCTGCTGAAAATGTGCCTGATTCACGACCTGGGCGAAGCCTTCACCGGGGACATTCCGGCCTTCCAAAAGACCGATGCCAATGAGCGCCGGGAGGAGAAGCTGCTTTCCGACTGGGTAGCAGGGCTTCCGGAGCCTTACGCCGGGGAGATGGCGGCGCTGTACCGGGAAATGGAAGCACGGGAGACCACAGAGGCCAAAATTTACAAGGCCCTGGACAATTTGGAGGCGGTCATTCAGCACAACGAAGCGGATATTTCCACCTGGCTGCCCTTGGAATATGACCTGCAAATGACCTACGGGGTGGACAAGGCGGCCTTTTCGCCCTACTTATCGGCCCTGCGGGAAATGGTCCGGCAGGATAGTATCGAGAAAATCAAAAACGAGAAGAAATAAAAGCACCCGCCGCTCAGAGCGAATTCTGAGCGGCGGGATTTTGCGTTTTTCGGGATAAAATCAGAAATACCGGTACTTTTTCCGCATTCCCAGCAGGAACAGCAGGGACACCAGGAAGGAGCCGATTTCTGCAAAGAAGTTGGACCACCAGATGCCGTCCAAACGCATGACCTCCGGCAGAATGAGAACGCAGGTGCACTGGAATACCAGCGTCCGCAGGAAGGAAATGGCTGCGGACACGCCGCCGTTGTTCAGGGCCGTGAAGAAGGAGGAGGCGAAGATGTTGAAGCCCGCCAGCAGGAAGGTGAAGGAGAACAGCCGGAAGGCGTGGACCGTCAGGGTGTACAGGTCCGCATCATAACCCACGAAAATGTGGGCCAGCGGCTCTGCAAGCCCCTGGGCCAGCGCCGTCAGGACGATGCCGCCGATGCCCATGAGCTTGGCGCTTTTTCCAAGCATATTTTTCAGTTCCCTGTGATTTTCGGCCCCGTAGTGGAAGCCGACGACCGGGGCGCAGCCGATGGAATAGCCTATGAAAATGGCGATGAAAATAAACTGGACGTACATCAGCACGCCGTAAGCGGAAACGCCGTTTTCCCCGTAGTAGCGCAGCAGCTGGAAGTTATAGAGAATGCTCACCAAGGAGGAGGAAACGTTGCTCATCAGCTCCGAGGAGCCGTTGGCGCAGGCTTGGAGAATAGGTTTCCACTCCAGCTTGGCGGGCTTAAAGCGCAGAAAGCTGGAGTTGGGCCGCAGGAAATAAATGAGCGGGAACACGCCGCCAACGCACTGGCTCAGGCCCGTGGCAATGGCGGCACCGGCTACGCCCCAGCGGAACACGCCTACGAACAGGGCGTCCAGCACCATATTGGTGACACCGGCGGCGATGGTGGCGATGAGGCCCAGCTTGGGCTTCTCGGCGGCGATCAGGAAACTCTGAAACACGTTTTGCAGCATGAAGGTCACGGTGAAGCCGGTGACGATGCGGCCGTAGAGCACGCAGTCGGCCATCATTTCGTCCGTGGCTTTCAGGAACCGGGCCACCGGCTCCATAAACACCACGCCCAGGACTCCCAGCAGAATGCCCAGCAGCAGGGTCACTTCGATCATCATGGAGAAGTAACGGTTGGCGGTGGCCTTGTTCCTCTGGCCCAGGACCTTGGATACCAGAGCTGTGCCGCCGGTGCCGATCATAAAGCCCATGCCGCCTAGGACCATCACGAAGGGCATGATGAGGTTAATGGCAGCAAAGGCGGTCTTTCCGGCGAAATTCGACACGAAATAACCGTCCACCACGCCATAAATAGAGGTAAAGACCATCATGGCGATGGAGGGCAAGGTGAAGCGGAACAGCTTGGAATAGGTAAAGTGATCGGATAATTGGATTTTCATGGGGTTACTCCTGCAAAGAATCACATTCCCGGCGGAGATCGGCCAGATACCGCTCCGTCAATGTCAGGTAGGCGGCCAGTTCGGCGGGGGTCCAGGTGGCATACACACGGTCCTCGGCGGCGATGATTCTTCCGGCGGTGGCCTCCGCCAGCGCAAGGCCCGATTCCGTGAGCCGGGCGGACTTGGCACGGCCCTCGGTCAGCAGAAGAATGTGGCTTTCCTCCTCCAGCTTGCTGATGGCGGAGTGAAGGGTCTGCTTGGGCAGGCCGGTGAGTTGGCGAATGACTTTCAGGGGACATTGGCCGCCTGCGTTCAACAGGGTATAGAGGATGTGCATGGTGCTGTCCGCAAGGCCCATGCGGGAAAACATCTGATGGTAGACTGCGTCCGTTTCTGCCAGAAGGTGGTTGATGCGGAGCAGGGCTTTGGAAGGATGGGTGGCCATAGGCGAGGCTCCTTTCATTTGGGTACCGGCGTATTATAGTACGATTTCGGACAAAAGTCAACAAGAAAATTCCTCCGCTTTTTTCGGGCGGAGGAAGGACTTATTTCAGCAAAAATGCCGTCAATTCGGCGGGGGAATCCATCATGGCAACGGCCCCGGCGGCATTCATTTCGGCTACGTCGCCGTACCCCCAGGACACGCCCACGGCGGGGATGCCCAGGGCCTTGGCTCCCAGAATGTCGAACACCGTGTCGCCCACCATGATGCCGTCGGTCTGGCCGTTGGCCCGTTCCAGAAGATAGGAGAGGACCTGGCTCTTGCTGCCCCGCTTGCCGTCCAGGGAGGCTCCGGCGATGATTTCAAAATACTGGTCCAGTTCAAAGTGACGGAGGATGTCCACGCTGGTGGTCTCCGGCTTGGAGGTGGCCACGAACAGCCGCTTCCCGTCGTTTTTCAGGGCTTCCAGCATTTCCCGGACGCCGGGGTAGGGGAAGTTCTCATATTTGCCCACGGTCATGTACCGGCTCCGGTAAACGGCGATGGCTTCGTCCACCTTGTCCGCCGGAATGCCGAACTGAATGAACGTCTCGCCCAGGGGCGGGCCGACAAATTTCCGCATTGTCTCCGGGCCGGGGACCTCCAGGCCGAAGTGGGAAAGGGCCAGGGCGGCGCATTTGGTGATGCCCTCGCCGGAGTCCGTCAATGTGCCGTCCAGATCGAAAAATACGCAATTCTGCTCCATGCTGCTGCCTCCATTGCTGCTTTTTGAAAAAGTATAGCATATTCTGCGGAAAAATGCAAATAAAAGCCGGGGACCCATTTGGGTCCCCGGCGGAAGGTCAATTTTCTTCGGCTTCCGGTGCTTCGGGATTGGCGGGCTTGTTTTCGGCATTCACATAGGCCATCAGCTCGTCGCCGGTGATGGTCTCCTTGGCCAGCAGGTACTCGGACACCTCGTCCAGCAGGCCCCGATGGGCCAGCAGCACGTTTTTGGCGTCCTGATAGCAGTCGTCCAGCAGTTTCTTCACCCGCCGGTCTACCAGAGCGGCGGTCTCCTGGGAGCAGTCCAGATAGCTCTGGCCGTCCAGATACTGATTCTGCACGGTGGCGGGAGCCATGAGGCCCAGTTCTTCGTCCATACCGTAAAGGGCGACCATATTCTTGGCCAGGGCAGTGGCACGCTGAATGTCGTTGGAAGCGCCGTTGGTCTTGACGCCGAACACGATCTGCTCCGCAGCACGGCCGCCCACCAGGGTCCGCAGCTCCACCTTCAGTTCCTCGGCGGTGGAGAGGTATTTCTCCTCCTCCGGCAGGTACATGGTGTAGCCCAAGGCCCCGTCGGTATGGGGCACGATGGTGATCTTGGACACCGGCTGGGTGTGCTTTTCCAGAGCGGCCACCAGAGCGTGGCCCACTTCATGGTAAGCCACCAGCCGCTTTTCCGTATCCGTCAGCACGGTGTTCTTCTTTTCTGTGCCGGCAATGACCGTCTCGAAGGACACCAGCAGGTCCTCCTGATTCACCGCCTGCCGGTTGTGGCGGACGGCCCGGAGGGCGGCTTCGTTGACCAGATTGGCAAGGTCTGCGCCAACGGCTCCGGCAGTGGCCTGGGCGATCTTCTTCAGGTCTACGTCTTCGGCCAGACGAATTTTCCGGGTGTGGACCTTCAGGGTGTCCAGACGGCCCTGGAGATTGGGCCGGTCCACCACCACCCGCCGGTCGAAACGGCCGGGCCGCAGCAGGGCCTTATCCAGAATTTCAGGCCGGTTGGTGGCAGCCAGACACACGATGCCCTTGGTGGAGTCGAAGCCGTCGATCTCGCCCAGCAGCTGGTTCAGGGTCTGCTCGTTGCCGTTATTGCCCATGCGGGAATCTCTGGCCCGGCCCACGGCGTCGATCTCGTCGATGAAAATGATGCAGGGGGCCACCTTGGCGGCTTCCTGGAACAGGTTCCGCACCCGGCTGGCACCCACGCCCACGAACATTTCCTCAAAATCCGAGCCGGAAATGGAGAAGAAGGGGACGCCCGCTTCGCCGGCCACGGCCTTGGCAAGCAGCGTCTTACCGGTACCCGGAGGGCCCACCAGCAGCGCACCCTTGGGCAGCTTGGCGCCGATGTCCGTGTATTTCTGGGGATTGTGCAGGAAGTCGATGATTTCCTGCAGGGATTCCTTGGCTTCGTCCTGACCGGCCACGTCCTTGAAGGTCACGCCGGTCTGCTTTTCCATGTAGACCTTGGCGGTGTTCTTGTTGAAGCCGCCCATCATGCCGTCGCCGCTGAGACGCTTGGTGACGGTGCGCATCATCAGGAAAATCACGGCAAACATAATGACGTAGTAGAGGATCATGATGATGGTGGAGTTGTCCTCCACGATCTTCACGTCCACATCCTTCACGCCGGACTCATAAAGCTCCGTGACCAGGGTCATGACGTTTCCGGCGGGCAGGCCTGTGAAGCAGGCCTTCTGGGCGGCGGCAGGCTTGGAAGCCTCGGCCTTGGTCAGGTAGACGATGCGGTCCGCCCGAATCTCCACTTCTGCCAGCTGTCCGGCGTCTTTTGCGGCCAGGAAGTCGGAGTAGGTGGTCTTGGTGTACTGGGAATTGGAAACGGCGTTCAGCACTGAGCTGATAAGCAGGATGATGGCGACTGTGACGATCAGGGCAATCCAGATACTTCTGGGGCGCTTCTCGTCGCCGCCGTTGGTGTTGGGGGACGGGTTGTTAGCCATTTGGCTGCCTCCTTTGAGACATATCTATATTTATTGCACATCATTCTATCACATTTTCTCCCCGGCTGCAATGAATGATTCCGGAATTTGCGGTGAATTTTCTGTGAATTCCCGGCGGAAAAGGAGAATTCCAGAAAAAGTGGTTGTCCAACGGCGGAAAGTCTGCTATAATGGCTCTGAATCTCAAAATCGGGTTTTGAGAAAAACCTGCGGAAACGGAGTGCATCGTATGCAGACGAGAAAATATAATAACGGCCGGAAGGACCGCTTCGACCGCCGGGAGGACCGTCGGGACGACCGCCGGGAAACGCCCACCGAGGCCGAGGAGGACGAGTGCCGCCTGGAGGGCCGCAACGCCGTGCAGGAGGCCCTTCGCTCCGGCCGGACCATCGATAAGGTGTTCGTGGCCAGCGGCGAGGTGGACCACGGCCTCCAGCGGTTGGCCCAACAGGCCAAGGAAGCGGGGGCCGTGGTGGTCAGCGTGGACCGGCGGAAGCTGGACACCATGAGCGTGACCCACGCCCATCAGGGCATCATCGCCATGGCGGCTGCCCGGGAGTATTCGACCATTGACGACATTCTGGCCTATGCAGCCGAAAAAGGCGAGGCAGCGCTGATCGTCCTGTGCGACGAGCTGTCGGACCCTCATAATCTGGGCGCAATTTTGCGGTCTGCCGAGTGCGCCGGGGCTCACGGGGTCATTATCCCCAAGCGGCGTAGTGTGGGCCTGTCTGCCGTGGTGGCCAAGGCCAGCGCCGGGGCCATCGAATTCATGAAGGTGGCACGGGTCACGAATCTGGCCGCCGCCATGGAGGAACTGAAGGAAAAGGGCGTGTGGATCTACGGCACGGCTGCCGAAGGGTCCATCCCCATGTATCAGGCGGACCTGCGTGGCCCTGCGGCCATCGTCATCGGCTCCGAGGGGGACGGCATGAGCCGTCTGGTCCGGGAGAAGTGCGACGTGACCGTGCATATCCCCATGAAGGGCCGCATTTCCTCCCTGAACGCTTCGGCTGCGGCATCCATTCTGCTTTATGAGGCGGTCCGCCAGAGAGAAACGGAGGCATGAGTATGGACGAGGACAAGAACCAGGAACTTCCGGAGCTGGACCTGGAAGCCATTTTGAAGGAATTCGGCGGCGGGGATACGGAATCGCCTGCGGAAGCCCCGGCGGAATCCGAAGAAACGGCCGTCACGCAGGAGACCGTCCGCATCGAAACGGAGACGGTCACGGAAGTGACGGAAGCTCCGGCAGAGTCAAAGCCGGAAGCATCCGTTACCGGGGACACCGTGCGGCTGGAGCATGTGGAGGATCTGCGGGAGGAAGTCAAAGAGGAACCCAAGGGAGAAACCAGGGAGGAGACCCCTGCGGAGCCGGAAAAGGCCACGGAAAAACCGGAGGAAGCCTTCACTGAGAACTGGGAACCGGAATATGAGGAGCCCATGGGGGAGTATATCCCGCCCCAGCCCATTCCCTTCCGTCCCCGTGCCCGGCTGGCGGACCTGAAACGGAAAATCATCGCCGGACCGGAAAAACGGTATTATACGCTTTCCGAGCAGGGGGTGGGCAAGAGCCAGATCGCCCTGCTGCTGAGCCTGCTCACTACGCTTCTGTCCGCCGGACTGACGGCGGCCTACGCCTTCGGGGCGCTTCCGGAGAGCCGGTTGAAGCTGGTGGTGTTCGTTCAGTTCTTCGCCATGCTGTTCTCGGCGCTGCTGGGGAACCGGCAGCTCATTCAGGGCGTGACGGACGTATTTCACAAGCGGTTTTCACTGAATACCATGCTGTTTCTGACCTTTGCCGCCTGCTGCGTGGATGGGGTGCTGGGCCTGCAGGAGGAGCGCATCCCCTGCTGCGCAGCGTTCAGCCTGGAAATGACCATGGCCATCTGGGCGGGCATCGAGCGCCACACCACGGAAATGGGCCAGATGGACACCCTCCGGAAGGCCAATCTGCTGGACGGCCTGTTCCGCAGCGAAGACTTCTATGAGGGCCGTGCCGGCGTTCTCCGGGGCGAAGGCAAGCTGGAAGATTTTCTGGACAACTATCAGGCCCTTTCCAAGCCGGAAAAGGCCAGCGGCCGGTATGCCCTCATCGCATTCCTGGCCGGCGTGGCTCTGGGTGTCGTGGGCGGCGTGTTCCACGGCGTGACCTTCGGGGTCCAGGTGCTGTCCGTATCGCTGCTGGCGGCAGTCCCGGCCAGCTTCTTCGTGGCGTACAGCCGCCCGGCGGCCATTTTGGAGCGGAAGCTCCACCGGGTCGGAGCCGTGATCTGCGGCTGGAAGGGCGTGGAGGGCCTCAGCGGCAAGGTCGGCGTGCCGGTCAACTATGGAGACCTGTTCCCGGTGGGCAGCGTGCTGATGAACGGCGTGAAGTTCTACGGCAAGCGGGACCCTCAGGACATCATTGCCTACGCCAGCGCTCTGATCCGGACCTCGGAAAGCGGCCTGTCCCCGATTTTTGACCGGGTACTGGAAAGCCGCAACGGCTGCTATTACGACGTGGACGCCTTCCGGACCTACGACAACGGCGGCATCGGCGGCGAGATCAACGGCGAGCCGGTGCTGGTGGGTGTGCTGTCCTTTATGAAGGAAATGGGTGTGGAGGTGCCGGAGGGCATCCGGGTGAACCAGGGCGTCTATGTGGCGGTGGACGGGGAGCTGTGCGGGCTGTTTGCCCTGAACTTCTCCAAGGACCTGGCCGCCGCCGGGGGCATGGCCGCTCTGTGCGCCTCCGGAAAGCTGCAGCCGGTGCTGACAAGTACGGACTTTTTCCTGACGGAGAGTTTTGTGGCGGAGAAATTCAACGTGAATACCCGCCGGATGGCCTTCCCGGAGGAGGAAGTCCGCAAAGCCCTGGCAGTGCGGAAGCCGGAACCGGAAGCTCCGGCTCTGGCCCTGATGACCAGGGCGGGCCTGGCCTCCGGAGCCTACGCCATTACCGGCGCACGGACCTTGCGGTCTGCTGCCAAGGCGGGGAATCTTATCCACATGATCGGCGGCGGTGTGGGCCTGGCCCTGATGGCAGCCCTGACGGTGCTGGGCAGGGCGGACCTGCTGACCCCCAACCACCTGTTCCTGTTCCAGCTGGTCTGGATGATCCCCGGCCTGATCGCCTCGGAATGGACCCGGACTGTTTGACGGAGAATTTTCAGAAATGCAAAACGCCTTTTGGTGAGTATTGCCAAAAATCCCTCTTTTTTGACGGAAACGCCCTGCCGGAGACCCCGGCAGGGCGCTTTTTTCGCATTTTTTCATCGAATTACAGAATTACCAAAATTGTGATTGATTTTTTGGCTTCCTTCGTGTATAATGTCCTTATTGCAGGGCCAAGTGCTCAAGGACAGCAATAGGGTGGGAAAAGCCCATCCCGAAAGGAGTTTGACAATCATGTTCACAGCAAACGCAATTCGTAATATTTGCCTGCTCGGTCACAGCGGCAGCGGCAAGACTGCCCTGGCAGAGAGCTTATTGTACATGACCGGTGCCATCGACCGGATCGGCAAGAACGCCGACGGCAACACCGTTTGTGATTATGATCCCGAGGAGATCCGCCGCCATATTTCCATCTCCACCTCCGTGGTGCCTCTGGAATACCATAATGTGAAGCTGAACCTGCTGGATACCCCCGGTGCATTCGATTTCTCCGGTGCGGTCATGGAGGCCCTCCGGGCGGCGGATGCTGCCGTCATCGTGCTGTCCGCCAAGGACGGTGTCACCGTTGGCTTTGAGAAGGCCTGGAAATACTGCGAGGAGCGGAATATGCCCCGCTTCATCTACATTTCCAAGGTGGACGAGGACAACAGCGACTACAATGCGACCTTCAACGCCCTCCGGGAGCGCTACGGCAATAAAATTGCTCCCGTGGTCGTGCCCATTTGGAACAGCTCCAAGCGTGTTACCGGCATCATCGACGTGCTGAACAAGCGGGCCTACGAGATGCAGAACCTGAAGCGGGTGGAGATTCAGGTGCCGGAGGACAAGGAGAGCGTTATCACCGAGTTCAACGACGCTCTGAAGGAATCCGTGGCCGAGACCAGCGACGCGTTCATGGACAAGTTCTTCGGCGGTGAGGACTTCACCTACCGGGAAATGATTCAGGGCCTCCACAAGGGCGTCACTGACTGCACCCTGTTCCCGGTGTTCTGCGGCTCCGGCGTCACCTGCCTGGGCTCTTTGATGCTCATGGACCACATGGTGGACCTGCTGCCCAACCCCGAGGAGGGCAACTATCATAAGGCCACCAATGCTGACGGCACCATTGACGAGTTCGTGGTATCTCCCGGCGGCGTGCCCAGTGTGTTCGTGTGGAAGACCGTTTCCGACCAGTACGGCAAGTTCTCCTATATCAAGGTCCTTTCCGGCACCATCACCCCGGATACTACCCTGGTCAACGCCCGTACCGGCGAGACCGAGAAGCTGGGCAGAATGTATGTGATGTGCGGCAAGAAGAATACCGAGGTCAAGGAACTGGGTTGCGGCGACATCGGTGCTATCGGCAAGATGGACCGGGTCAAGACCGGCGACACCCTCTGCGACCCCAGAAAGATCGTTTCCCTGAAGGGCATCCCCTACGCCGAGCCCTGCTACTCCATGGCCATCGCCCCCAAGGTGAAGGGTCAGGACGAAAAAGTCGGCACGGGCCTGAACCGGCTCAACGAGGAGGACCCGTCCTTCACCGTGTACAATAACCCGGAAACCAAGCAGCTGGTCATTTCCGGCTCCGGCGATCAGCAGCTGGACGTGATCGTTTCCAAGCTGAAGACCCGTTTCGGCGTGGATGCCGTTCTGAGTCCGGCGAAGGTGGCCTACCGGGAGCGCATCAAAAAGACCGTGGAGGCTCATGGCCGTCACAAGAAGCAGACCGGCGGTTCCGGCCAGTTCGGTGATGTGTGGATTCGCTTTGAGCCTCAGGAGGACCAGGACGATATGATCTTCGCCGAGGAAGTCTTCGGCGGCAGCGTGCCCAAGAACTTCTATCCCGCCGTGGAAAAGGGTCTGCGGGAAGCGGTCCAGAAGGGTCCCCTGGCCGGGTATCCCATGGTGAACCTGAAGGCCGTGCTGTATGACGGTTCTTACCATCCCGTGGACTCCAACGAAATGGCCTTCAAGCTGGCGGCCATCCTGGCCTTCAAGGAGGCCATGCCCAACGCCGGTGCGACCCTGCTGGAGCCGATTGCTTCCCTGAAGGTCCAGGTCCCTGCGGACAACATGGGCGACGTGATCGGCGACCTGAACAAGCGCCGTGGCCGCATCATGGGCATGGAGCATGACAAGGAAGGCAACGCCGTTGTGGAGGCCGAAGTGCCTATGGCGGAAATGGGTTCCTACGCCATCGACCTGCGGGCCATGACCCAGGCCAGAGGCACCTTCACCATGCACTTCGAGCGCTATGAGGAAGTGCCCAAGGCCAACCAGGCCAAGGTCATCGCCGACGCCAAGAACGAGGAGTAAACAAGTAACTTTTGCATCCCGCCCCCTGCGGTCAATCCCGCCGGGGGCGGAGTTTTGTTTTATAGAGAGAAAAGTGAAGAGAGAAAAGAGAAGAGTGAAGAGAGGGGGATGGGAAAATCTGACGGCGGGACGTTGTAAGGGCGTGGGCATACCCCATCCGCCAGGTGACGGTATTTGAGTGGCAAAAATCGACGCAAAAGCCGCCGACCTTTTGAGGAAAGCCTTCCCCTGGAGGGAGGTGCTCCGCGCAGCGAATCCAAAATCTATATGACTGCCAGTGGCAGTCATACCTCTACTATTGTGGTCCGGCTCAAGCCGTACCGGATGAGGTCGAAGATCACAGCGTCGTACCGACCCGTGGTAAAAATTGATCGCTTCGACCTCATCCGTCAGCCCTTGCGGGCTGCCAGCTTCCCCTCCAGGGGAAGCCTCAAAAGTACCGAGCCGGTTGCTCAGAGTCAATGGCTCCCCCTACACGCCGGGAGGCTTTTCTCTGAAACCTTTGGACCCCTACTCTTAGGGGCAGGGCACTCCCTCCGTCACCGGCAATGCCGTTGCCACCTCCCTCTGAGAGGGAGACAAGGGGCTGGCAAAAAAACACCCCCGGGGAGCCGGGGGTGTCAAGGGTTCGTGTTTTGCTTTGGCGGTTTGTGTGCTTCGCTTTTCAATCCTTCCAGCCGAAGAAGCGCTGGAACAGGAAGCCGCAGATGGTCAGGACGATGGTGACGGTCAGAATAATTTCGCTGTTGGCATCGGCGAAGGGGCCGGACACATAATCGTGGAGGGTCTGCATGGTGCCTACGATGTCGCTGCCGGCGTAGGCGTTCAGGTCGGCAAAGTGCTGCACCAGGAAGTACACTCTGGGCGCCAGGACCCCGGCGCCCAGGTAGGCGGTGGAGCCGATGATGAACAGCTTGCCCCAGCGTAGGGCGCAGAAGCCCAGCAGCATGGCGCAGCCCAGAATCACCGCCCAGCTGTAAGAGCCGATTTGGGAAGCAAGCAGGGTGGAGAGCAGGGAGCCGATGCCCGCACCGGCCAGAGCCCCCAGCAGGAACACGCTGAGTTTATAGAGATACTTGGAAAGGAACGCTGCCGCCACGCCCAGCAGCACGGCAATGATGAGCGTCAGGGTGGTGCCGTCGCCCCGGGTCAGGGCAATATCGAACACCACCAGAAACGCCACGGCGGCAAAAACCTGGAAAAACATCTTTTTTCCGAAGAAACAGGCCAGAATGCCAATGAGCAGGCTCACGGCAAAATACAAAATCAAACCGGTCATATTCACAGGACCTCCCGGAGGAAATTCATGCCGTACACGGCAAATGTTCCCTCATTATACTACATTGTGTCCCCCTTTGCAAGCAAAAATCCCCTCCGGCGAAAACCTTGCATTTTCGACACCGTTCTGCTATAATAGCACCGTATTTTCGGCGGAAAGGCGGCGCACCCATGGCGACTTTCACCAAACAGGCAATCAAGTCCACTTTTCTGAAACTGCTGCGGGAAAAACCCCTGAATCAGATCAGCGTCAAGACCATCGTGGAGAACTGCGGCATCAACCGCAAGTCCTTTTATTACTATTATCAGGACCTGCCGGACCTTATCGACGAGATCGTGTCCGAGCAGGTGGACCTGCTGGTGTCCAATTACCCCAAGTTTTCCTCCACGGAGGAGTGCCTGGAGGTGGCCCTGCGGTATCTTCTGGACAACAAAACGCTTATTCAGCACATTTATAAGGCTGTAGACCGGAATTTCTTTGAAGAAAACCTCCTGAAAGTCTGCGATTACATGATCCGCTCCCTGATGGACAACGTGGGGGAGGGGCAGAAGCTGTCCCAGGCCGACAAGGAGACGCTGATAACGCTTTATCGGGCCACGTTTTTCGGCCTGATCTCCGACTGGCTTATGCGGGGCATGAAGGAAGACGTTCTGGAATCCTTCCACCGGATGTGCCACCTGCGGCAGGGAATGCTGGAGGAAATGCTGGCCCGGTGCGTAGAAGAGAAAGAAGGCGCTTCTTTATGAGCGAATTTTGCAGCCTGAATATCTGGGATTTTGCCCACAAAAAGGCCAATTTCCACACGCACACCACCCGCTGCCACCATGCTTCCGGCCTGGACCGGGAATATGTGGAGCAGGCCATCGCCGGAGGGTATCAGGTGCTGGGCTTTTCGGACCACGGACCCATTGTCCGGCACGACGGTTACGTTTCCCACATCCGCATGGCCCCGGAGGAATTGGAGGGGTATGTGGCTTCCCTGGAAGCCTTGCGAGCGGAATTCCGGGGAGAGATCGAGCTTTATATCGGCCTGGAAGTGGAGTATATGCCCCGATTTTTCCGGGAGACCGTGGATTTTTACCGGCAATTCCCCATTGACTATCTGATTCTGGGACAGCATTATTTCGCAGAGGAGGGCCTGACGCCCTACGTTGCGGACGCGCTGACGGACCCGAAATATGTGGAGGAATATGTGCAGGCGGTCTCCGATGCCCTGGACACGGGGCTGTTCCTCTATCAGGCCCACACGGACCTGTTCCGATTCTGCGGAGACCAGGGGCGCTATTGGGCAGGGATGCAGAAAATTCTGGACATTCTGAAATCGAAAAACCTTCCCGTGGAGGTCAACGGCAACGGCTTCCGGGAGGGACGGCACTATCCCAACGCAGAATTTCTCCGCATGGCGGCGGACAACGGCAACCCATTCTTGATCGGCGTGGACGCCCACGCCCCGGACCGGCTCACGGAGACAGCGACTCTGGAGGGCTGCCGGAAGCTGGTGGAACAGGTGGGCGGAAAATTGATTTGTCTGTAAGATAAGCGGGCTGTTTCGTCCGCTTTCTTCATTTTTGTAACAGATTCGGAAAATTGACCGTTTTCCGAAGTCGAAAAATGCGTTATACTGAGGAAGCACAACGGGGAGCCCCCCGAAAAGGAGAGAGCGCTATGCGAAATGTTGCACCCATGAAAATCGCAAAAATCGGCTATCTGGCCGTTTCTGCCGCCCTGTGCGGCTTCGGTATCCAGCTTTTGCTGAATCCAAATTCCAGTCTGCAGGCCATCGGCGTGGCCTGCGGCATCAGCCTCATCTTGTTCGGCATCATCAAGCTGGTGGGCTATTTTTCCAAGGACCTGTTCCGGCTGGCCTTTGAAAACGACCTGGCCTCCGGCATTCTGATGCTGGCCATCGGCGTGAACCTGCTGATTCGCACCCAGGAGGTGTTGGCGTCCTTTGCCACGGTGCTGGGCATTCTGATTCTGATGGACGGCCTGCTGAAAATCCAGATCGCCGTGGAGGCCCGGCCCTTCGGCATCCGGCTCTGGTGGCTGATTCTGGCCAGCGCCATCGTGACCGGCGTGTTCGGTGTGCTGCTGATTTTCCGGCCCAGCGAGAGCCAGGACATGATGATGCGCTTCATGGGCGTGGCGCTGATTTTGGATGCGGAGCTGAATGCCAGCACTGTGCTGACCAGCGTGAAGATCGTCCGCAATCAGCGTGCGGAGGCCTGAATGAAAGTTCTTGGAATTTTGCTGTGTTGCCTGGGTGCAGCCATCATCCTGCTTTTGCTGGTCAGCGCCATTGCGGCGGCACTGGTGGACCCGGAAAAGCCCTGCTCGGAGAGTCGGTTCTATCGCTGCCTGTTCCAGACCTGGATAGATTTGGCCATTCCCGTCATGCGGATAAAGCTGGATATTTCCGGGCTGGAATTGCTGTCTAAGGACACGCCCATTCTCTATGTGGGCAACCACCGGAGCAACTTTGACCCCATTCTGGCCTGGTATGTGCTGAAGGACCGGCCCCTGGGCTTCGTGTCCAAGGAGGGGAATTTCCATATTCCTATCATGGGCCGGCTCATCCGCCGGTGCTCCTGCCTGTCCATTGACCGCAGCGACCCCCGAAAGGCCATCGGGTCCATTTATCAGGCGGCGGACATTCTGAAAAGCGGCATCTCCATGGGAGTCTATCCGGAGGGAACCCGCAGCAAGGACGGCACGCTGCTGCCCTTCCATACCGGTGTATTCAAAATCGCCAAGCGGGCCGGGGCGCCCATTGCGGTCATTGCCCTGGACGGCTCGGAGAAAATTCACAAGAACTACCCCTTCCACAGGAGCTATGTGCGCTTCCGGGTGGCGGCGGTGCTGGACGCCGAAACGGTGGCCCACGCCAACGACCGGGAAATTGGAGCGAAAGTGGAAAAAATTCTCCGTTCTGCCCTGCCTGAAATGAAATAATACACTCCCCCCCAGGCCGGAAAAAGGCTGCGGGGGGTGCCGATTTTCTTCTAGGAGAGATACCATGTCAGTCGATTTTACAAAAGAAATGAAAGCGGAGTACACCATCATCGCTCCCGATATTTTCCCCACCCACATGGAGCTTCTGGAGGCGGTGTTCCGCCTGTACGGCTACAACGTGGTCATCGCCAAGTACGAGGGCCAGGCGGTCATCAACACCGGCCTCAAGTACCTGCACAATGACGTGTGCTACCCGGCCATCTGTATGCTGGGCCAGCAGCTCTATGCCCTGACCTGCGGGGACTTTGACCCCCGTAAATGCGCTCTTATCCAATTCCAGACCGGCGGCGGCTGCCGGGCCTCCAACTATCTCTGCCTGCTGCGGAAGGCTCTGGAAAAGATGGACATGGAATATGTGCCGGTGATCTCCCTGAGTTTCGGCGGCTACGAGCATTACAGCGGCTTCAAGATCACCCCCGGCATGATGGCCACGGGTATCCGGAGCCTTATTTACGGGGATATGCTCTTGCTTCTGAAAAATCAGTGCCTGCCCTACGAGCAGAACGAGGGGGACACCCGGCGGGTGGTGGAGAAGTGGATCGCCAGTCTGACGGACCAGTTCCGCCGGAAAGAGGGCCTCAGCGCCGGGGCCATGAAGAAGAATCTGGCCGCCATGGCCAAAGACTTTCATGACATCCCCAAGGTAAAGCGGGACACGGTGAAAGTGGGTATTGTCGGAGAAATCTATGTAAAATACTCCTCTTTCGGCAATAATGGCCTGGAAAAGTTCCTGCTTTCCCAGGGCTGCGAGTACATGGTCCCCGGCGTGCTGGGCTTTTTCCAGTATTGCTTTGCCAACATGGACACGGACTATCGCTACTATGGCGGCAGCAGCCTGAAGCATTTTGCCGGGAGACGGCTGGAAAAAATCGCCGAAGGCTGGGAGGGCTGGCTTATCGACGCTTTGAAGCCCTACCCGGAATTTGCGGCTCCCGTTTCTTTTGAAAAAGTGAAGGAACTGGCGGACCGGGTCATTGACCGGGGCGTGAAAATGGGCGAGGGTTGGCTGCTGCCCGGCGAGGCGGCGGAGCTCATCGAAAAGGGGTACAGCAACATCATCTGCACCCAGCCCTTCGGCTGCCTGCCCAACCATATCGTGGGCAAGGGGACCATCCGACGGCTGCGGGAACTGTACCCCCAGGCCAATATTTTCCCGGTGGACTATGACGCCGGAGCATCCAAGGTCAATCAGGAGAACCGCATCAAGCTGATGCTGGCCATGGCAAGGGAGGGACTGCAATGAAACGTCTGGGTCTGGATGTGGGCTCGACCACAATGAAATATGTGCTGCTGGATGAGCAGGACCAAATCCTGGCACAGGATTACCTGCGCCACGCCTCCAAAATCGGCGAGGTTTTCCGGAAAATCCTGGGGGACCTGCAGGACCGGTTCCCCGGAGAGCAAATGGCCGTCACCGTGTCCGGCTCGGCGGGTATGGGTCTTGCGGAGAAGCTGGGGCTGCCCTTCGTGCAGGAGGTCTACGCCGAGCGGCTGGCGGTGGGAAAATATTACCCCGACACCGATGCTGTCATTGAGCTGGGCGGCGAGGATGCGAAAATTCTGTTCCTGACCGGCGGCTTTGAAATGCGGATGAACGGCACCTGCGCCGGCGGAACCGGGGCATTTATTGACCAGATGGCCTCCTTGATGCAGGTAACGCCGGGGGAGATGAACGACCTGGCCGCCGGACACGAGACGGTGCTGCCCATTGCTTCCCGGTGCGGCGTGTTCGCAAAATCCGACGTGCAGCCCCTCTTGAATCAGGGGGCCAGGCGGGAGGACGTGTCCGCCGGTATTTTCCGGGCCGTGGTGAACCAGACCATTGCGGGCCTGGCCCAGGGTCGGGAAATCACGGGAAAAATTCTCTATCTGGGCGGACCGCTGAGTTTCCTGACGGAATTGCGGAAGAGCTTCGATGAGGTTTTGAAAACCACCGGTATCTGCCCGGAAAATTCCCTTTACTATGTGGCCCTGGGGGCCTGCTTTGCGGGGGTGGGCAAGGAATCGGACCTGGGGGAACTGGTCGAAGCAGAGAAAAATGCCGCCACCGGGGACTACCGAAAGACCCGGCCCCTGTTCCGGTCCAAAGCGGAGTATGAGGAATTTGCCGCGCGGCACAAGGCGGCCTCCGAGGGCATTGCCGAACTGACCGAGCCGAAAAAGACCATGTATTTGGGCATTGACGCCGGTTCCACCACAGTAAAAGCCGTGCTTTGCGACGAAAACGGAAACGTGTTCCGGCCCTTCTACTGCCCCAATCATGGGGACCCGGTGGGGCTGATCCGGGAATATCTCACGAAGCTGTACGCCGACTATCCCGGTTTGACCATCGCCGGGAGCGCCGTCACCGGCTACGGGGAGGCCCTGCTGAAAAGCGCTTTTTCGGCAGATCACGGCATCGTGGAGACGGTGGCCCACTATACGGCGGCAAAGAAATTCCACCCGGACGTGGATTTCATCATCGACATTGGCGGCCAGGACATCAAGTGCTTCCAGGTCAAAAACGGCCTCATCGACAGCCTGTACCTGAACGAAGCCTGTTCCTCCGGCTGCGGGTCCTTTTTGCAGACCTTTGCCCAGGCCCTGGGCTACACCAGCGAGGAATTCGCCAGGCTGGGTCTCTTTGCGGATGCGCCGGTGGACCTGGGCAGCCGCTGTACGGTGTTCATGAACAGCTCCGTGAAGCAGGCCCAGAAGGACGGGGCCAGCGTGGAAAATATTGCGGCGGGACTGTCCATCAGCGTGGTGAAAAACGCTCTGTACAAAGTCATTCGCTGCGCAGACGCCAAGTCCCTGGGCAAAAACATCGTGGTCCAGGGCGGCACGTTCCTGAACGACTGCGTGCTGCGGGCCTTTGAGCAGGAAATCGGGGCCAACGTTATCCGGCCCAAGTTCGCCGGGCTGATGGGGGCCTACGGGGCGGCCCTGTACGCCAAGGACCACGCCGGGAAGGAAAGCACGTTCATTACCCGGCAGGGACTGGAAAAATTCGAGCATACAGTCCATCAGCTTTCCTGCGGCGGCTGCCAGAACCACTGCTCCCTGACGGTGAACACCTTCTCCGGCGGGCGGCGGTACATTGCGGGCAACCGCTGTTCCAGACCCCTGAAGCAGGAGCACACGGCGGAGCATTATGACCTGTACGAATACAAGCGCACCCTGCTGCAAAAGTACCGGCACAACTACCGGGACCCCAACAAAAAGACCGTCGGCATCCCCATGGGGCTGAATTTCTATGAATTGCTGCCCTTCTGGTACACCTTCTTCCAGACGCTGGACTTCAACGTGGTGGTGTCCCCGGATTCCAGCCGGGCGCTGTATGCTTCCGGCCAGCACACCATCCCTTCGGACACCGCCTGCTATCCCGCCAAACTGATGCACGGCCATATCGAGTGGCTGCTGGACCGGAAGGTGGACGCTATCTTTTACCCGGACATGAGCTACAATGTGGAAGAGGGCCTGGGGGTCAATCATTTCAACTGCCCCGTGGTGGCCTACTATCCCCAGGTGTTGAAGCTGAACGTGCCGAGACTGAAGGAAGTGCCGTTCATCTGTGACTTCGTGAGCCTGGCCAACCCGGTGATTTTTGAGAAGCGCATTACGGAAATTCTGAAAAATTATTTCCCGAAGTTCTCCAAAACCGGCATCAGCGTGGCCACGGAGTTGGCCTATGATGCCCTGGTCCGGTATCGGAAGGATGTGGAGGAAAAGGGCGAGGAGTTCCGGGAAAAGGCGGCGGAGGAAGGCAAGCCTGTCATCGTTCTGGCGGGGCGGCCCTACCATGTGGACCCGGAGGTGAACCACGGCATCAGCAAGCTGATCTGCGACCTGGGGGCCGTGGTCATTACGGAGGATTCCCTGAGCCGCAGCGTGGAAAAATTCCCAACAAAGGTTCGCAACCAGTGGACCTATCATGCCCGGATGTATGCCGCCGCCAAGTACATTGCCGAGCATCCGGAGGAGGACCTGCATCTGGTGCAGCTGGTGTCCTTCGGCTGCGGCGTGGACGCCATTACCACCGACGAGGCCCGCTCCATTCTGGAATCCGCCGGACGGGACTACACCCAGATCAAGATAGACGAAATTTCCAACATGGGCGCCGTGACCATCCGCCTGCGGAGCCTGTTCGCCATGCTGGAGGAGAAGAACAAGTAAAATTTTGCCCCTTCCGTACCGGCAGAACGGTGCGGGAGGGGCATATTACCAATCAGAGTAAGAAAAAGTAAAGAAAATTTCTTGACTTTTTCTTACATTCGGCATATACTAAAGAAAAAGGAGGCGAATGAGATATGGCACAGGCAGTGAACGTGAATTTCAAGCTGGACCCGGACACGAAAAAGAGTTTTGAGGAAGTCTGTTCGGAAATGGGTCTTTCCGTCAGCGCTGCGCTGACGGTGTTCGTCAAGAAGGTCAGCCGGGAAAAGCGCATCCCCTTCGAGATCAACGCAGACCCCTTCTATTCGGAGAGCAATATCCGCCATCTGGAAAGCATCGTGCGGGACATCAAAAGCGGAAAGGCGCACTTCACGGAGCATGAATTGATCGAGGTGGACTGATGCGGTTACTTTGGGAAGATAGAGCGTGGGAGGATTACCTGTATTGGCAAATGCAGGATAAGAAAACGCTGAAACGAATCAATGGACTTATCAAGGATATTCAGCGGGATACCTTTGCGGGAATCGGCAAACCGGAACCATTGAAGGAAAATCTGGCAGGACTATGGAGCAGACGGATAGACGATACCAACCGCATTGTTTATTATGAGCAGAATGGAATCATTTATGTGGTTTCCTGCAGAGGCCACTACGATGACTGAGCATCCGGAAACCGCAAAAGAACAGCCGCCGGGGGAAGCCATTTCCCACGGCGGCTTGCTGATTTCAGTCTATTTCTTACTGTCCAAAGCGATGGTAAGTATTGCCCGAAGATGGTTGAGCAATGTCATTCTGCTGGCCCGGCATGGCCGTATTCCTCCAGGAACGAGATTTTCTTCCCGTGCTTTTTGTAGGCGATGACCGTATCCACATTGACATTTTCCACACTGCGGAAAATGTGGGCCTCCACCTCCGGATTTTTCGCTTTCAGGGTCTGGATGAGTTCCTTGATCTCCGCCCGCTTGGAGCGGTTTTCCTCGTTACCGCAGGTGGTGCAGGAATCCGTGAATTTGCAGGCGCACTGGATGAAATGCAGCCCGTTCACGTCCCGCCAGGTCTTGATGTCCGCCTCCCGGATGAGATACATGGGCCGGATGAGCTCCATGCCGGGGAAGTTGGTGGAATGCAGCTTGGGCATCATGGTCTGAATTTGGGAGCCGTAGAGCATCCCCATGAGGATGGTCTCAATGACATCATCATAGTGATGGCCCAGGGCGATCTTATTGCAGCCCAGGCTTTTGGCGAAGCTGTACAGATACCCCCGGCGCATCCGGGCGCAGAGGTAGCAGGGGGAGTGGGACACGTTGTAAACGGAGTCGAAAATGTCGGACTCGAAAACCTTTACCGGCACATGGAGTTTCCAGGCGTTTTCTTCAATGACCCGGCGATTTCCCGGGCTGTACCCCGGGTCCATCACCAGAAACTTCACTTCAAAGGGGAATTTGTTGTGGATTTTCAGTTCCTGGAACAGTTTGGCCATGAGCATGGAATCTTTTCCGCCGGAAATGCACACGCCGATCACGTCCCCCGGCCGGACCAGCTCGTATTCCCGGATGGCCTTGGTGAAGCTGCACCAGATCTTCTTCCGGAACCGCTTGCGAAGGCTCTCCTCCACCTGGGCGCAGAGGGAATCGTCCTGCCTGGCCATTTCTGCTTTCAGCCAGCCCATGTAGCCGCCCTTCAGGCTGTACGCATCGAACCCGGCGTCCCGCAGATTTTCCGCCGGCTCCTGGCTGAGCCGCCCCCAGGCGCAGTAGAGAATTACGGGCTTGCTGTCTCCGGGCAGTTTTTCTTCCAGTTCCCCGGCGGGAATTTCCAGTGCGCCGGGGATTTTTCCGTAGCCGATGTCGTGGGCGGAGCGCAGGTCCACCAGGGTGTAGCTGCCCGGCTCCAGGCCCGTCAGAGTCTCTAAGGTCATTTCCATGGCGTTACTTCCCGCTGATGTCCCGGACAATCTCCCCGGCGATGATGAGACCCACCACCGAAGGAACAAAGGCGGTGCTGCCGGGAATGTCCCGGCGCTCGGTGCATTTGTGCTTGGCCCCCGGCGGGCAGATGCAGTGGGTCCGGCAGCTGATGGACATATCCTCAACGGGCCGGATGGGCTGCTCCTGGGAGTAGACCACCTTCAGCTTCTTGACCCCCCGCTTTTTCAGTTCCCGGCGCATGACCCTTGCCAGGGGGTCCATGCTGGTCTTGTAAATGTCCGCTACCCGGAAAGCGGTGGCGTCCAGCTTGTTCCCGGCGCCCATGGAGCTGATGATGGGAACCCCGGCCTCCTGGGCCTTCACGGCCAGGGACAGCTTGGCGGACACAGTGTCCACGGCGTCCACGATGTAGTCATACTCGGAAAAAGGGAATTCGTCGGCGTTTTCCGGCAGGAAAAAGCACTTGTGGGTGCGGATGTCCACATTGGGGTTGATGTCCTTCATCCGGGCTTCCATCATGTCCACCTTGTACTTGCCCACGGTGGAGCGGGTGGCGATGAGCTGCCGGTTCAGGTTGGTGAGGCAAATTTTATCATCGTCGATAAGGTCAAAGGCCCCCACGCCGCTGCGGACCAGGGCCTCGCACACATAGCCCCCCACGCCGCCGATGCCGAACACGGCCACCCGGCTGGCGGAGAGTGCATCCATGGCTTCTTTGCCCAGCAGCAGCTGGGTCCGGGAGAATTGATTGAGCATATGAAAATCCCTCCTTGGGAAAATGAAAATTCACAAAATACGCTTGTTTTTCACATACCGGGTCATTATAATACAGAAAGAAACCGAAAGTCAAGGACGGTGCTTGTATTTGGAAGATATTTCTGCCCGGACGGTCCGCCGGTTGGGCCACGGGATTTTGATCTCCCCGGGGATGAAGCAGGAACGGGGCTTCATTCAGCACGGAGATGTGAGCGTGCTGGAACATTCCTTTATGGTGGCGGTGCTGTGCGTGGCCATTGCACGGCGCCTGCCGGGAAAATGGGATTTCTCATCCCTGGTCCGGGGAGCGCTGCTGCACGATTATTTTCTCTACGACTGGCACATCAAGGACCCCACCCGGCCTGCCCACGCCACCCACCATGCGGCGGCGGCCCTGCGGAACGCCCGGCGGGATTTTTCCCTGAACCCCACGGAGGAGAATATGATCGCCTCCCACATGTTCCCTCTGGGCGGGGCATGGCCCGGGAACAAGCAAAGCGCCGTTCTGTGGGTGGCGGACAAGGTCTGCGCCGCACGGGAAACGGTGGTGGGACGGCTGCCCCGGAAATGGCAGGGCGGCATCCACCCGAAAATCTGATACAAACGCCTCCGAGGACGAAAATCGTCTCCGGAGGCGTTTTTTATGCAATGGGCGAGAACAGGCCGCTGTATTTCTGCCAGCGGTAGCTGAGGGCAAAGCTGTCCAGGTCCTCGGCGGGGACGAAAATGCGGAAGTCCGCCCCGTCGGTCAGGCCGTCGCCCACCAGATAGTCCGTGGGACCGCCGGTAAGGACCAGGGCCGTCAGATTGGAGCAGCCCCGGAACAGGCCGTCGGGCAGGACGGACAGATTGGGCTGGACTGTGACCCGGCGCAGAGTTGTGTTGTTTTCAAAAAGATTTTCGGCCATGGAGAGGACCGGCTGGCCCTGATAAGTCGTCGGCAGGACCAGTTCCGTCCGATTTGTCCCATCTTCCGTGAGACCCGCCAACTGCCAGCCGCCGGAAACGGCCTCATAGCGGAAGCAGGCGGCATCCCGGTCGTCGCCCACATAGCGTTCCGTGGGGGCCGGGGCGGGCAGGACGGGCAAGGCGATGGGATTCGGGGTAGTGTCCCCCAGAAGGATTTTCAGATCGTCCAGCAGGCCGCGGGTGAAATACACGGCCCCGGCGGCGTTCAGGTGGAAATTGGTGTCGAAAAACCAGCCACTGTCCAGAATGCTCCGGTTGGGGTCTCCCAGAATGGGGAAGTGCAGCCGGGAGCGAAGATAATCATAAAAAGCGTCTGGGTCTGTGCAGTCCAGGGCCGAGCGGTTCATGGGCGCAAAGCGGAAACAGACCTTGGCCCCCCGTTCTGCCGCCCTGGCGGCGAAGGCGTTCAGGGTGGCCGCAAAATCCTCATCCAGCACCTCCGGGGCGAAGGAAATGGGCTGGGTGGGGTCAAAGCCGCCAGGCATGGTGTTTGCGGAGCGCAGGGGGGAGTCGATGTCGCAGTAGGCATTAAAAGAGGAGCGGGCGTAAATGTCCCCAGGAATCGGGGAACCCTGCAAAAAATACCGGAATTTCTTCCCCGCAAAGCCCGGGAACGCCGCCAGCAGCTTTTCGTATCGGTCCGGATTCAACCGGCGCAGCAGGTCGAACCGGCCGTCCAGTCCCTGCCACAGGCTGTCCGCTGACCAGTTGTTGTTCAGGGCGTTCTGCTCCGGGGCGATGATGACCAAATCGCCGGACCGCAGCTCCGGCTCCAGCAGCTCCAGCATGACGGCCGTACCAATGTCGGCGTAAAGACCAAAGTCAATGACGGTATAGCCCGGCAGGGCCGCTTCCAGCAAATCGCAGCGGAGGGAAAAGGGCACGCTGCTGCCGCCCACGAGAATGATGCGCTGGCCCGGACTTTCCGAAAGCCGGTCCACCTGGGCGCTCAGTTCCCCCAGAAATGTCTCGCCGTACTGGGCGGGAAGGGCGAAGCCCCAAAGGAGCAAGATGGCCGGAATCACCAACAAAAAGGCAAGCAAAATGGGGAGAACGTGTTTTTTCATCAGACTTTCCCCCTTTAGAACCGGAAGTACAGGAAGCCGGTGGCCCCCTGGGTGGTGAGCAGCAGGAAATGGGCGAACAGAATCGCCAGAATGCCGAAGAAATAGACAGCCCCACGGGAAGCTGTCAGAGGCTGCTCCGGGGCCGGGGCAGGCCGGTCCAGCAGGGGCAGGATGAATAGAAGCACGGCGCAGAGAAGCACCTGCAAAAGGCCCATATCCAGGCCGGACAGGGAGAAATCCGTGAGAATTTTCCCAAGAATCGTGAACGCCGTAGCCACATCCGGACTGCGGAAAAAGACCCAGCTCAGGCACACTGCCAGGAACGTCGGAAGGCGTCCGGGGGAGCGGTTCCGGAACAGGAACCGTTCCAGAATCAGATAGACCCCGTGAAGCCCGCCCCAGAGGACGAAGGTCCAGTTCGCCCCGTGCCAAAGGCCGCTGACCAGGAAGGTCAGCAGGATGTTCCGGCAAGTTACCAGATTCCCGGCACGACTGCCGCCCAGGGGGATGTACAGGTAATCCGTGAACCATCCGGTAAGGCTCCGGTGCCACCGCTGCCAGAACTCCCGGATAGAGTTTGCGGCGTAGGGGGTGCGGAAATTGTCGGAAAGCCGGATGCCCAGCAGCCGGGCGCAGCCCTGGGCAATGTCCGAATAGCCGGAAAAATCCCCGTAGATCTGAAAGGCGAAAAGAACCGTCGCCAGGGCCAGGGCCATGCCGCCGGAATGGGAAACATTCCCGTAGACCCGGTCCACGAACTGGGCAAAATAGTCGGCGATCAGCAGCTTCTTGGCATACCCCCGCAGGAGCAGACTCATGGCTGCCCGCCGGTCCGCCGGGGTGGGGGAGGGGGCGGTATGAAGTTGAGGAAGCAGGTCCGCCGGCCGCTCAATGGGTCCAGCCACCAGTTGGGGGAAGAAGGTTATGAACAGGGCATAGTAGCCCAGGTGTTTTTCAGCGGAAATTTTCCCGTGGTACACGTCCAGCACGTAGGAAAGAGTCTGAAATGTGTAAAAGGAAATGCCCATGGGCAGGAGAATGGACACCGGGCGGTAATTTGCCGACCCGCCGAAAAGATCCCAAAGGCCCACGGCGCTGCCCAGCAGGAAATTCAGATATTTGAACACTGCCAGCAAACCCAATTCCGCTGCCAAGGCCCAGCCCAGGGCCTGCCGCCGCTTTTTCGGGTGGGCGGTCATGGACCGGGCGCAGCCGTAGCTGACCAGCACGGAGAAAATCAGCAGGCCCAGAAGATACACACTGTGCCAGGCGTAAAAGAGCAGCGAGGCGGCTAAAAGCAGCGTCCACCGGGCTTTTTTCGGGAAAAACCGATAGAGAAGAACGGTAACGGGCAGAAAAATGAGAAAAATCGGCTCGGTAAAGCTCATGATCCGCCTCCTTTCCGCCCGGGCAGCAGGTTTTCAAGAAACAGAATCGCCAGAAGCAGCACCAATTCCTCCATGGGAAGTCCCCGGACCAGGGCCGCCAGCACCAGGCCCACACCGAAAATTCCGGCGGGCAAATAGAGCCAGCTTTTTCGGAAAAACCGGGCCGAAGCGCAGAAAACAAGGGTCAGGAGGAAGAAAATCAACACCAAAGGCTGGGAGAAAAGCGTCATGGCCGGCCTCCTTCCGACAGGGCGGCGGTCAGATAGCCAATGATCGCCTGGGTGTGGATGGCCACCCCTTCCGTGGACAGGTGGTTGTCCGTACCGGAAAAATACAGGGGGTCCAGGATGGAATCGGCGGCAGAGGAAATGATTTTTGCGTGGAGCCGCCGGGCAAACAGATCGTCCAGAGCTTCGATGGCTTCCGGGGTGCTGCCGGGGGACAGGCTCACGCTGCTTCGGGGGGAATAGGTGAAGAACACCGTCACGTCCTTGGCGGCGAAGGCATCGTAAATCCCGTTCAGCCCGGCAAAATCGGCTTCCGTGACCGCATCCGGCTCGTAAAAAGCCCGCTTGATGCCGAAGGGCTTCCGGGAGAAGTTGTTCTCCCGATATAAGATATAGTCCCCCTGAATGTTGTAGGCAGGGGTCAATTGTGGGTTCCCGTCCTCGTCAAAGTTCTTGGGGGACAGGACGTAGCTTTTCGGCTCCATGGCGGCACGGCCGGTCTGGAAGGCGGTGTAGGCGGCGAACAGGTCCGAATAGCCGGACAGATCCAGCCGGGACAGCAGACCATAATTGGACTCCACCATGGCGTAAGTCTCTTTTTCCAGCTTTCTGGAAGCGCAGAACTGGGCATCGATGGCGTCCAATTCCGGGCTGCTGAGCAGAATGTCTCCGCTTTCGGCGTATTGCAGGACCATTTCCGCCAGGGGCCGCAGGTTGGAATAGGCAAACACGCCCATGTTGACGGTGTGGTAGGCGGGCAGGGCCGCATCCAGCGCCGTGGAATCGTAGCCGAACCGGGCGGAGGAGCCGCAGAGCAAAATCAGCTTCTTTTCCCCGGAAAGGCTGGAAAGATAGTCCATTTTGTCGGGAAATGTGTCGAAATAGGTGCCGGAATACCGGGGGGCCGTGGCGGCCTGAATGGAAAGCGTTTTCACGGAATAACCGGCGAAAGCATCCTCCGGGAACTGCTCCAGGGTGTCGAAAAAGGTCAGGGAATCCAATTTGCAGGTTCCAAAGCTGCCGGGGGCGATGGTTTTCAGGCTGGGCGGCAAAATCAGATCGCCGGTCAGGTCCCCAAAGGCCCCGGCGGCGATGGACGTCACAGGGCAGCCTCCCAATGTTTCCGGGATGACCGGGGCGGCAGTGCCGGAATAGCCGGTGAGGACGGCCCCCCCGTTTTCGATAAGATATGTAAAATCACTTTCCCCGTTGCAGGGAACCCACTGCAAATAGAATTCCATTTGAGATTCCGCCCGGTGGTCAAATCGACTTCCAAAACCGATAGACAGCCCTGTGCCGTCCGGCTCCGTGTTCCAGCCGATGGGCAGGAAGCCGGGGCGGGTGTAGGAAGCATCGTAGGGCAGGGCATTGAAGAACAGGTGGGGGCTGTCCTCCTGGACCAGAATCGGCTCGCCGGAATCGGCATGGTACAATGTTGTGTAGGCCGGGGCAATTTCCAGCCGCAGGAACTGGCTGTACTGAATTTTGCTCAGGGTCAGGGTATAATAATCAAAACTCTGGGTGGAGCCGGTCCTGGGGGAGAGGGCGTAGCTTTCGTAATTCACGGAGGCAATGCGGCAGCCGGTGGGGACCCCCACGGAAATGCTCAGGGCTTCCCCACGGGGAATTTCGTAAATCTGCCGGGGAAAATAGAGGGCATCGTTGTCCTCAAAAACCACCTGGACTTTGCCGGGAGCCGTTCCGGCGGCGCAGCCGGAGAGCAGCAGGACAAGAAAAAATATGGAAAAAAGCCGTTTCATGGGCGCCTCCGAACACTCTTTTTCGCTATCATAGCACGGCGGGGGCTTCTTGTCAATGTGCCAAAAATTTGCCTTCATTTTTGTGCAAATTGGTCAAAGCCCTTTGGGCCTTGTTGGAATTCACCAGTTGGGAATGACAATTCCCGCTTGAAAAAGGACAGTTTACGCAAATCGCTTGCAAGGGAGCCGGGGTGCGTGATAAGATGTAGCCAGCAAGGGGAACGGAAGTTCCCCAACAATCAAGGAGGGAAATACCAAAAGATGAAAGCGAAAAAACTATCCGCGGTCATGAAAGGCCTTTCCGCAGTGACGGCAGTGCTTCTGGTGCTGTCCATTGTGGGAACGCAGATCGCAGAGACCTACCGGACCTACCTGAACGACTTCCTGGGCATTGAAAGCTATGTGACGTCTACCAGCGAGGGCGGCCGGTTCCAGAAGGACTACGACACCATCGAGGACATGGCTGCCGCAGCCAAGGACATCAGCATCCGTCAGGGTGAGGAAGGCACCGTGGTCATGAAGAACGACAACGGCGTGCTGCCTCTGGCCTCCGGCAAGCAGGTGGCCCTGTTCGGCGTGGCTGCCTACGCTCCCTACCCCTATTCCAGCGGCGACCTGAAAGCCGGCAATGCCGACTCCGTGGACCTGCTGGGCGCTCTGAAAGAGGCGGGCGTGACCGTTAACGAAAAGCTGGAGGACTTCTATCTGAACAAGATGATGAACCTCCACGAGGAAGAGCGGGAGAACCGCTGGACCGGCGAGAAGTACATGGCCATGGTCTACGACGTGATCTACAACACCACCGTTGGCGACATGGCGGACTACCAGATCAATGAGCCCTCTCCTTCTCACTTCGCCAACTACGGAATCGACGCCAACTGGAAGACCGATTGGATCGATAAGGACAACACCGTCGGTATCTGCGTGTTCGCCCGCCCCGCTGGCGAGGGCAACACCTACGGCCCCGGCACTGCTGTGAACTTCGACGGCGAAAAGACCGGCAAGGACCCCCTGCAGCTTTCCGATGACGAGCTGGCCATCGTGGATGCCGCCAAGGAGACCTGCTCCCAGGTGGTGGTCCTGCTGAACAGCGGCAACACCATGATGATCGGTGATATCGCCAAGGGCGGCGCCCATGAGGTGGACGGCATTGCCTACATCGGCTGCCCCAACGACTATCAGTGCACCGGTATTGCCAACGTGCTGACCGGTAAGGTCAACGCCACCGGCGCTCTGACCGACACCTATCCCGTGGACCATGCTTCCATTCCTGCCGTGATGAACTTCGGCGGCAGTGACTACGCCGACAGCGACATCGTGGCCTCCACCGGCAACGATCCCCGTTACCCCGGTCAGGAGATCGCCAATGCTTCCGCCGGTTCCTTCGGCGGCGGCAGCGCCAGCTACGCAGCCAACACCTACATCGTGGAAGCCGAAGGCATCTACGTTGGCTACAAGTATTTCGAGACCCGTTACTTCGACTCCATTATGAACCCCAGCTTCAACGCTTCCTCCTCCAAGGGTGCTACCCAGAGCGCCAACTGGGACTATAACAAGGAAGTGCTGTACTCCTTCGGCCACGGCCTGAGCTACCTGGATTACACCCAGACCCTGAAGAGCATCGACGTGGACAAGACCCCCGAGGGCAACATCACCGCCGTTGTCACTGTGACCAACAAGTCCGATAAGGACGGCAAGTTCCTGGCTCAGCTCTACGTGCAGCAGCCCTACACCGAGTATGACCGGACCAACAAGGTGGAGAAGTCCGCCGTGAACTTCCTGAACTCCGCCAAGGTGGACGTGCCTGCCGGCCAGAGCGTGGATGTGACCATCACCGTCCCCACCAAGTACCTGGCCAGCTACGACTACACCGCTGCCAAGACCTACATCCTGGACGCCGGTGACTACTACTTCACCGCCGCCGCAGGTTCTCACGCTGCCACCAACAACTTCCTGGCTGCCCAGGGCAAGACCGCTGCCGACGGTGTGGACACCGATGTGACCGGTGCTTGCCAGACCTGGAACTGCCCGGAACTGGACACCACCACCTTCTCCGTGTCCAACGGCACCGTTGTCACCAACGTGGCCGACAATGCCGATCTGAACTACTGGACCGGCACCGACACCGTGACCTACCTGTCCCGTCAGGACTGGGAAGGCACCTATCCCATCAACTACAACACCGACGTACAGATCAAGATCGGCGACAGCCCCAAGGCTGACGAGTGGATTGCAGAACTCCGCGGCCAGCAGTACACCATCAAGACCGACAGCCCCGCTGCCGAGGGTACCGACAAGGGCCTGCGCTTTGATTCCACCAACATCCAGGGCGAGCAGCTGACCAACATCGACAACGCCTTCTGGAGCGACCTGGTCAGCCAGATCACCATCGACGAGGCTGTGGGTGCCGTCATCCACGGCGGCAGCCGGTCCGACACCCTGACCAACATCGACAACCCTGTTGTTATCCAGAACGAGGGCGTCAACGGCTTCACCTCCGGCTACACCGATGAGGCCACCGGAAAGACCTACAAGTTCAATGTGAACTCCATGACCCTGCTGGGTTCCTCCTTCAATCCGGAGCTGGCTTACGAGTGGGGCCTGGTGGAAGGCAACTCCGGCCTGTGGCTGGACCGCTATGACCTGTGGGGCATCGGCCTGACCCAGCGCCGTACTCCTTACAACGGCCGGAACTATGAGTACGTTTCCGAAGATCCCATGCTGGGCAACCGCATTGGCTACGGCGTGCTGAAGGGCTGCACCGAGAAGGGTATCCTGAACGGACCCAAGCACATCGGCTGCAACGACCAGGAGCACAACCGCAGCGGCGTGGCCGCCTACATGACCGAGCAGAAGCTCCGTGAGACCGATCTGCGCTGCTTCCAGGGCGGCCTGGAGGATGCACAGGGCCTGGCCGTCATGGTGGCATTCAACCGCATCGGCGCTACCAACGCTTCCCATCATGTGGGTATGATCCAGAAGATCCTCCGTGGCGAATGGGCCTACAAGGGCGTCATCTCCACCGACATGATGAACAACAGCTACTACTTCGATCCCGAGGCCATGGTCATGGCCGGTATCACCCAGGTGGCCGACTTCGCCGGCGACAACAGCCACATCAACCTGGGCGACGGCGGCGTGGACGCCGTGTGGCCCTACATCAACGTGGACAGCGTGAAGAACGATTCCACCCTGGTGGAGCAGGCCAGAGAGAACCTGAAATATCAGCTCTACACCTTCGCCAACAGCGCCATCATGAACATCTCCACGGAAGTGGCCGTGACCTGGTGGGATAACGCTCTGTCCGCCGTGACCAACACCTGCACGGTGCTGACCATCCTGACGGGTGCCGCCTGGCTGGTGCTGACCCTGATCCCCGAAAAGAAGAAGGAGGAGGTCTAATCATGGCTAACCTGAAAAACAAGACCAGCATCACCTCTCTGGTGGCCCTGGCTTTGACCATCGTAGGCATCATCGTCTACTTTGTGAACATCGGCTCCGCCGGTTACTTCCAGCGTGCCGCCGTGCCCGCTGCCGTTACCTGGTTCCTTCTGGGCGCTGCCGCTCTGGTAGTCGTGGTGCTGCTGTCCATGCTGAAGCTGACCGGCATCGCCGGAAAGTGCGTGGAAGTGGTGGCAGGTCTGCTGCAGATCGCCGCTCCCGCCAGCCTCGCCGGTGCTGCTATTCTGCTGATCCAGGCCCGGGCCCAGGGCATTGCTTTCGTGCTGTTCTCCAACCAGGAAGTCCTGGCGGAGGTCCAGACCGCAGCCAATATGTCCTCCGTGACCTGCGCCATCGCAGCCATCGCAATCCTGGCCGTGGCCGCCATCGTGGCCATCGTCGCAGCGTTCTTCTCCTGGAAGAAAGCTGAGTAAGCAATCCGGTTCCTCCCCGGAAGGGCCAGACCCTTCCGGGGGGAACTTTCCCGTCTGCGAGGATGTGGGAAAAGCGCCGGAATACGGAGCCTTTCCCATGTTTTCGAGTGATTTTTCGGAATATTCTTTGAGGTTTCTATATGAAAAAATTCGATTTGAATCGGGGCTGGCGGCTCACCTGTCTGGATGAGGACCGGGAGGACATGATCGTCGATCTGCCCCATGACGCTATGTGCGCCGAGCGGCGCAGCCTGCAAAGCCGGGGACGGCACAACATCGGCTGGTTTGAGGGCCATGACTATGCCTATACGAAAACGCTGACCCTGCCGGAGGGCTACGACGCCTTTGAACTGGAATTGGAAGGCGTGTATCACAATGCCGAGGTCTATGTGAACGGCCAGAAGGCCATGTACCGGCCCAACGGCTATACCTGCTTCCACGGGGATATTACGTCCCTGCTGCACCCCGGCGAAAATGAAATCCGTGTGATCGCCCGGAACGCCGACCAGCCCAACAGCCGCTGGTACACCGGCACGGGCATTTACCGGCCTGTATGGCTCTACGGGGGCAAGGGACAGTACATCCTGCTGAACAGCCTCCGCATCCGCACCCTGTCCATCGGGGAAACGGCCCGCATTGCCCTCCGGGCGGACACCAGATTGCCGGGGGACGTGACCTTTGACATTCGGGACCCGGAGGGAAGCCTGGTGGGCAGCTTTTCCGGAAAAAGCGGGGCGGTTTTGGAAGCGGACATTCCCGCTGCCAGACTCTGGAGCCCGGCTACTCCCTTCCTGTACACCTGCACGGCCAGAACCGGGGACGATGAAGTGACTGAGACCTTCGGTATCCGAACCCTGACCTGGACGGCGGAAACCGGCATTGCCATCAACGGCCAGCACACTATTTTGAAGGGTGCCTGCATCCATCACGACAACGGCGTGCTGGGGGCCTGCGCTTTCCCGGAGGCAGAGGAGCGGAAGATCCGGCTTCTGAAGGACGTGGGCTATAACGCCATCCGTTCCGCCCACAATCCCTGCTCCAAGGCCATGCTTGCCGCCTGCGACCGGCTGGGTGTGCTGGTCATGGACGAGTACACGGATATGTGGTACATCCACAAAAACGCCCACGACTACGCCAGCTATATGCGGGAGTGGTGGCATCAGGACCTGTTGGAAATGGTGGACAAGGACTACAACCACCCCAGCGTAATTCTTTACTCTACCGGCAACGAGGTGGCCGAGACCGGCCAGAAGGAGGGCATCGCCCTGACCGGGGCCATGACCGAGTACCTCCACACGCTGGACGACAGCCGCCCCGTGACCTGCGGCATCAATATTTTCTTCAACTTCCTCTATTCCATGGGCTTCGGCGTGTACAGCGATGAAAAGGCAAAAAAAGAGTCGGAACAGCCTGCGGAAAAGCGGAAAAAGGCCGTGGGCAGCGAATTTTACAACACCCTGGCGGGACTGCTGGGAGACACCACCATGAAGGTGGGGGCTTCCCTTCCCATGTGCGACTGGAAAACCAGAGACGCTTACGCCAATATGGACGTGGCGGGCTATAATTACGGTATCCTCCGCTATCGCCACGACCTGAAAAAATATCCCAATCGGCTGATTCTGGGCAGCGAGACCTTCTGCAACGATGCCTATAAGTTTTACGAGCTGGCCAAGCAGGAAAAGCGCATCGTGGGCGATTTCGTCTGGGCGGGTATGGATTACATGGGCGAGGCGGGCATCGGCACCTGGGAATACCCGGACCACGCCCCCATGGAGACCGAGGACCCGGGCTGGCTCACCGCCGGAAGCGGACGGCTGAACATTCTTGGCTTCCCCGGCGGCGAGGCGGCCTATACCTCTGTGGCGCTGGAGCGGGAAATGGGACCGAAAATTGCTGTGCGGCCGGTGTACCAGACCGGTAAGCACACCCCCTCCGCTTGGAAAATGACGGACGCCATGGAAAGCTGGGGCTGGCCAGGCTGCGAGGGCAAGACCGCCCGTATTGAAGTTTACGCCCGTGCCGCCAGTGTGGAACTGCGGCTGAATGGGGTGAAAATCGGGCGGAAAGACCTGAAAAACGACTGCGTTGCCCATTTTTCCGTCCCCTACGCCCCCGGCGTGCTGGAAGCGGTCAGCTACGACGCTTCCGGACGGGAACTGGGCCGGGAGGCCCTGCGAAGCCCCGACAAGACCACGAAACTGACCGTCACACCGGAACGGGACAGCGCCGAGCCGGAGGGCCTGTGCTTCCTGCGGCTCCGCTACACCGATGAAAGGGGCGTCTGGAAGCCCATGGAGAAGCACCGGCTGACAGCTGCCGTGGAGAACGGCGAGCTGCTGGGCTTCGGCAACGGCTGCTCCTACAATCCCGACGGCTACTGGACCGACGAGAGCAACACCTACTACGGCGAGGCCCTGGCGGTGGTCCGGGCAGGGACTTCCGGCAGCGTCCGGGTCCGGTTCTGGGACGAAACCAACACCTATTCGGTTGAAATACCGATCCAAGGGGAGGAAGCAAAATGCTGAGCATCCGAAGATTTACCTGCGAAAATCTGGAACGCAACTGCGTCACCGATGAAAAAAATCCCCGGTTTTCCTTCGTGCCGGAAAGCGACCGGCCGGGAGCAAAACTGGTCAAGGCAAAGCTGACGGTAGGGGACTGGTCCACGGAGACCACCGAGCAAATTGCCGTTCCCTACGGCGGGGCGGCGCTGAAGCCCTTTACCCGGTATGAAGCCACTGTGGAAATTACAGACGATGCCGGGGAAACCGCCAAAGCGTCCCTGACCTTTGAGACAGGGCGGCTGGACACCCCCTGGCAGGGCATGTGGATCAGCGACCCCGATTATCACTTTACCGAGAAGAAAGTCTCCCCGGTCCCCATGACCTTCTGCAAGACCTTCCCGGCGGATAAGGCCGTGGCCTCGGCCAGGCTTTACGCCACGGCCATGGGCATCTATGAGTTGAATTTGAACGGCAAAAAAGTGGGAAATCAGTATTTTGCCCCCGGTTTTACATCGTACAAGACCAATTTGCAGTACCAGACCTACGACATTACAGACCTGCTGACGGAAAACAACACCCTGACGGCTGTGGTCGGCGGCGGCTGGGCGGTGGGCTCCTTCGTGTTCACCCGGCAGAACCGCATTTCCGCCGACCGGCAGGCACTTTTGCTGGAAATTCAAATCACCTACGCCGACGGCAGCACCCAGTTCGTAGGGACCGACAACAGCTGGCTGGTGACGGAGGAAGGCCCCTACCGGGCCTCTGACTTCTACGACGGCGAGACTTATGACGCCACCGTGGACGAGGAAAAAATCTGCTGGCGCAACGCCGCCGAAGAAAAGCTGCGGCTGTCGCCTTCCATTCGGGCGGCCTACGGGGACCCGGTGGTGGCCCATGAGCGCATGACCCCCATTTCCTGCACCAGGCGGGGAGAAGAACTTATCTACGACTTCGGCCAGAACTTCGCCGGTGTGGTGGACCTGGACATCCGGGGCAAAAAGGGACAGAAAATTACCGTCCGCCATGCGGAACTTCTGAATCCCGACGGCAGCCTGAACGTGAAGTTCCTGCGGACCGCCAAGGCCACGGCGACTTATATCTGCACCGACGGGCAGCAGCACTATTCTCCCCGGCTTACTTACATGGGCTTCCGGTACATCAGCATCACCGGCATTGAGGAATCGGACGTTACCGTTCACGCCCTGGCCCTGTACTCCGACGTGCGGGAGAACGGCGGTTTTGCCTGCTCCAATGCCATGCTGAACCGCCTGCAGGAAAATATCCTCTGGTCCTCCAAGTCCAACTTCATGGACATTCCCACCGACTGCCCCCAGCGGGACGAACGGATGGGCTGGACCGGGGACATTGCGGTGTTCTCTCCCGTGGCCTGCTATAATTTCGACATGAGCCGCTTCCTGAACAAGTGGATGCTGGACCTGAAGGCCGAGCAGCTGCCCACCGGCGGCGTACCCAACACGATTCCGTTGCAGGGCTTCGGCTTCCCGGCCACCATGCCGGTGATGGCGGTGGACTGGTGGGACGATGCCTGCGTGCTGGTACCCTGGAACGAATATAAGGCCCGTGGAGACGTGGAAATTCTGCGGAGATTCTACCCCGGCATGAAGAAATACGTCCATGCCTGCAAATTCTGGGCGGGGCTTCTCAGCGTAGGGAAGCACCGGTATATCTGGGATACCCCCGGCGTGTTCCACTTCGGGGACTGGGTGGCTCCGGACGTGCCGAAAATGAACCAGTGGCAGGCCCGGTCCAAGTGGACGGCCACCGCCAGCCTGAAAAACTGTGCGGCGCTGACGGGGAAAATTGCCGAAATTCTGGGAAAACCGGAGGAAGCGGCGGAATACAAGGCCCTCAGCGAAAAAGTGGCCGACGCCTATTGCAGCGTGTTCACCGATGGGGCGGGCAAGCTGAAGGAGGAATTCCAGACCGGCTATGTGCTGCCCATTTATCTGGATATGTTCCCGGATGGGGCCACCAAGGCCAAGGCGGCGGACAATCTGGACGCCCTGGTGCGGAGAAACGACTACTGCATCGGCACCGGCTTCCCCGGCACCCCCTACATCCTCTTCGCATTGGCGGACAACGGCCACGCCGACACCGCTTACAAAATGCTGCTGAATACGAAATGCCCCTCCTGGCTCTATCAGGTAAAGCTGGGCGCTACCACCATCTGGGAACGGTGGGACGGCCTGAACGAGCAGGGGGAATGTCCCATCGGCGACGATGGCACGGACATTATGATCTCCTATAATCACTATGCTTCCGGAGCCGTGGGTGACTTCCTGTACCGCCGGACCGCCGGTATTGAGGAAATTCAGCCGGGCTACCGGCGCTTCCGGGTCCAGCCGCTTCCCGGCGGGGACCTGACTTGGGCGGAGAGCCATACGGAGACCCCCTACGGCAAGATCGCCCTCCGTTGGGAACGGAACGGTTCGGATTTTACCCTGGACCTGACGGTGCCCATGGGTACGGAATGTGACCTGACCCTGCCGGACGGCAGCAGCAAGACTCTGCAAAGCGGGCATTATGTCCGGAAATGCCAGATGAAAGGATGAACAACATGAAAAACAAAAACTTCTGGGGCAATCCGCTGGTGCGCTCCAAGGTCCGCAGCGACGACGTGAAAGTGCCGGAAATGCTGCTGGGCTACCTGATCGGACCCTTCGGCGCCCTGCTGGCCTCGGGCATTTTCACCAGCATCCTGCAGACCTACTTCACGGACGTGCTCAAGCTGGATCTGGCCTTCCTGACCACGCTGCAGCTGGTGTCCACGGTGTTCATCGTGGCGGCCAACCTGGTGGTGGGTCAGCTCATCGAGCGGACCAAGACCCTGGCGGGCAAGGCCCGGCCCTGGATCCTGCTTTCGGCCCTGACCCTCTCCGTGGCCAGCGTGCTGATGTTCATTGTTCCCTTTGAAGGAACAGCCAAGTATGTGTGGGTGGCCATTGCCTACAACCTCTTTTATGCCGTGGCCTATCCCATTTACAACACCGCAAACTCCGCTCTTATCCCCCTGTCCACCCGGAACAGCAAGCAGCGGGGGACCCTGGCTTCCCTGACCAATATTGCTGGCCTGGGCGTCATGGGTGCCGGCAGCATGATCTTCCCCCTGCTGGTGTCCTTCGCCCTGAAGGAGAATCAGGCCCTGTGGTTCGTGGCCATGCTGGCCGTGGCCATTTTCTCCGCCCTGACCATTTATCTCCAGTACCTCTTCACCAGGGAGCGGGTCACGGAGGAACTGGCCGGACAGGCGAAGGCTGACGAGAAGAAGCCCGCTCCCTCCATTGGCCGTCAGCTGAAGGCCGTCACCGGGGAGAAGATGTGGTGGATCGTCATGCTGTTCTACATCGGCTTCCAGTGGAGCGGCGCTCTGAAAAACGGTTCCATGTCCTACTTCTGCAAGTGGGTGCTGGATAATTCCTTCTACGGCAATGCCGATGCCTGGGGTGCTTCTCAGTCCCTGCTGTCCATCCTGGGCGCCGTGCCCATGGCCGTGGCGGCTTTGGTGGTGGCTCCTCTGTGCAACAAGTTCGGCAAACGCTGGGTCTGCATGGCCGGTATGCTGCTGGGCGCTGGCGGCGGCCTCATCGCCGGCCTCGGCGGCGGGAACATTGTCCCCGTGGCCATCGGCGTGGCCCTGAAATGCCTGGGTTCCGCTCCCGCCTGCTACATGATTTTGGCTCTGCTGGCCGACGTCATCGATCACATCGAGTTCAAAGAGGGCATCCGCACCGACGGCCTGACCATGTCCATTTACAGCTCCATCATGGTGGCCGGAACGCCCATCTGCAACGCCATTTTCAGCGCCCTGCTCAACGGCAGCGGCTATGACCAGAATGCCAGCGTGGCTCTGGGCACGGCTGCCCAGAGTGCGGCTGCCAAGAGCGCCATTTCCGTCAGCTATATCTGGGTGGAGACCGTGGCCTATCTGGTCTGCGCTGCGCTGATCTTCTCCTTTACCATCGAGAAGGATCTGTCTGCCGAGCAGGCGGAGATCGCCAAGCGGAGCGGGAAATAAGACGAACGGTTCCCCAAAGGGACAAACGGTATTCACGCAAGGAGGAAATGTGCTTCCCCTTGCGTGAATTTCGTGTTATAATAAGTATAGAAACTACTTTCAGGGGGTGTGCGCCTTGATCCGCATTGCTATCGTAGAGGACGACGATGCCTACCGCCGCCAGCTGGTAGACTTTCTCAAGCGCTATGAATCCGAAAGCGGCGAGAGCTTTCGCCTTTCCCTTTTTTCCGACGGTATGGAAATCGTGCAGGATTACCGGTCGGAATACGACATCATCCTTATGGATATTGAAATGCGCTACATGGACGGCATGACTGCCGCCGAGCGCATCCGGAAGCTGGACATGGAGGTGGTTATCATCTTCATCACCAATATGTCCCAGTATGTGATGAAGGGCTACACCGTGGACGCCATGGACTTTGTGCTCAAGCCCATCACCTACTATGCCTTCTCCCAGCGTATCGACCGGGCCTTGCAGCGGATGCGCCGCCGGAGCAAGCACTATATTGCGCTCTCCTGCCAGGGGGGCATGATGAAGCTGGACGTGTCCGAGATCACCTATGTGGAGGTGCTGGACCACGACCTGGTGTACCACACCCGCCGGGGCGGCTTCACCACCAAGGGAGCCCTTTCTGAGGCGGAGCGGCTTCTGGGGGAGAAGAATTTCTTCCGGTGCAACAAAGGGTATCTGGTGAATCTGGAATATGTGGAGTCCGTGCAGAATTTCGAGGTCCAGGTGGCCGGAACCCTCATTCAAGTGAGCCGCCCAAAGAAAAAAGCCCTGCTGGATGCTCTGAATAATTATGTAAACGAGGTGAGCAAGTAGTGCAGGTAGATCTGACCCGGACTCCCGGCGCGTATTATGTGATCGCCTACTTCCTCTCCTCCTGCCTGTACATTGCCGTGAATCCCAAGCGGTTCCACGGCTGGAAGCGGGTGCTGATTCAGGGAGGCTTTCTGCTGACACTGGGGTCCTTCATGCTCTGGACCGACGGGGTAGACGTGAAACTGTATCTGCCTTGCGTGACCCTTGAAGTGTTCCTGGTGTGGCTGTCCCTTCATGTGTGCTGCTGCCTGGACTGGCGCAAGACCACCTACTTCTGTGCCCGGACGGTGATGCTGGGGGAGTTTGCCGCCTCCCTGGAATGGCAGCTTTTTTATTACGGCCTGACCACCTGGCATCTTGAACTGAATATGGGCTGGAACATTCTCTTTCTGCTGGTCATTCACGGCGGCGTGTTTTCCATCATGTATTTTCTGGAACGGCGCTACTGCTCCGGTAACGCCAGCCTCCGCATTACCGGAAAGGAACTGGCCGTGGCTGGGACCATCACCCTGGCGGTATATGCCATCAGCAATATGAGCTACGCCCTGTCCGCATCTCCCTTTTCCAGCCAATTCCCGGCGGAAATTTTCATCATCCGCACCCTGGCGGACCTGGGCGGCGTGGGGATGCTTTTCGCCTATCACATGCAGCTGCAAATGAACAGCACCCAGCTGGAAAACGACTTTTTACAGCGGATGCTGCAATTACAATACGACACTTACAAAATGTCTGCCGAAAGCGTGGAGCTGGTGAACCAGAAGTACCACGACCTGAAGCATCAGATACAGATCCTCCGCCGGACCGAGAGCGAAGAAGAAAAGAACGCCTATTTGGACCAGATGGAGGAGGAGATCAAGACTTACGAAGCCCGGAACAAGACCGGCAACCGGGTCCTGGACATCATCCTGACCACCAAAAGCCTCCAATGCCAGAAGCAGGGCATCAGCCTGACCTGCGTGGCGGAGGGCGAGGAGCTTTCCTTCATGCGGCCCATGGACATCAGCGCCCTGTTCGGCAACGCCCTGGACAACGCCATCGAAAGCGTCCGAAAAATCGCAGACCCGGACAAGCGGCTCATCCATGTGTCCGTGCAAAGGCAGAAGGGTTTCCTGCGTATTCGCATTGAAAACTGTTTCGAGGGCAAAATCCGCTTTGAAAACGGAATGCCCGTGACCAGCAAAAAGGACAGCGCCTTCCACGGCTACGGCACCAAGAGCATCCGCCGCATCGCAGAATCCTACGGCGGGTCCATGACCATCCATACCGAGGGCGACTGGTTCGAGCTGCGGGTGCTGATCCCGCTGAGCAAATAGCGACCCCATCAAAGGAGCAAGACCATGAAAGACATACTGCAAAATCTGACCATCCGGGAAAAGGCAGCGCTGCTGCAGGGATGGAGTACCTGGACTACCCGGGACCTGAGCAAGAAGGGCATTCCGGCCATCTTCCTCTCCGACGGTCCTCACGGCCTTCGCAAGCAGGCGGGAGCAGGGGACCATCTGGGCCTGAACGCTTCCGTTCCGGCCACCTGCTTCCCCACGGCGGCCACCATGGCCAACACCTGGGACCCCAATCTGGGGGAGGAACTGGGTGCGGCCCTGGGCGAGGAAGCCGCCGCCAACGATGTTCACGTCCTTCTGGGACCGGGCCTGAACATCAAGCGCAGCCCCCTGTGCGGCCGGAATTTTGAATATTTCTCCGAGGACCCCTACTTAGCGGGCAAAATGGCTGCCGCTTACGTCCGGGGCATCCAGAGCAAGGGCGTGGCCGCCTGCCCCAAGCATTTTGCGGTGAATTCCCAGGAATTGCGGCGCATGAGCATGGACAGCGTGGTGGACGAGCGGACCCTACGGGAAATTTACCTGACGGGCTTTGAGATCGCCGTGAAAGAGGGCCATCCCAAGACCATCATGTCCAGCTACAATCAGGTGAACGGCGTTTACGCCAACGAAAATCCCCACCTGCTTAGCGAAATTCTCCGGAAAGAATGGGGCTTCGACGGCTTCGTGGTCACGGACTGGGGCGCCGACAACGACCATGTGGCGGGGGTCAAGGCCGGGTCCAACCTGGTGATGCCTGCGCCGGGAGCGGATGCGGCCATGCAGCTGGTGAAGGCTGTGGAGGAAGGAACGCTCTCCGAAGCGGACCTGGACGCACGGCTGACGGAATTGCTGGGGGTGCTGCTGCCTGCTTCCCAGGCGGTGGCCAAAGCCCCCAAGCGTTTCGACCGGGAGGCCCATCACGCCCTGGCAAAGAAATGTGCGGAAAACGCCATCGTTCTGCTGGAAAACGACGGGATTCTGCCTCTGAGCGGGAAGGAATCCGTTGCCGTTATCGGGGACTTTGCGGAAACGCCCCGGTATCAGGGAGCCGGGTCCAGTCTGGTGAACCCCACGAAATTGGAGGACCTGCTCCACGCTTTGGAGGACCTGGGGGTCCCAAAAGCGGGCTACGAGAAGGGCTACTCCCGGGTGGACCCCAAGCCAGACGAGAACGCCATCCGCTCTGCCGTGACCCTGGCAAAAACGGCGGACGTGGTGCTGCTGTGCGTGGGTCTGGACGAAATTGCCGAGTCCGAGGGCATGGACCGGACGAATCTTTCCCTGTCCCTGGGCCAGCAGGCCCTCATTCGGGCAGTGTGCCGGGAGAATCCCAACACGGTTCTGGTGCTTTCCGGCGGTGCACCCTTCCTGCTGCCGGAGGAAGCCCCCTGCCGGGCGGTCATTCACGGCTATCTGGGGGGACAGGCCGGGGCGGCGGCCATGGCCGAGGCGCTGCTGGGCAAAATCAACCCCAGCGGTAAGCTGAACGAGACCTGGCCGGAGCTTCTGGAAGAAAATCCATCCTATTCCTATTTCCCCAGCCGGGAGCGGACCAGCGAATACCGGGAGGGCCTGTATGTGGGCTACCGGTATTACGATACCGTGGAGCGGCCGGTGAAGTACCCCTTCGGCTTCGGTTTGAGCTATACCAGCTTTGCATACAGCGATTTGAGCCTGACCAAGGACGCCGTGACCTTCACCCTGACCAACACGGGCAACCGGGACGGGGCCGAGGTGGCGCAGGTCTATGTCAGCGCACCGAGAAAGCAGGCTTTCGGACCGAAAAAGGAGCTGAAGGGTTTCCAGAAGGTCTTTTTGAAGGCCGGGGAGTCGAAAAAAGTCACCATTCCCCTGGATGACAAGGCCTATCGGTATTTCAACGTGAAAACGAACCGGTGGGAGACGGAAGGCGGGACCTACGAAATTTCCGTGGCTGCCAGCGTGGCCGACGTGCGGCTCACTGGCACGGTGGAGGTGGCGGGGACCAACGCCCCGGCCCCTTACGAGGGCCTGAACACATATCTCAGCGGCCAGATTCGCACGGTCAGCGACCGGGAATTTGAAGCGCTGCTGGGCCATCCCATTCCCGACGGCCATTGGAGCGGCGCGTTGACCAAAAACGACGCCATCTGCCAGATGTATTACGCCAAATCCGGCCCGGCCCGGCTGGCGTACAAAATCCTGACGAATCTCAAGGAAAAGTCCGAGAAAAAGGGAAAACCGGACCTGAATATCCTGTTTATTTACAATATGCCCTTCCGGGCCATCGGAAAAATGACCGAGGGGCTGGTCAGCGACAAGATGGTGGAGGACATTCTCTTCATCGTCAACGGTCATTTCTGGCGGGGCCTGGGCCGGACCATCGCCGACTTCTTCCGGAACAAACGGGCCGTCAAAGAATTTGAAAAAGCAATGCAGGAGGATACGCTATGAAACTGTTGAGCATCGTGGTCCCCAGCTATAACTCCCAGGATTATCTGGAAGCCTGCCTGGACAGCCTGGTCAAGGGCGGCGAGCGGGTGGAGGTGCTGGTGGTGGACGACGGGTCCACGGACCGGACCGGCGAAATTGCCGATGCCTATCAGGAAAAATATCCCACCATCGTCCGGGCCATCCATCAGCCCAACGGGGGCCACGGGGCGGGCATCAATCAGGGCCTGGCCCACGCCACCGGCAAATACTTCAAGAGCGTGGACAGCGACGACACCCTCAGCGGCGACCTGACGGCCTTCCTGGATACCCTGGAGCGCTGCGACGGCTTCGGCGGGGTGGACCTGTTCCTGACCAACTACCGCTACATCCACACCGACGGCAAAGGGGACCGGACCATCCGCTTCACCAACGCCCTGCCCACGGACCGGGTGTTCGGCTGGAACAGCGTGAAGCGCTTCCGGGTGGACCAGATCCTGATGATCCACACCTGCACCTTCCGGACGGAACTGCTGCGGGAAACGGGCCTCCAACTTCCGGAACACGCCTTTTACGAGGATAATTTTTACGTCTACGGCAATCTGGAAAAGGTCAAGACTCTGTATTATATGGACTGCGACCTGTACCGCTATACCATCGGCCGGGCGGGCCAGAGCGTGCAGGAAAGCGTCATGTGCCGCCGGTATGCCCACCAGCTGAAGGCCACGGAGCTTTGCTTCACGGCATTTCATCTGGATGACATTCCCGAACGGTCCAAGCGGGCCTATCTCAAGCACGAGATGTTCATGATGCTCGGCATCGCTGTGCTGTACGCCCGGATGAACGGGACCACCCAGGCCGAGCGGGACCTGGAAGCCATGTGGGAAAACTGCCGGAAGTACGACGAAAAATGGGCGAAGCATTTCCAAAGAAATCTGGGCCTGATGCTCATGTCCATCCCCGGCAAGGGCGGCGCCGGTGCGGTCCGGGGGGTTTACCGGGCGGCCCATCTGGTGGTGAGGTTCAACTGATGATGTACGATTATCTGGTCGTCGGCGCAGGGCTTTTCGGGGCGGTGTTCGCCCACGAGGCAAAAAAAGCCGGGAAGTCCGTGCTGGTCCTGGAGCAGCGGGACCACATCGCCGGAAATGTCTACACCCACAATATCGAGGGCATCCCGGTCCATCAGTATGGGGCCCACATTTTCCATACCAATGACAAAGCTGTTTGGGATTACGTAAACCAGTTCGGGGAATTCAACCGCTATACCAATTCCCCGGTGGCCAATTATCACGGGGAATTATACTCGCTGCCCTTTAATATGTACACCTTCAACCGGATGTGGGGGGTGGTCACGCCTGCGGAGGCGGAGGCGGAAATTGCCCGCCAGCGGCAGGCTGCGGGAATCACGGAACCGAAAAATCTGGAAGAACAGGCCATTTCCCTGGTAGGCACGGATATTTACGAAAAACTGGTGAAGGGCTACACGGAGAAGCAGTGGGGCCGCCCCTGCACGGAACTGCCGGCCTTTATCATCCGCCGTCTGCCGGTGCGGTTCACGTTTGACAACAATTACTTCAACGCCCGGTTTCAAGGTATCCCCATAGAAGGCTATACGGCCCTGGTGGAAAAAATGCTGGACGGGGTAGAAGTGAAGCTGAATGTGGATTATCTGGCGGACAAGGCCCATTGGGATGGGCTGGCGAAAAAAGTCGTTTACACCGGCCCCATCGACCGGTATTTTGACTACTGCTATGGCCCGCTGGAATACCGGATGGTCCGTTTCGAGACGGAAGTGCTGGAGATACCCAACTATCAGGGCAACGCCGTGGTGAATTACACGGACCGGGAGACCCCCTGGACCCGCATCATCGAGCATAAGCATTTTGTGTTCGGAAATCAGGAAAAAACCGTCATTTCCAGGGAATACAGCGCCGAGTGGAAGCCGGGAGAGGAGCCTTATTACCCCATCAACGACGAGAAAAACGGGGAACTTTACCGGAAATACCGTACCTTGGCGGACAAAGAGACCAAGACCCTGTTCGGCGGCCGCCTGGGCGAATACAAGTATTACGACATGGACGTGGTCATCGCCAGCGCCCTCCGCTGCGCCAAAGCGGAACTGTAAAAAAAGCACATCTTCCCGCTGAGTTCGGCATTTTCGGACCCGGCGGGAATTTTTCTTGACAAATGAGATTGAAGCACCTATAATAAAGCTACAAGCGTAGCGCAACGAATGTTTCTTAAAAAGGAGGGTGGTGAACTTGCCCCGGAAAAATCGATTTACACGAGAGGAAATTCTTGCTTCAGCCTTGGACCTGACCCGGGAAAAGGGCATTGCCGCCGTGACGGCCCGTGGACTGGGAGAGCGGTTGGGCACCAGCTCCAAGCCGGTTTTTGGACAATTTGAGAATATGGAGGCCGTTCAGAGGGCAGTTTTCACCGCTGCGGAGGAAGAATATGCCGCATTTCTCCGGGAGGACATGGCCGCCGGAAAATATCCCCCTTACAAGGCCAGCGGCATGGCCTACATCCGCTTCGCCCGGCAGGAGCGGGAGCTTTTCAAGCTGCTTTTTATGCGGGACCGCAGTGGGGAAGTCATTACCGAGGACCAGGAGAGCATCGCTCCGCTCATTGCCCTCATCCGGAAGAATCTGGGCATTTCCGAGGAGGAAGCCTACCGGTTCCATCTGGAAATGTGGGTGTATGTCCACGGCATCGCCACCATGATCGCCACGGGCTACCTGAACTGGGATGAGGATTTTGTCAGCAAAGTGCTTTCCGACGCTTATCAGGGCCTCATGGCCCATTATCGGAAAAAGGAGGAAGAGAAATGAACAATATCATCGAGATCGGGCATCTCTGCAAGTCCTTCGGGGACGTGCAGGCTGTCCGGGACCTGTCCTTCCGGGTGAAGGAAGGGGAACTGTTTGCGTTCCTGGGGGTCAACGGTGCGGGAAAATCCACCACCATTCACATTCTCTGCGGCCAGCTGGCCAAGGATTCCGGCAGCGTGGCCATCTGCGGGGCGGACCCGGACCGGGAGCCGGACAGCGTCAAGCGGCAGCTGGGGGTGGTGTTCCAGAACTCCGTGCTGGATAAATCCCTGACGGTCCGGGACAATCTGGAAAGCCGGGCGGCCCTGTACGGCATTCTGGGCGCGGATTTTCAGAACCGGCTGGCGGAACTGAGCGGGCTTCTGAACTTTGAAAATCTGCTGAAACGGCCTGTGGGCAAGCTGTCCGGGGGCCAGCGGCGGCGCATCGACATTGCACGGGCGCTGCTGCACCACCCGAAGATTTTAATTCTGGACGAACCCACCACCGGACTGGACCCCCAGACCCGGAGCCTTCTCTGGCAGGTCATCGGGGAACTGCGGGCGAAAGAGGGCCTGACGGTGTTCCTGACCACCCATTACATGGAGGAAGCGGCGGATGCGGACTATGTGGTCATTCTGGACCACGGCCAGATTGCCGCCGAGGGAACACCCCTGAAGCTGAAGGACACTTACACCAAGGACTATGTGACTCTGTACGCCGTGGACGAAAATGCGGTCCGGGCACTGAATCGGCCTTATACGCCGGTTCGGGACGGCTTCCGGGTATCGGTAGCGAATCCGGCGGAGGCGGCCCGGCTTATCCGGGAAAATCCGGCGCTGTTCCGGGATTTTGAAGTCACCAAGGGCAAAATGGACGATATTTTCCTGGCCGTCACCGGGAGAAAGCTGGGGGAGGAACAATGAAAACACTGTCGGTATTGGTCAAGCGCAACGCCAAAATTTATTTTCAGGACAAGGGCCTCTTTCTTACGTCTCTCATCACGCCGCTGATCTTGCTGGTCCTCTACGGCACGTTCCTGCGGAAGGTCTACGAGGATAGCTTCCGGCAGGTCCTCACCGCCGCCGGTATCCAGATTTCCGACAAAATTCTCGCCGGATGCGTGGGCGGGCAGCTGTTCTCCTCCATGCTGGCGGTAAGCTGCGTCACCGTGGCCTTCTGCTCCAACCTGGTGATGGTCCAGGATAAAGTCACCGGCGCCCGCCGGGACCTGACCATCAGCCCGGTGAAGGCCTCCACCCTGGCTCTGGGCTATTATTTCGCCACGCTCCTCTCCACGCTCATCGTCTGCCTGACGGCGCTGGGGGTATGCTTCGTTTACCTGGCCATTACGGGCTGGTGCCTGCGCCTTGCAGATGTGGCGGCAGTGCTGCTGGATGTCATTCTGCTGGTGCTGTTCGGCACGGCCCTGTCCTCCTGCATCCTGTTCCCCATGTCCACCCAGGGCCAGGCCTCCGGGGTCGGGACCATCGTCAGCTCCGGCTACGGCTTTATCTGCGGTGCCTATATGCCCATTTCCTCCTTCTCCAAGGGGCTGCAGAACGTGGTGGCCCTGCTGCCCGGCACTTACGGCACGGCCCTTATGCGGAACCATGCCATGAACGGACCCTTTGCAGCCATGGAGGCCGAAGGGGTCCCGGCGGCGGTCATCGACGCCATCCGGGACAGCGTGGACTGCAATATCTACGCCTTTGGGACAAAAGTCGTCGTGCCGGGAATGTACGCCATTTTGCTGGGGACCATCGTATTTCTGGTGCTGCTCTACATCCTGCTGAACCGGCTGCATCGGAAGTAACCCGAAAATTACAAAAAATTTCGATAATTCCATTGCATTTTTCGCTGATATTTTGAACGGTTCCAGAGACGATATATGGAGGGAAGACAGTACCGGGGCTACTATCGTGGCGCCACCAAGCAGGTCAATCAGGCGGTGGAGGCCATCCACCTGGCAGCGGAGCGGGCCAACGCCACCGTGACGGAGCTGGTGCCCACCCGGGAGCCAACGTCTCGCCGGGGGCATTCTTCCCCAACACATACAAAACAAGGCCACCGGGGGTTCCGGTGGCCTTTTGGTGTTCTTTTTACAGGCTTTTCAATGCTGTCTGGATACGCTCCAAGGAGCGGTCCTTGCCCAGGATCTGCATGACGGTGTACAGGTCCGGGGAGTTTTCTTTTCCGGTGAGGGCCAGGCGCAGGAAACCGGAAACGTCGGCCACGGTGCCGGGATAGGCGCTGGGGTCGGCCTTATACGCCTTCATGTCCGTGGTGAAGCCCACTTCGATGGTGATGGCCTTGACCTTCTCAAACCAGGTGGCGGAGTCGTCGGCGGGGTCGTAAACGGCGGCAAATTTTTCCAGCACGGCGGCAATGACCGCCACGCTGAACCGCTCCGGGAACACCGGCTCGGCCAGGTATTCGTCATAGAAGAAGCCCATGTACTCTTTGGCATCCTTCCAGGTGGCCAGGTCCTTCCGGGGCTTCTTGCCGCCCCGGCCAATGGCCAGAATGGCGGTGGCGTAGGCAGGGTCGGCGCTGAGCTTGGCTCCGAAGTCCGGGTCAAACTCGTTGGCCCACTCGGTCAGCAGGGTATAGGCCTTCTCGGCGGACATTTTGGCGATCTCGTTCTTGGAAACGTCCGTCAGCTTGGCGTAGTCGAACAGATTGCCTGCCGGGTTCAGTTTTTTGGGACTGAACTTGAACTCCGTGGCCGGTGCGGTGGGATTGGCCCGCCGCCAGTCCTCGTAATTGGAGTTCAGCAGGGTCATGATATACTCGTACACGGCCTCCACCGGAAAGCCCTCGGCCTTGTAATAGGTCAGGGCCAGTTCCGGGTCCTTCCGCTTGCTGAGCTTCCGCTTGGAGGTGCCGTCCATCTTCATCAGGGGTCCGATGTGGACGTACTTGGGCAGCTTGAAGCCCAGCGCCTGGAACAGCTGGATGTGGAAGGGCAGGCTGGGCAGCCACTCGTCGCCCCGGACCACATGGGTGGTCCGCATCAGGTGGTCGTCCACGGCGTGGGCAAAGTGATAGGTGGGAATGCCGTCGGATTTCAGCAGCACATGGTCCACATTGTTCTCCGTAACGGTCAGCTTGCCCTTGACCAGATCGTCAAATTTGAACTGCCGCTCCCCGTCGCCGGTGGAACGGAACCGCAGGACCCAGGGCTTTCCTGCCGCCAGGGCCGCCTGCACGTCCTCCAGAGGACGGTCCCGCCAGATGGCATATTTTCCGTAGTAGCCTGTTGTCTCCTTGTTGGCCTCCTGCTGCTCCCGCATGGCGGTCAGTTCTTCTTCCGTGCAGAAGCAGGGGTAAGCCTTGCCCTCCCGGACCAGCCGCTTGGCGTAGACATGGTAAATATCCGCCCGCTGGCGCTGGCGGTAGGGGCCGTAATCGCCGGAATCCCCGTCCATGGTGGCCCCTTCGTCAAAGTGGATGCCGTAGTGCTTCAGCGTGTTGATGAGGACCTCCACCGCACCGGGGACCTCCCGCTTGGCATCGGTGTCCTCCACCCGCAGGAACAGCACGCCGCCGCTCTGGTGGGACATCCGTTCGGAGGTCAGGCCCTGGACCAGGTTGCCCAGGTGGACAAAGCCCGTAGGAGAGGGGGCCATCCGGGAGACGATTGCCCCTTCCGGCAGGTTCCGGGGGGGATATTTCGCTTCCAGCTCTGCCTCGGTCATGGTGACCTCTGGGAAAAGAAGGTCTGCAAGGGTATTCGTATCCATAAATTATCTACCTCTTTGCTCAAAGTTCTATGCAGCTTTCCAGTATAGCATAGACGGGGGCGAAAATCAATGAAAAACTCCTTGCGAAAGTCGGAAAGCTATGCTAAAATGGGACATCATGGAAAAAGGAAGCGTTACTATGAGCGATACCATTCAAGCAGCCACCCCCGCAAAGAAGCGGATGCTCTCCGGCATCAAGCCCAGCGGCGATCTGACCCTGGGCAGCTATCTGGGTGCCATTCGAAATTGGGCCGAGCGGGCGGAGGAATACGACTGTTTCTATTTTATGGCGGACCTGCACGCCATCACCGTCCGGCAGAACCCGGCGGACCTGCGGCGGCGGACGTTGGAGCAGCTGGCCCAGTACATTGCCTGCGGCCTGGACCCGGAGAAGAACACGCTGTTCATTCAGAGCCATGTCCATCAGCATGCCGAGCTGGGCTGGGTGCTGGATTGCTACTCTATGTTCGGTGAACTGAGCCGGATGACCCAGTTCAAGGATAAATCCGCAAAAAATGCCGACAATATTAACGGCGGCCTCTTTACCTACCCGGCTCTGATGGCGGCGGACATTCTGCTTTATCAGCCGGACCTGGTTCCCGTGGGCGAGGACCAGAAGCAGCACGTGGAGCTGTGCCATACCATTGCCCGCCGGTTCAACGGCATTTACGGCGACGTGTTCAAGCTGCCGGAGCCCTTCGTGCCTAAGGTCGGCGCACGTATCATGAGCCTGACCAACCCTGCGGCGAAGATGTCCAAGTCTGAAAACGAGGACACCGGCCGGGTGCTGGTCATGGACAGTCCGGACACCATCATGCGCCAGTTCAAGCGGGCCATCACCGACTCCGACACGGAGAACTGCGTGCATTTCGACAAGGAAAACAAGCCCGGCGTGTCCAACCTGATGACCATTTACGCCGCCTGCACCGGCAAGACCTACGAGGAGATCGAGCAGGAGTTCGCCGGGAAGGGCTACGGGGCCTTCAAGCCCGCCGTGGGCGAGTGTGTGGTGGAGACCCTCCGGCCCATCCGGGAGGAGGCCAGCCGCCTGATGCAGGACAAGGCATATCTTGAAAGCGTGTACCGTGCCGGTGCCGAGAAGGCATCCTATGTGGCCGAAAAGACCCTACGGAAGGTCTACAAGAAAGTGGGCTTCGTGGCTCGATAAGTTCGGAAAAAAGAGAAAATGGGTGTGCGGCACTGGGCGGCACACCCATTTTTGCTTTTCTTTTCCGGGAAACTTCGTTTTCACGCCAGGGCAAAATAAAGGGCGACAGTCAGACCTGCGGTGCTGTCGTCGGGGCTGGTGGCCAGAATCAGCAGCAAAATGAGCAGGTCCTCCCGGTCCATGCCGGAGGGCAGCCACCGGCTCAGCAGGTCCCCCAAAGGCCCCGGTGGTCCCATAGGAGGCCTTGGAGGCCGGTCCGGTGGGGGCAGGGGAGGCCCCGCCGGCCCCGGAGGAGCAGGCGGGGGTGCGGGCGGTTTCGGTGCCCCGTCCATCCGGCGGTAGGTGCCGTCACCCTGGGGAACGTAGCGGTTATACATGGCCTCCTCCTTCCAGCATGGCCGTGGCGGCTCCGGCCAGCTGGGCGGTCCGCATGGCGTTTTCCAGCCGGGCCAGCCGTTCCGGCCGGACGTAGGGCCGCAGGGCGTGCAATAATCTTCGGCGGTTCTCGTCCAGGGCGCTCTGGCCAGCCATAGCGGCCAACCGCTGCAAAACATCCGGCGAGGGTGGGGGCGCAGGCGACTTTTCCGGCCCCTTGGGCGGGGGCTTCGGGCCGTCCGGCCCTTCCGGCGGCTTCGGCGGTCCCTCCGGGGGCGTTTCGCCGGGACCCGGCGGGGCCATGCCCAGGCTTTTCGCCATGGCGGCCACCTGGGCCATGATGTTTGGGTCCGCCATCATGGCAGCCAGCTTTTCATCCAACTCCGCCATGGCTCAATCCTCGCTTTGGGAAAGCAGCGGCGACAATGTGGCCCGCATGGCGGCATAGTCTCCCCGCCGGGCTTCCTCCATGGCTTTTTCCAGGGCTGCCGGGTCTGCGGAGCGGAGTTTTTCGTAAAGCTGCCGTCCTACGGGACTCTTTTGCAGGTCAGCAAGGTCTTTCTGCGAAAAATCAGGCGAATTTTCCTTCATTTGGATTGCCTCCTGTTCCAATGCCTGCTATAATAAGGACACTACCCTTTACTATATGCAAAAAGAATCGCTGGTGTACTATGAAAATTCTTGTTCTCTCCGACTCCCATTCCTCCCTGCGCTTCATGCGGCTGGCCCTGCAGAAGATTCGACCGGATGCGTTTATCCATCTGGGGGATTATTATCAGGACGCTCAGGCCATGGCGGAGGAGTTCCCGGAAATTCCCGGCTATTTCGTGGCGGGTAACTGCGACAGCGGCCGCACGCCCATGGGGGTCCCCCTGACCCGGCGGGAAAAGCTGGGCGGGGTGAAGCTGCTGCTGACCCACGGGCATCTGTTCCATGTGAAATACGACACCGCCGCCCTGATCCGGGAAGCGGAAACGGACCGGGTCCAGGCGGTGCTGTACGGTCACACCCATGTGCCGGACATCCGTCAGACGGAAACGGGGCTGTGGGTCGTCAATCCCGGCAGCAGCGGCCTGGCCGGTACGGCAGCGGTGCTGGAAATTGAAAACGAAAGAATCAAAGAATGTTATCTGGTGAGCCGGAGAGATTTGGAGGAATAAATCATGATTTTGACCATTGACATCGGAAACTCGAACATCGTCCTGGGCGGCGTGGAGGATACGGACATTCGCTTTGAAGCACGGCTTCGGACGGACGCCACCAAGACCTCCGATGAGTACGCCGTGGACCTGAAAATGCTGCTGGATATTTACGCCGTGGACCCCAAGGCCATCGAGGGCATCATCATTTCCAGTGTGGTGCCGCAGGTGCTGAATTCTCTGCAGACCGCCGTGAAGAAGCTCACGGGCAAGACCAGTCTGGTGGTGGGTCCGGGGCTGAAAACCGGTCTGAACATCCTGCTGGAAAGCCCCGGACAGATGGGCGCCGACCTGGTGGCCGGAGACGTGGCGGCCCTGCTGGAGCATGAGCCGCCGCTGATCGTGGTGGACATGGGTACGGCCACGACATTGTCCGTGCTGGACAAGAACGGGGCGCATATTGGCGGCTGTATCTGCCCAGGCGTGAAAATTTCTCTGGACGCTCTGACGGACAAGACCGCCCTGCTGCCCGGTTTGCAGCTGGACAAGCCCCGGCGGGCCATTGGCCGGAACACCTCCGACGCCATGCGCTCCGGCATCATGCTGGGTGCCGCCGCCATGATCGACGGCCTGGTGGAGCGGATGGAGGAGGAACTGGGCTATAAGACCACGGTCATTATGACCGGCGGCATCGCCAAGTTCGTGGCTCCCCTGTGCAAGACCCCGGTGATCTATGACCGGGACCTGATTCTGAAGGGCCTGACGGCCCTGTACCGGGAGAACCGGCGCTCATAAGATCAGCAGGAACAGAATAGTCACGATGGTCCCCAGGGCAATGGCCACGCACAGTGCGGCGTTGACCAGCTTGTTCAGCAGCTTGCCGGTCCGGACCCCCGGATAGGGGGCGGCGGAATTGCGGCGGTAAGTGGTGTAGCGGGACGAATACAATGCGGCAGTTTTCATGTTTGCGGCCTCCTTTTTCTTTGTGACCGTATTCTATCAGGAAAAGTGTCCCATAAACCGGACTGATTACCGGCGTTCAAAAAATCTTAATGTTTCCCATGTTGCAAGCAAGCCGAAAATGTGCTATGATTGGGGAAAATGAGGAGGGAGATCCTATGGAAAAACAAAATTTGCAAAAGGACTCGTCCGGTATTCAGACCGTGGGCAGCGTCCTGAAGGTCATCGGAAGCTGGATCTACCGGCTGCGGAAGGTCCTGATGGCCATCCCGGTAATTTTTGCGGCCATCTATCTGGCCCGGTACAATATGGCGAACCTGCCTGCACAGGTGGGCATTGACCTGCAGACCACCGGCGTGTACGCCCAGATGATCTCCCGGGACCTGGCGGTGCTGGGGCCGCTGGCAGTGACGGGCGGCTGTCTGTTGCTGATGTTCTGCTCCCGGCGGACCTTTTACCCTTGGATCATCAGTATTTTCACCCTGGTGCTGCCTATTTTGCTGTATCTGACCAATGTCTACCCCAATTAAGGAGTAAGAAGAATGAAATTGAAGATCTCCTATGAGGAAAGCAAGCACTGGCGGCACATCCAGAACAAGAAGGTCATTCTGACCATCTATCTGGTGCTGCGGATTTTGGTGGTGGCCACCATGGTGGCCCAGTTTTTCAACGGGAATTACGAGAACGTGATGCTCTGCGTGCTGACGCTGGTGCTGTTTATGCTGCCCAGCTTCTGCGAGCGGCGGCTGCACATCGACCTGCCGGACACGCTGGAGGTCATTGTGCTGTTGTTCATTTTCTCGGCGGAAATTCTCGGTGAGATTCAGGAGTTCTACATTCTGATCCCCGGCTGGGACACGGTGCTGCACACCCTGAACGGCTTCCTCTGCGCCGCCATCGGCTTCTCCATCGTGAATATCCTCAACGAGGACAAGCATACCTCCATGCACCTGTCTCCCTTCTATATGGCCGTGACGGCGTTCTGCTTCTCCATGACCATCGGCGTTCTCTGGGAGTTCTTCGAGTGGGGCATGGATAACCTTGCGGGACTGGATATGCAGAAGGACACGGTGCTTACCGGCTTCAATACCGTTATGCTGGACCCCCAGGGCCGGAATGTGGCTTATCACGTCCGGAATGTGACGGATACCATTCTGGTCTTTGCGGACGGATCTACCATGTCCATGGGTCTGGGTGGCTATCTGGACATCGGCCTGATGGACACCATGAAGGACCTGCTGGTGAACCTTATCGGTGCGGTGGTGTTCTCCTTCTTTGGTTATTTCTATGTAAAGAGCAAGGGAAAGGGCAAGGTTGCCCGGAACTTCATTCCCAATGTGCTGGAGCATCCTGTGGACGGGGCGGAAACGCCGGAAAAACAGGAAGAAAAGTGAAGATCAGGATTCCCCGGAGCAGTGAACCGCTCCGGGGGATTTGCTGTGCTGCGGTGCGAAGGGGCAAAATCTACCGGCGTGGCACGGTAGGGGCGTGGGCATGCCCCGATGCGCCAGGTAACAATGTTTGAGCAATAAAAATCGACGCAAAAGCCCGCCGGGACAGAGAAAAAGCCTTCCCCTGGAGGGTGGTGCTCCGCGCAGCGAATAAGAATCTATATGACTGCCGGTGGCAGTCATACCTCTACTACGGTGTCACGGGCCACAGCCCGTGACGGATGAGGTCGAAGGTAACCGCATCGTACGAACTCATGGTGATAATTGATAACTTCGACCTCATCCGTCAGCCCTTGCGGGCTGCCAGCTTCTCCTCCAGGAGAAGCCTTCCCTCAGAAGTACCGGGTCGGTTCCTTTGAGTAAGGCTCCCCTGTGTAGGGGGATCCAGTGCCCCGCAGGAAGAATATTACACAAAATACAGCACAAACCCCCACAAGGCCGAAACTGAAGTGACCCCCAAAAGTTAGACAATATTTTGAAGTAAAAATTGTTCAAGCAAC
>UQVA01000005.1 GCA_900544405.1 uncultured Eubacteriales bacterium
AGCCCTGTAATCAGCCAAACACTGTATGGCAATCGGAGGATGGCCGCATCACGTTCACTGTGGGTAACAAGTACGATTGGAGTGCCACGGGGAGTATACAGTTGGATGGAGAAAATGTCGAATTCTACCTGACCTGCACGACGGGATCTGGAATCGTCCTTTATCCGCTAGAGAAAGCCACCGGCAGCTTTTATGCGGAGGACCAATACGAATATTGGGTTTGCGATTACAAAAGCAAAAGCAAGTTTGTTGCCACCGTCCGGGAAACCACGTTCTTCCAACCCGGCGAGCAGATCGTATTCTACCGGGTCGAACCGTAAAGCCCGCTGCAAAAATGCAAAGCCTCCCTCCCGGCATTGGAAAATGCCCAGGAGGGAGGTCTTTTTTACTGCACAATAAAATAATAGGGCACTGTAAGGAGCCGTTGGCCATTACGTATGTCAGGAAGTCCCATGTACCGAGCACTTTCTGCACAAATAACAATGCGTATCTGCCTGTATGCACTCAGCCATTTTTCAAAATAGCCGCCAACTCGTCGACAGTCGTTATGACCGGAAGCCTTTCACCGCCGCTACGGTCAACATAATCCGCAGGAATCGCTCCCAAGCAACCGGAAAACATGCAAGGATATGTCGTAAATATCGACAAATTCGACGGAAGGCATTGAAGGAAAGGTTCCAGCAGCTTATTCGGCGTCCTGTCTCCGATAATAACCGCTGCCAAGATGCCATCTGGGAATGAGAAAAAACGCTCCTGTGTTTCCTCCACAATACGCCACTCCTGTTCCCTTTCCCAGCCCAGCTGCTTCCGAAAAAGGGATGTCCTGATGTCCTCTGCCATTTCCGCTAAGTTTTTCGGCCGCGTCTCCTCTATTTGTGAGGTATAGCATATCGGTTTGGCTTGCCTGAATACGCCCTCGTTTTTGAAACAAAAACAGATTCCTGTGTAATCTGTATAGTAGCCCCATAGCTGTGACGAAAAGCAGTTTTCGGACAAGGAAAGAACATGAAAGCGCTGTTTTACACCCTCTACGATTGGATGAGTCCTTTCAGCAGCCACCGCGATCTGGTATCCCGCCACCGGCAGCCTGATATCGACTGATGCCGCTTCTAACCGGTCATTTAATTTATCAATTGTCGGAAAGTACAGCCGTTTCTGTGCAACGATGTCTATACATCTTTCCAGTTCCGTCTCAGAAGACAGTTTACGGTACTTAAACAGCAGTTCTGGTTCCTTTGACATAGCGATACCCCTGATATAATTTTGGCCCATTGCGAGCATCTTCATTATAAAAGCGATATGGATACCATGTCAAGGCCAGATACTTCGAATATGCCCGTAAAACATCGCCAGCGTTCTGGTTTCCCAAAGTGTCCCCCCATTCACCGGCCATAATTAGAAATTACTATGGCCAATCCAGAACGATAGCGCCTTGCAGGTTTGAAATGCCCAGGAGGGAGGTCTTTTTTACTGCACAATAAAATAATAGGGCACCGTGAGGAGCCGTTGGCCGTTCTTGGAAACGGTCACATACAGGCGATAGCTACCCGGCTGCGTGATGCCCGCCAGGGAGAAGGTCTGTTCCCCGGCTTGCAGGGCGTTCACGGTCAGATAATTGCCGTCGCAGCCGTTGCCGGAGCGGGTATCGGTAATATATTGCAGATGGCCACGTTGGCGGGCTTTGTGTCGGAGGACGCAACCAGTCCGCCGCAGTCCTGATTCGCAATGTTGGCGACAAGAGTGCTGCCGAGCACTCGCCCCTCCGCATCGGCGGCAATTTGAAGTCCGGATGTGGTAAAGAAATCATTGAAATATGCCCTCATCAACCATTTCCTGTCTTGACAGAAATGCACAATTATACTATAATACGAAGATATTATTGGATGATTTTCTGCGTGCAGCGCAGCCTGATAATACCGATATGGGCGCAGGAAGTGTACCGCAAGCATCCGGTGTTTCTGTATAATATCCACCCCAGGAGCAAAACGAGAAAGGAGTCTTGCCGACATGGCACAACTTACAGATGAACAGTTGGAGCTCGCCGGGGAAGCCTTTGCCATGCTCCGCCGGGTATTGCAGAGAAACAATCTCGAAGATTTGCAAGAGGCGAATGTCTACCCGTTGAAGGTCATCAAAGAATATCACGATGCGACCTTTGCCACCCGGACCCTGGGCGACGCAGAAGAAGGCCTTATGAGTCGGTTCTACGACTGCTTTACCCTCAAGGAATGGCACGAAAATTACGATGCGCCCCTGACCACCGAACAGCAGGGCATCTTCAACGTGGCCTATGCGGAGGCACGAAGCCACGGCTGGAAGCCCAAGCAGAAGAAAAGCAAGTGGCGTTGACCAGCAGCCATCCGTTTTTTGACGGCAGAGTGTGAATCGATACATGGTTTCATAGTCGGTGCCAGAGCGCAGATCAAAAAAGCTCTCCCGGATAGTGCTACCCGGAAGCAGAGGATTGTCTTACGACAGCGACCGTTTCATCCGCCAGTCGGAAGGACAGATTACATTCATAACTGCCATTTTAGCATGGGCTTCATCCGTATGGGGGCCTAATAAATTGCTGGGCAGTTATTTGGCCCTTTCAGAAAAATTTTTCAAAAAGGCCCCAAAAACCACTTGACAAATTTATACGGATAAGGTATTATATAGACACTATCTTACAGTTGTTATTAAAGTCCCGAAGTGGATGTAAATCATAGACACAAAACATCAGAGCGCAGAGCGAAAGCCAGAATGGTAGAGCTGTGCGCTCTTTTTGTATATATAAGGTATATATAATCAGGTCCAGAATTACACATAGGACCGCCAAAAAAGCATATTAGGATACCCCGTTGCGCCTCCCCACCGCAGCGGGCATAAAGAAGGACGTCATTCTGAATCAATGTCTCATTTAGCGAGTCATTGGCCAAATTGGCGTCTTTTTTTGTGGAAAAAATTATGAGAAGTTGTCCCATGCGAGAGGACAGCACCGTCCGTCTATCCACTTTTTCTGAACACCTCCGACTGGCTGTATAACAGTCGGGCGCTGGTCACGCCGACAGACTCGTCCCCCCCGCAACGTCATGCCGGGGCGGTATGTGTCTGCCGTAATGACACCGTCACGTGACAGACGTCAAAAATGCACTGGCGTTCCGCTTTGGATACGCCGCTTCGCCTGAATGCAAAATATAATAGAAATCGAGGTACAATTTATGAAAAATTCCGCATATCACTCCATCCACAAGGCTCCCCGTCGGGAGAAGTACAATGCCATCTGCGCCACTTGCACCCACAACTGCAAGCAGGCCCCTATCGCTCAACTCGAACGTTGCCCCAAGTATACTGACCGGCGTACTCTCATCCAGGATGAAGGTAAGGATTGTAAGTGAACACAAAAACCAACCTCCGGGAGCTGTATGTGCCGCCGTAGCGGTACATACAGCATCTCGGTGTAGCGCCGCCTCCGCAATATTACATATCATCTTAAAGGCAAGGAGAAAAAATGAGTTATATCCATCAACTGCTTAAGCAAGCGTATATGATGTTCCTCGCTCTGCTGACCCCGTGCGAGAGTAAGCACCTGCTTCGGAGGCAGGGCAAGGCAGATAATCACGTCCACTCCTTTCGCACCTACCACAATTACTGGCCAATCATTCAGCGATTCGTGCGCGCTTACGCCGTCGCATATCCCGAATCTAAGTCAATTAAGTACGGGCGCAGTTATGTACCTGTATGGCTCGGGCAGCAGGCCAAGCGAGGATTGGCCATAACGACCCTCAAGACTTACCGGAGCGCCCTTAACAAGCTGTATGGTATCCATCCCGGAGACAGGGATTATTACATTCTGCCCGACCGGCACCGGGCGGACATCACACGCAGTCGGGGGGCCAAGCCCTCTGACCGGCATTTTTCGGTGACCAACAATCAGGATTTGGTTGATTTTTGTAGTGCGTGCGGGGTCCGGCGGGAGGAATTGAGCCTGCTTCGTGGCGACGATCTTTGGGACAGAAAGCGCATTGAATCCGAACGCACTCGTCTCCGTACTGCTTGTCACCCCACCAAGGCCGAGCACGCAATGCTGCGGGCTCTGGACGATACCCGTCTTTTTAAGGAGGAGTTCTTTGTCTACGTTCGCTGCGGTAAGGGCGGCCGTATGCGTTTTGCTCCCGTGATTGGTCCTTGCGTTGCGGATGTTGTCGCCCGTTTTCAAGGTTTCGCTCCCGACGCTAAGGTTTGGCCTCACATTCATACCATGGCGGACATCCACAGCTTCCGCCGGGATTATGCAAATATCTTGTATAAACTGTATGTCCGTCCGCTTGAAGAGATTCCCTACGACCGTACTGCACCCCGGACCAACAAGCCATATCGCAGCCAGGTCTACTGCTGCCGCCGGGATCTGGTAGGCGTATGGCTGGACAAGCAGGCAATGCTGGTCGTGTCCAAGGCCCTCGGCCACAATCGTATCGGAATTTTTGCGCAGTCCTATTACAGCAAGGATTGATGTCAAGTTCCCCATTGGAATGCCCGGGAATGCAAATTCCCTGAGTCATTATTTATCGTCAAAATTGAAAGGAGGTCTTTTTTATGAAAACCACTGCAAATTCTGTTTCCCTCGAAGCTCCTAAGCAGGAGCCGTGCAATCCCGTCTGCGCCACCTGCACGTATAACTGCAAGCAGCCGGTCTATGCCTAGGTCATCTTTTGCCGCAAGTTCAGCAGGGACAGGCAGGCCCTGCCGACCAAGCGACGGGTCAAGAAGGAATAATTGACCTGTCCCTCTAATTCCGGCACCAACTGACCGGCCTTTTCCGTCCCGGTTTTGGCCATGTTGGGGCAGGGAAAATCCCCGCCCGGAGGTTTCCGGGCGGGGATACAAATCATGTTCTGTTTCGGTTTTGGGTTCTCATTTTCTTTTGCGCCCGGCGGTTCAGGGCGGTCATGACGATGCCGATGAGGACGAAGGAGCCGACGAGGACGGCAGCGAGAATTAACATCACTTTTCCAAGGTCCATGTTCCAGGAGGACTGCCGTCCAGTGATCTGGTAATGGACGCCGCTGGAATCGGTCAGCGTATTCACGCCGTAGTCGGTGTAAAGGCCTTCAGGGACCACCGCCTCGCTGCGGTCCACGCCGTCCACGTTGATGCCCACATAATACTTCACGCCCTTGTCCACGCTGCTGAGAGCGAACCAGGCCCGGGCCTGGTCGTCCACGATAGCGCTCTGGATCAGGGTCAGCTTCCCGCCGACGAGCTGATAAAGGGACGCATACTGCCGCTTGTCGGCAGCCATGACGGGGATGCCGACTTTCGCCTTGAAATCGATTTGGTCATTGAACCTGATCTCATAGACGGTGCTGCCGGGGATATCGGTTTTGTTCTCCTCCTGCTTGGTGACGGTGAAATCCAGGTCATAATCCCGGTTGGAGAAATCTTTTTTCCGCAAATCGGAGCCGCTGAGCTTCCATTCGTTGCCGGCAGGGGTAATAATGGTGACTTCTGCGTCTTTTCCGGCCAGATCCGACAGATTTTTCCCGGAAATCTCCGGTTCCGGCAGACGAATCTCCACGGTCAGGTCATCGCTGCCACGGACGGCGCCCACGACGGTATCGATCACCTGGTCCCAGCCCTCGTCATTTTTGACTTCGGCGGAAATAACGGTGATAGTGCTGGAATCCACGCCGATATTGTCGTTTTCATTGGAATTCAACAAGTCATCCAGCGTTGCATCCTCGCCATTGAGGGTGTAGGAATAGTCGGTGTCGGTCTCCTGGGTGATGGTGGCGTCGCCGGTGTCGGTGACGGTGGTGGTCTGGCCGCCGGAGGGGGTCTCCGTGTAGCTGCTGCCGGAGGAGGGATAGTCCTCGGCGGGGTTCACGGTCAGATCCTCGTTTTTGTCGTCGGGGGCCAGGTTGGCAGCGCCGTCATAGTAGAGGCCGGTGAGATTTTCGCACTTTTCCAGGGCATATTCGCCGGTCTCGGTGACGGTCTCCGGCAGGGACACGTCGGTGAGGGCGGTGCAGCCGTAGAAGGTCCAGTCGGGCAGCTTCGCAATGGGGCAGGCGATCTTCGCCCGGACCAGGGAGGTGCAGTAGGCGAATACTACCATGCCGAAATCGGTCACGGAGGCGGGGATGGTCACGGAGGTGAGGCCCGCACGGGTGAAGGCGTAGTGGCCGATGGTCTGCAGGCCCTCGGGCAGGGCCAGGGCTTTCAGGGCCGTGCAGGACTCGAAGGCCGCCTCGCCGATTTCCATGAGGCCCGCCGGGAGGCCCAGCTGGGAAAGGCGATAGCAGTTCTTGAAGGCCCGGTCGCCGATGCGGGTGACGGAGGCGGGGAGCCGGGCCAGACCGGCATTTTCGCAGCCGTAGAAGGCCAGGTTGCCGATTTCCGTGATGCCGTCGCCCACCAGAATGCGGTTCACGCCGGAGGCCACATAGTACCAGGGGGCCATGTTCTCGTCGGTGTAGTCGGGGATGGGGCCGGAGCCGGAGACGCTGAGGACGCCGCCGTTCAGGGACCAGGTGAGATCGCCTTGGGTGCCGGTGAGGGCGAAGGCGGAGGTGGGCAGCAGGATGGCCAGCAGGGCCAGGGCCAGAAGGATGGCCCCGCCCCGCCGCAGGGAGGAAGAAATGTGGTTTTTCATTGGGATGCTCCTTCCTTAGGGGTTCGGGATTACATTTCCATCACCGTCAGTGTATTTCTCCCACAAGACGGTTTTGCCATCCGAACCATAGCAGACCGTGTGAATCGTACTGCTGCCAGACAACGTTACCGGGTCACCATTTCTTTCCCATACCGAATTGTCAAAGTTCCGTGTCGTTCCTTCCGTGACACTCTCAACCTTTGTGTACCCCGGATTCTTCGGTTCTGCCAGTGTATCCTTCAAAGCGGCATCCTGTCCTCCTGTTGCATATTTGCTACATGTCAAAGCGTCACAATACTTTTGGGTTCCCTCAACTTGTGCCCCCGCTCCTTTGCTTTTTACCACTGTTGCCAAGCAGTACGCTCTGTAAGAATAACGAACCGTGCCAACGGTCGTTGTTGTTACGACTTCTTTTTGCACCAGTTCTTCCGTTTCCTTGTAACAAGGAATAACAATGCTATTGCCGGTAACCGGAATCACCTCTCCTGGCTGCCGTTGTACACCGTCCACCAGCCAAAAATCCAGTTCCTTTTTGCTATTTACAGTCTCAGTTGTTTTGATATCGACAGTCTTTCCGCCAACATCTACTACGTTGTCAGTGTACTGGCTCAACCGTTTGCTCTCATACAATTGGGAAGTGATTATTTTCCAGTAATGCTTCTCATTCCAATGAATATATTTGCCTCCATGCCTGTGAGAACCTTCACGCGTATCAACAGAAATTGTAAACAGCTTCACTGTAGCTTCTACTTGCTCCTGCGTATCCCAGTTTTTGTTGTCATCAATCGCAATTTCCAGAATCTTTTGATCTGGGTCATCGCCTGTCGTCTTGGTTGTCAGCTCCGGGTCTTTGGTTATCTGCTTTGATACAAATGTAGACTTCCCGTCAGCGGACATCAGTGCGGATGGCAAGGTATAGGTAAACTGCAATCCATCCTGGCTGGTTACTTTTGCAGGGGTCTGGAAATCACCGTCATCGACTTTAAATTCCACACTGGGAACTGCCTTGTTTTCTTCAACCAAGGACAATTTTTCAGCCAAATCAATTGTATAGACAGTCTCGCCCACTTGTGCCGTCAAAGAAGTGGCCGTCTGTTTGCCTACAACATTCGGCGCTTCGGTGTTATACTTATACATGCAGTTCTTTGAGGTTGGGTTGCCAATCAAATCCGTCGTTAAATAGTTACCTTCACGCTCTTCCGTTCCCTTTGTAATAGAGCCAATCACAATATCCGTACTTTGCCCATTCCCGCCAAATTTCACATTGAGTCCCTGTGCTCCCATATTTAATGTGAAGTCTGTGCAGACGCTTCCGGCATTACTCAGACTAAACACCAGCTTCGGAAGCGTATAATGAGCAAATTCCTCTGCAAAGACGCCCTCCTGATTGTACTTATCGTACGTTCCCGGATTTTCTCTTGCTGTGAACGGGCGGTAAGACACGAACACCACCGCAGAATGGCCGCCATTCACAATGGAGTTATTGGCTGTAAAGGTATTGCCAGAAGCGGCCGTCCCTGCATCCGCATGGAGCGGAAACATACGATGTCGCCCTCCCGGATGTCGTCGATTGGGGTGTCCCGGCAAATCAGGATGGAACCTACCGGCATGGTCGGCTCCATGCTGCCGGTAACCACCCGGAACAGGCTGTTGCCTGCAATGGTCACATATCCACGGGTCAGCACCTGGATGCAGACCACCATGGCCAGCACCACTGCCAACACCAATATCACGGCGGACACGATGCCGCCGGTCTTTGTTTTCGTTTCCTTGCTCATTTCACGCTGCTCCCGGACAATTCCAGATTCAAGGCCAGCCTTGCTCCGGCAGCCTCATTGGTGCAGTCGGCGTCCTGGCCCTCCAGCCAGACGAACAGCCGGATGCGCTGAGGCACATTGCCGGTAAGCCGGGTCAGAGTCACATCCTCCGAAGCGGTAGACAGATTGCTGGACAGATCCGCTGCACCGACTTTGCCGTTTCCGGCAATGGCATAGCCGTCCAGAGTAGCCGTGTAGGCCACGAAGCTGCCCCGCTCCACATAATTGGCCAGCTGCCCCTGCAGGAAATCCGTGTAAAGGGCCGATTCGGCCTGAGCCGTGGTCGTGATCTCTTTTCCGGCCAGCGCCGTCTCCAATGCCTGTTCCAAGAGATATTCTCCGCTGTCCTCCCGGAGCAGAACACTTTTCGTCTGGACCATGTGCCGCTCGGAAGGCAGACTCAGGGTGTAGATGTTGCCTTCCAGCACCCCCAATGGCCAGGTAGTCAAGTAATCTCCATCCGTTCCGTTTTCGGGATGCAGGGTGGCATTGGGTTCGTAGATGACAAATTTGTCCAGGGAGGTCTGGTTCACGGCCATGGTCCCACCCTTTTCCGGGTAAGTACCCACCAGGCGGTTATACCGGCCGGAATCATAAGCACTGCGGACATAGGCGCTGAGGTTCTCGTCTGCCGGAGTCTCCTGATTGATCCAGAAGCCGATGCGGGCGCTGGCCGCTGCGGCATTTTCCGGCTGAGATAGGGTGTAGCCACCGCTTTCGTCCTTCACCACATTGGGAAGCTCCACCAGGAAGCTGCCGCCGTCCTGTTCCCCCTGGGCCAGATGCAGGTCATAATCCGGTCCCGGAGAGACCACCCAGAAATCCAGGTAGACATAATGTCCTTCTCTGGCTGTTTCTTTCTGTTCGCTGGTCAGATTGGCGTGGCTCAGGTCATATTCGGCTGTAAATTCTTCAATGGGCTTCTGGTCTCCGGCATAAGCGGTGCCATCCCGAACCTCCGCATCCTGCCGGGTATAATAAGCGGGCAGCACCCAGGTCAGGCCGTCCACGGTGGACACCGGAGTCAATCCCGCCAGGTCGTTCAGATAATCATAGCCCTGCTCCTTGGTAAAATTCAATCGGTCGGAAAAGCTGCCGGGATAATGGACCACAGTGCCGTCCTCCAGAGTCTCCGTCCGGTCCGGGGCCAGCAAAATGGTGGTCCCGCCGCCAATGGTCACCTGGATGCCCGTCAAAGTGGGGCTTGCGGAAATGGTCATCCAGGCGTAGGAGACCGTCACCGCCATGACTGCCGCCAGCGCCACGGCCAAGGCCGCCGCCACCAGCTTGGTATATTGCTTTTTCACGGTTCCGGTCACCTCCCATTCCAATGGTCAAATGCTTATTTACCTGCCGCCCGTCTGGCAGCCCGCCGTCTGGCCCGTTCTTCCTCCCATGCCGCCTGCTCTGCTGCTGCACGGGCGATGGTCTCGGCCCGGAGGGCCTTCCTGGCCTCCAAGGCACCGGCAAAGCGGTCCAGTTCTTCGATTTCCGGGGCCAGAACGTCCCGGTCTCTGGCCAACTGCTCTGCCCGGATGCGGGCTTCCTCGGCTTCCTTTTCCGCCCGAATGCGGGCTTCCTCCGCCAGCTTTTCCTGACGGAGCCGTTCCGCTTCCAGTTCCTTTTCCCGGCGCTGCTGTTCTTTGAGTTCCTTCTTGCGGATACGTTCCCGTTCCGCCTCTGCCCGCTTGCGCTCCTCCGCTTCCTCTACCAGCTTGGCAGCGTCCGCAAAGTCCTGCTTGGCAATGGCTTCCTTGCGAAGGCTCTCCTGCCGCAGCTCCATGCGCTCCGGCAATTTGTCCCGGAAGGCCTCCACTTCCTTGCGGAACAGGCCGCCCCGGCGGCGGTCCTCGGACTCCCGCTCGATGCGCTCCACCCGTTCCAGTTCCTTCTGGGCTTCCTTTTCCCGGCGGATGCGCTCCCGCTCGGCAGCTTTCTCCTGGCGGATGCGCTCGGCCTCCGCCGCTTTTTCTTCCTTGAGCCGCTGTTCTTCTTCCTTCTTCTTTTTGGCCTGCTCCTCCACCAGGCGGCGGCGTTCCTCCGCCTCCTCGTGCATAAGCTGTTCCTTGGTCAGTTCTTCAATGAGGACCTTGCGGACCTCCACATCGGGAAGGTCATAATCCTCGGTGAGTTCCTCGATGATTTGCTTGACGAACTTGGGTTTGATGGTGCGCTTGCGCTCCTTCATAGCCTCCGGTATCTGCCGTCCGTCCTCATTTTCCAGATAGCCCTTCAGGGAAAGATAATTGAAGAAAATGTTATTGAAAATTTGCAGCTGCATGGTCTCGTCGATCTGCCGGGACTGCTCCACAACGGTCATGGCATAGCCCACATCCGTGTATTTCCAGAGGAATTCCAGGGTATCGGCGATCTTCTTATACATCTTGTTCTTTTTCAGAACGTTGGTCTTGACGATATGGCCCTTGATGCGGGCCTTGGTTTGCAGCTCCTTGGCGAAGTTCGTGTGCATGAACATACTGTACAACCGATAGAGTCGGGAGATACGGTCGAAAATTTCTTTGTTTTTCTCGTCGGTCTCCAGGACCCCATCCTTCTGCTTGATGCTCAGGAACATATCCAGGTGGACCGTCTCGTTGGCAATTTCCAAATCGGAATTGACCTTCAGTTTCGCTCCAATATCCTCCGGCATCTGGCCAAACAGGGCCTCGTAGCGGTTCCGGATGGTCTGGAACGCCAACTCCAGGGCCGTAAAGGCTACCCGGTTCTCATAATTGGTGAAAGTCTCCTCGGTAATCTGCTGCATGAGCCGGTTGGGTGTCACTTTTCCAGTGGCCACATCGTAGTTATCCACCTGCTCGCTGTGATGGGACAACTGCCGGATCACATCATTGCTGATCTTTTTTGCCCGGCCTACCTCCACCACCACTTCGTCCACCTTCAGGGCAATCTGTACGCCCTTCTTAGCGTATTCCTTTTCCAGCTGGTCGCCCACCCGCACGCCGGTCAGGGCTGCGAAGGCTGGAACGGCATCCTCCAGCCGTTCCACCCAGAGGGTATCCACGGCCTTGCGGGTATAGCGGTTGGTGAACTGGAAGGTGTTGCTTCCCCGGCCGCAGGCGCTCAGGAAAAACCGATAAAATTCATGGCTGCTCACCGCACGGATCACGCTGCGGGTGTATGCCTCATATAATTTGTCGACGGTAGCCGTTCCGCTCTCCGTACTCTTTGCATTCTTGAGGGCAACCTGCTCAGTAGCAACAGTTTTCAAGGTTGCGTTAATGTTGTCAAAAGTAACACCGCCATAGTTAACCGTTACTTTCGTCATTGCGGAATAGTTGCCTGCAACGCTGCCAATGTAGGAGAACACACCGCTATTGTTATCCTTATCCGTATACGGCATCTCAACGCTTGCACCGCCCTGATTGATAACGGTAGATGCACTCTGGCTGTTCTGCGCCGCATGGGCAGTCACAGCCAATCCGGTCTGTGCGAAGGACAACACCATGGCCAAAGCCAGCAGCATTGCCACGGCACGCTTGCCGGACTGCTTCCACAACTTCATATTCGATTCTCCCCTTTTAAGAAAATACTCTAAAAGAGCAGCACCACAAAAGCGCCGCAATACACCGTTTTAAGCGCATACCGATGCATCTCAGCGTGTTCCCCACCCAAAGAGCGCATAGGGCAGGTTGCAGTGGTCCCGGCTCATTTATCGCCGTAAGGTTTCGTAGTCAGGGAAACGTCATCCCCGCAGCCGTCCCTCCTTGACCGCCGCTTTCTTTTTCGCAGAGTTTGCCACTCTGCGGGAAAGCTGCCCAAAACCGCTTTTTCCGGGACTTTTTTCGGAACAGTGCCGGGACGGACAAAGGATTACGACTGCGAAAAAATCAAAGTCCTACTGCTGACAGCTTGTCCATATTGGCCCGCTTCAACTCCATGGAGGAATGCACGTACCGCTCCAGGGTAATGGTCGTAGAGGCATGGCCCAGGATCTCGGACAGGGATTTGATGTCAAAGCCTACCTCCAATGCCCGAGTGGCGAAGGTATGCCGGAGGGTGTGGGGGTGCACGTTTTCCAGACCACATTGGCGGGTGTATTTCTCCATCCGGTATTGTAAGGTCCTCGGCTCCATGAATTTCTCTGTTCCCGTAAGGATATAGGCGTTTCCGTTGGAAACCGCCCACCTCCGGCAAAGCCCAGCTGCATACTCGGTCAGGGGAATGGTCCTTGCAGAGGTGTCGCTTTTGGGTGCTCCGATGACGATGCGAGTGCGCCCGGATGCTTCATCCGTATCGTTCCGCAGCCGCTGGATGGTGGCACGGATGCGGATCGTCCGGGCTTGCAGATCGATATTTTCCCACTTCAATGCACACAGTTCGCCGATCCGCATTCCCGAAAGAAGCATCAACAGTACGCCAAATTTACAAGGGTCCATCTCCTTTACAAGGAAGGCGATAAAGAATGTCTGTTCGCACTGAGAAAGCACCCGCATCTCTTTTCTGTGTTCCTTGGGATAATGGATACTGATGACCGGAAAGATACCGGGGAACTGTCCTGCAGAATACTTTAGAATGCCGTGCAGCACCACAAGAATATCGTGTACCGTCTTTTCGGACAGTCCTGCCGCCTGCAATTCTTCGGAGAACCGGTCGATCACGCTGCCGGTCAATCCGGACGGACAGCAGTTTCCAAGCTTGGGCAGGATATGCTTGCACAGAAATGTGTCGTATTTCACGAATGTGGATTCCCGTATCCGGGCCTTCTGAAAGGCAAGCCATTGGCCACAGTAGAAGGAAAACCGGTGATTCGATCCCGATTGGGGGACCGGCTTCCCTTCCAGCAGCGCAACCTTGCACTTCATGACCTTCTCTTTGGCCTCCCGATAGGTCTTGCCATAGCAAAAACCGTATTGTGCTTTTCCGGACAGGTCGTGTGCTTTGATATACCGTGCCTCCCACCGTCCGTCTTTTCTCTTGAAGATATTTTCGCCTTTGCGCATAAAGAAACCTCCATAATTGTTTTCTTGCCCATGTCGGACCTTTTAAATTATAGCGAAGTCCTCTGCCGTTCCTGACTGTGGACTTGACTGCCTTTTGTTGAAACGGTAAAGCTGTGTGACTTACATAAACTTTTCTTTAATTCACGAAACAGAAATTTTTGACAAAATCTTACTGAATTCGCGCATTTGCACTTGCGTTTGCGGTTATAAGATGCTAAAATAATACATGCAATTTGGGAAAGTGCCCTTTCGCAGAATGGCAAACTCTGCGAAAGCAGGCACAGATGCAGCTACGGGGTTGCACAATCCCCACGATTTTCCCACTTGCTATATGAACACATGAACGCATGAACCCAAGGCATTCGATCATAACGGATTTGCACATTTGTGCTTGCGTTTGCGGTTATGAGATGTTATACTATAATATAGTAAATGCAATTTGGGAAAGTGTCCTTGCACAGAGTGGCAAACTCTGCAAAAGCAGGCACAGATACAGCCACGGGGTTGCACAATCCCCACGATTTTCCCACTTGCTATATGAACACATGAATGTTTGAACCTAAGGCATTCGATTATAAAGGAGTGTGTCGGATTGGAACAGAATAAGAAGATAAAAACAGCAATCATCGTCCTGGCGGTCCTGCTGGGTCTGAGCCTTTTGTCTCTAGGCGGTGTGCTGATACATAACCGTCTGTCAGCAGATAGCCCCACAACCGTGACAGTGCCGGACAACCTGATTGCAGCGCCCAGGGAACCCGCCACGGAGGCCACCCGGAACGCTCAGAGCGTCACCTCGCCTGCCACCCCGGCAGCAAGCACCGGCACTGCCGCCACGGAGGCGGCCAGTGCCAGCACCACAGCCCCCACGGCTTCCTCCCGGCCTGCGGCACCTACCGAGACCCGGAAGGCCACCGGCATTTCCCTTTACGCCCGGAATCCGGAGGAAAATATCGCCTTCCAGGCCGGGAACCTGTTCCCTGGGGACCAGGAAAGCAAATATTTCCGCATTCTGGTCTCCCATCACGACCAGGTGACGGTCCATTACAAGGCCGCCATCCGCCCCGGCTACGAAAAGCTGGCGGAGGTCCTGATGGTCCGGGTCGATCTTCTCACCACCGGTGAGACCTTATATGACGATCTCATGCGGGATATGCCGGGAAGCCTGACCCACAAGCTGACCGGCTCCGGCGACGACGAGCTGTACTGCCGGATCACCGCCTACCTGGACACCAGCGTCGGCAACGAATATCAGGGCAAGGACCTGGTCGCGGACTTCAAGTGGTGGGTAGAGGAAACCGGCAACCTGAATCCCACCCCCGCCACCGGCGATCCTCTGCCGGTCCGGCTGCTGACCCTGACCACCGTGGTCTCCGGTCTGCTGGCGGCGGGTCTGATGGTCCTGCTGGCCTGGAAACGGAAGGAGAATGGCAACAATGGCTGAGAAAAAAACGACCCGCCGCCTCACCGGCGGCATTCTGGTCATCGTGATCCTGGCCATCTGCCTGAGCATCACCAGCTACGCTCTGGTCATGGCCTCGGTGTCCGTGGACAATAACTATTTCGGCACCGGCACCGTGAAGCTGAACCTGAACGACGGCAAACCCGTCATCCGGGAGGACGAATATCTCTTTGAGCCGGGCATGACCGTGGTGAAGGAGTTCTTCCTGCAGAACGACAGCTCCGATGCTGTCTTTTATCGCCTGTATCTGGACGAAGTATCCGGCGGATTGGCGGATGTTCTGGAAATTACCATTTCCGAGGGCGATAAAGTCCTCTATCAAGGCACGGCTTCTCAGCTGGACCGGGCCCACGCCCTGGCGGTGGACGACATTCTGGCTCTGGGCCAGCGCCGGGAATTCACCATTTCCTTCTATTTCCCAAGGGAAAAGGGCAACGAGGCCCAGAACCGGGAGCTAAGCTTCCTGCTCTGTGCGGACGGCACCCAGATTCGGAACAATCCGGACAAGCAATTCTAAGTTAGGAGCCGAAAGCATGAAATTCTGGAAAGCTTTTCGTACCATTCTGGTCTGGCTGGTAGTACTGCTGGCGGTATTTATGATGGTGTTCACCATTGTGTCCGTCACCACGTTCAACAGTAACCAGCGGACCCTGTTCGGCTACCGGGCACTGATCGTCATGTCGGACTCCATGTCCGCCACGGATTTTTCGGCAGGGGATCTGGTGCTGACACGTTATGTTGACCCGGATACCCTCCAGCCCGGAGACATCATCGCATACAGCTCTCTGGACCCGGGCAGCTACGGCGAGACCATCACCCACAAAATCCGCAGCCGCACCACCAGTGCCAACGGCGAGCCGGGTTTCGTCACCTACGGCACCACCACCGATACGGATGATGCCATCATCGTCACCTACCCCTACGTTCTGGGCAAATACACCGGCCGCATCCCGAAAGCGGGCAGCTTTTTCCTGTTCTTAAAGACCACGCCGGGATACATTGTCTGCATCCTGCTGCCGTTTCTGCTCCTCATTTTGTTGGAGGGTATACGCTGTATTCGCCTGTTTAAAAAGTATAAATCCGAACAGCAGGCCGAGCTGCAAGCGGAGCGGGACAAGATCGAAGCCGACCGTGCCGAAACCCAGCGTATGATGCAGGAGCTGCTGCAAATGAAGGCGCAAATGGCGCAGAATGAGCAAAAGTCGCCGGAGAAAGCAGACTCCGACACCACACCCACGGTGTAAACACGGAAAAACCGTGATCACATATTGTCATTGAAAAAATATAATAAGGGAGGTAAAACACAATGACAAACAGCAAATCCACCAAGCGGGCATTGATTACCAGCGCACTGGCTATCTTTATGTGCGTTGCCATGCTCATCGGAACCACCTTCGCGTGGTTCACCGACACCGCATCCACCGGTGTCAACAAGATCCAAGCGGGTAATCTGGACATTGAATTGCAAATGAAGGACAACAACGACAACTGGGTCAACGCCGAAGGCAAGACACTCCCGTTCCTCGTAGAGGGCAAAATTCCTGCCGAAGGCACTCAGATCCTTTGGGAACCGGGCTGTACATACTATGTACCCGAAGTCCGTGTGCTCAACAAAGGCAAACTGGCAGTAAAGTTTGAGTATGTCAACAAACTGTTGGGTGTTACCGGCAAGCTTGCTGAAGTTCTTGAGCCTGTGTTTAAGGCACCGACTGATACGGACGGCACGGATATCAATATTGAATCCGCGGTTCTCAAGCCCGGTGAAGCTTCTCCTGCCTGGTCCTTCGGCTATCATATGTTAGAAACCGCCGGCAACGAATATCAGAATGCAACCGCAACCGGTATGTGCCTGACTGTTGTCGCTACACAGGCTACATATGAGAAAGACAGCAGTGACGATCAGTACGACAAAGATGCCAAATATCCTATTTTAGTCACAACTGGAGACGAGCTGCAGGACATTGTGAGCAATGCAACAGCTCCTGTCAATATTGTGCTGGCGAACAGCATTACGACCAACAACTTCGTCATCCCTGCGGATAAGGATGTAACCCTGGATTTGAATGGTTTTACGCTGACCGGCGGCGACTCCCATGCGATTTTGAACCGTGGTGTGCTGTGCATAAAGGACAGCAGTGGCGATGGAAATATCGTTGCGTCAAAAGCCAATACATCTGCGCTTCGTAACGGTGACGGTGCTGTTTGCGTGATAGATGGCGGTACCTTCACCCGCGCAGATGGGGAGGACAACAAGTGGCACACTGTGGAAAACTTTGGTACCATGACCTTCAACGGCGGTAAAGTGATTGCTGAAGACGGTCAATCATTTGCCATTGTCAACGGTTGGAATTATATAAATCCCGGCGAACAAAAAGCTACCATGACGATCAACAACATCGAAATGAAGGCCGGTCCAAACGGTTTTAAAAACTGCGCTGGTGGCATTCTGACAATGAACGGTGGCACGTTACATTGTACCGGTTACTGGGGATTGTCCAATGACTCAACCGGTGTTGCAACGATTAACGGCGGCGAAATCATTTCTGACAACTACATTGCCATTTCCCACGGCGGTGCAAAGATGGAGATCAACGGTGGTACATTTGCCGGCCCTCAGGGAAGCCTTTATGTGCAGAATTATGCGCAGGATACAGTCGTAAAAGGCGGTAGCTATCAGAATGAGACAGTGGAGTTTATGCAGAATTATTGTCCTGAAGGCTATACAGCTACGCTTAAAGACGGTATGGTTGTCGTAAGCAAGAATTGATTATTGTATAAGTCCAACCCTCTTTCCAAGTCCTCTCACTCCTCGGAGTGAGAGGCAATCAAAGGGCATAAGCACACTTGTGCCTTTTGATTGCCCGAAAGAGCATCAGAAAGGAGTTTTCCATTATGCGAGAATCCAAACATTCCCCCGGTTTACCCCGGCTTCTTGGCCCCTCTTTGATCGGAGTTCTTCTATGCGTCACCTGCCTGGTCAGCTCCACCCTGGCCTGGTTCCATGCCTCCCGGACCACCAGCGTTGCTTCCATCAAAACCGGCTCCTTCCGCATTACCGCCACGGTTATGGAGGGAGAAAAAGCCGTTGACGGGGACGGGACCGCTTATAATCTGACCGCTGGGAAAACCTATACCGTCATGCTTTCCCGTGCAGAGGACAGTACATCCCAGAGCGGCTATGTGTTCTTCACCTATGGCGGCCAGACCTGTACCACCGCCCCCTTTACGGACAACTTCACCTTCACCCTTGTCCCCAGCGATGACGTGATCCTGACATTCGGCGCCAGCTTTGGCATTCCCAAGGCGGAAACCCCGACCATCGCCAGCGGAGAGACCATTGGGACCACGGCCGAAGATAAGGCCCCCACGGATACGGCGACTCTGCCCCCGGATACCACCGCCCCCAGCCAAGACAGCGCTGAGGACGGCACACAGCCCCCTGACAGTGGGGAACCGGATGCCGATACCGGTCCATCCGATGCTGCCACCGCCCCGGAGGAGTCAACGGATGCCCCCACGGAACCAACGGAAGCCCCCACCGAGATCCCGTCCGAATCCACTGTGGCACCCAGCGAAGCCACTGCCCCCGAAAGCGCAAGCAAACAATAAAATCAACGCCAGGAGTTTCCGCTTCTCTGCGGATACTCCCGGCGCTCTTTTTTATCCTTATAAAAAACTGGGCCCACTGCCCCGCCCCGCAGGACGGCTCAACGAACCCAGCTTTCCCTTTCACATTTATATCATAATCAATGTTCCACCGGTTGTCAACCGCTCCACAAACAAAATTTCCTATTTTACCTTCCATTTGCACAAGAACATCGATCCGAAGTCTCGTTTCCTGAAAAAAACCACCTGCGAATTGTTCGCAGGTGGTCCAAATTACACAAACAGTTCTTTAATTCGGAGAATTTTCATAAGTGGTGCTGTTCTCGATGGCCGCCACGCTGTCGGCGAAGTAGGCCGTCAGGATCTTTGCCGCCACGGAGCAGCTGTCGCCGCCGTAGCCGCCCTGCTCGAAGTAGGTGGACACGGCGATTTCCGGCTTCTCGTAGGGCGCGAAGCAGATGAAAGCAGCGTTGTCGGAGGTCCCCGTGCCGCCGCCATGCTCGGCGGTGCCGGTCTTACCGGCCACCGTCACCTGGAAATCGTTGAACACGTCCCAGCCGGAGCCTTCCGGGGTATTGCAGACCCGATACATACCCTCCATATAGGCGGCGTAGGCATCGTCGGAAATTTTCAGGGTACTCAAGATCTGGGGGCTGTTTTCCAGCACCAGTTCGCTGTAATCCGAGGCCACCACCCGTTTCAGGAACGTGGCCTTGTACCGGGTGCCCCGGTTGGCCAGGGTCGTGGCATAGACGCACAGCTGCATGGGCGTGAAGGCGTGGTCCGACTGACCGATGGCGGCCATGATCTGGTCGGCCTTGTACCAGCCCACCCCGTCGCCGTAGAGCAGCTTCTTGGTGGCCGGTCCCGCCCGGTGGCCGATGGCTTCCGGCAGTTCCACGCCGGTGGCTTCGCCCAGGCCCATGCCCTTGGCGGTCTTGTCCATGGCCGCCAGGTCGTCGGTCATCCGGTCGCCCAACTCATAGAAGAAGTAGTTGCAGGAATACTGCAGGGCCTGGATGGCGTTGATGGTGCCGTGGTTGCCGCCGGAAAAAGTATAGATCAGGCAGGCAGGCTCGAAATCCTCGTCGGCGTATTTGGTGTAGATACCCTTCGTTTCAATGGTCGTGCCGGAGGTAATGAGGCCGGAATCGATGGCGGCAATGACCGAAGTGGGCTTGAAGGTGGAGCCGGGGGGATAGGTGGCGTCCAGGGCCCGGTTATAGAGGGCATTGTCAGGGATTTCCAGAATTTCGTCCCACTTCTCGAACAGGTTCGCCAGGTCATAGGTGGGATAGCTGGCGCAGGCCAGTACCTCACCGGTGTTGGTGTCAATGGCCACAGCGGCAGCGCCCTTCACGTCCTGACCGGTGGTTCCCTCGTCCTTGGCTTTCAGGACGGCGATCCGTTCGGCCAGAGCATCCTCGGCAGCCATTTGCAGCCGCAGGTCAATGGTCAGCTCCACGTTGTCACCGGCCTTCGGCTCCACGGTGTAATAGGATTTGATGATGGTGCCGTCCACCGTCACCACGTCGATGCGCTGTCCGTCGGTGCCGTGGAGGTATTCTTCCAGAGCCTCCTCCAGACCGGCCTGACCCACATCCGCATCCATGGAGTAGCCCTTGTCCTGATACGTTTCCCACTGTTCCGGGGTCATTTTGCCGGTGTAGCCAAGAATATGGGCAGCGTACTCGGTATAATACTCCCGCTCCACGCTGGCTTCCACCTGCATTCCGGGGACGTTCAGTTCCAGCATGGCAAACCGCACGTCGTCGCTGGCATCCTCCAGAAAAACATAGTTGGGCAATTCTTCGGCCAGGCCCCGGAGCCGCAGTTCGTAGCGGATGCCGATCACGGCCCGGGCTTCGTCGTCGGACCAGTCGTCGGGAAGCCGGTAATATTTCCGCAGCCGCTCCAGCAGCCGGGGGGCGGAAATGTCGGAGTCGATCTCCATGTCGCCCATGTACTTCTGGAAATATCCCCGCCAGGTGGAGGAATAGGAATCGATGGTGTAGGTATAAGGGGCCTCGGCGGTCATGGGGAAATGGTCGTTCCAGGTCACGCCCATGCTTTTCGCCAGGGTCACAAGCTGATAAATATAGTTGTTCCGGTTATCGGAGTTATTCAGTACAAAATGGTTGATGACCAGGTCGTAGCTGGCCCGGCTGCCCACCAGAACGTTGCCGTTCCGATCCGTCAGGTCCCCACGGGCGGCCTTCACTCGGGTCAGGGTGGTAAAGGTGGTCATGTTGTCCGAGGGCTGGCCGCCGGTCTCCACCACCTGCAGCTGATAGAGCTTCGTGGCATAGAAGCCCATGACCAGCAGCAGCAACAGCAGCACAATGCCAATACGGAATCGGGTTATTCTCTCCATGTTTCTCCTCCGATCCGGTCGATGGCCCGGCAAACAGGATAGAGCACGGGGATCGCCAAAAGACTCATGAGCCAGGTCAGTATAGCCACCGGGAAGCGGCTCAGATAGGTCCTGCCCAGAACAAGGCTCACGAAAAATACCAGAATTTCATACAAAATAAGGGCCGAAGCTGCGGAAAACACCGTGGCTCCGATGCTTTTCCGCAGATAGCTCTGCCGGAAGGCGGACAGGGCAAATTCCAGCAGCGGCAGCGCCGCCACGGCATAAGCCCCCGGCGCAGAACCGGCGTGATAATAGAAAAGGGCGGCGCAGAGAGCAAAGGTGGCCCCGGCCTCGGTGGACTGCATCATGCCGATGAGCAGAATGATCATGGGCACCAGGTCCGGGGAAGCCCCGAACACCCAGATACCGCTCAAAAACGTGTCCTGAATGACCAGGCACAGCAAGGTCAGGATGCCGTACAGCGTCCACTTCAGCAGCGTCTCCCGCTGCTGCTTGGTGATATAGAGCTTATCCAGCAGGGACCCCTGGGGTTTATCCGGGCGAAAATCCCGGTCACGGCGTTTTTTTGCCATGGCCTTACCCCGCATCGTACTCGGTGATGACGAACACCTGCTCAATACTGGAAACGTTCACCGCAGGCTCCAGCACCGCATACTTGGCAACGCCGGTGTCGTCGTAACCGGCGTCGATGATGCGCCCCAGCACCAGATCCCGGGGGTACACGGTGGAGCCGGAGGTGACCACCTGGTCCTGATTGCGGATAACAGCGGAGGTGGGCAGATAGTCCATCCGCAGATAACCGTCCAGACCGACGGTGTAGCCGCCACGGACCATGCCGTTATAGCCGGTGGAGGCGATGGTTGCACTGACCTCCAAAGAGGAGTCCAGAACGGTCGTCACAACGGCATAGTTGCTGCCCACGCTGGTGATCAGGCCAACCACTTCGCCGTTTTCCGTAACCACACACATTCCCTCGGCCAGGCCGGAGGCGCTGCCCCGGTTGATGGTGAAGGTAGAGGCCCAGTCACGGGAGTCCCGGTCGATGATATAGGCGTCCACCAGCTTATAATCCTCGTGGTCCTGCTGCAATTCCAGGGCCGCCCGAAGCCGGGCGTTCTCGCGGGTCATGGCATCCAGCTTTCGGGCGTCGTTGGAAATTTGGGCCAGCTGCTCCTTCAGGTCGGCGTTCTCCGCCGCCAGGGCTTCATAGCGGAACAGGTAGCTGTACAACTGGGCCGCACCGTTTTTCAGGTGGCTGGCCGCCGTGGAAATGGGGGTCAGCAGGCCCTTCACCGCCCCGTCCAGGGGCGTGGAGCCGGTCAGGTTTCCGATGACCGTCAGCGCCGCCGCCAGCACCACGGCGATGACCAGCACCGTACGGACTTTGGAAGAAAAGAATCGCTTCATAGCCGTCCCTCCAGCACTTCCGGCGCCGTGTCGGCAAGCACCTGCCAGAGCCGGCACACCGGCAGGCCCATGACATTATAGTAATCGCCGTCAAGGCGCTCCACGAAAAGGGCTGCGCCCCCCTGGATTCCGTAGGCCCCGGCCTTGTCCATGGGTTCGCCGGTGGCCACATAGTCCAGGATTTCCCGCTGAGACAGCTTGCGGAAATGGAGGTGGGTGATCTCCGTGACGGTCCGGCAAGTGTCCCCTTTCCGGACCGTGAGGCCGGTCATTACCTGATGGTCCCGGCCGGAGAGCATGGTCAGCATCTCCACGGCCTGAGCTTCACTTTTCGGCTTGCCCAAGGTCTTTCCATTGCAGACCACGATGGTATCCGCCGCAATGACCACGTCCTCCGCCTTTGCCGGGGTGGCCATGGCCTTGGCCCGGCTCACCCGGGCTACCTCCTGCTCCGCAGGAAGATTTGGGTCCATGGTCTCGTCAATGTCCGCCGCCCGGACGGTAAACGGGATGCGAAACAGTCCCAGAAGCTCCCGCCGACGGGGCGACTGAGATGCCAAGATCACATTCATAATGGTTCCTCCTTCGTTAGTCCAGACCCCGCAGGTAAAGCCCACGGGTACAGGCGCCGGGATCAAAGGGTGCCGAGCGGACCCGGTTCGCCAGAACCTGGTCCACCTCCCTGGGATTCTCGGTGGTAAAGTACATCCGTTCCGCCCAGACCCCCAGCCGGTCCAGGTCCTCCTGACGGTCCAGCCAGTAGAGCTTCTTTCCGTTGAGCAGCACGCTGCGGCAGGAGGCCCCATCCTTGATGACCGGGAAATCCGCCCCGGTCTTGTCTGTCAGCCGGACCGGGCCCTGGTTGCAGGTGCATTGGCCGGTGCGGTTCTTGATAATACAGTTTTCCGTGACCATCAGCGGCAGCCGCCCGTAGGCGAATACCTCGGCGTTCACGGCCTTGCTGATGTCCCGCATCTGGGGCAGGGTCATTTCAAAGCTCAGCATGGCGGAGGCCAATTCCATATCCCGCAGAAGATTCATGCTCCGGGAATTGAAAATATTCAGCCCGAAGTCCCCCCGGATGACCATGCCGCACTCCCGTGCCGGGGCCAGCAGCCCCAGATTGCCCACAAGCACGCTCCGGACTCCGGCGTTTTTCAGCAGCACCATGGCATTTTTCAGATTCGGCAGTTCCCCGTCGTGGACGATGCGGGGCAGCACGGCGCAGACCTCCCGGACCCGGCTTGTCAATGCGGCGCACCAGTCCGGGTCCTTGGCCAGCAGGTGAATGGGTACATACAGCACCTCCGGCCGGTTTTTCAGCAGCCGCTCGGTGATTTGCTCCCGCTCCGTGACCTGGACGGTCAGGGCCGGGGTCCCACGACTTCCCGGATAAATCCGGGGGTTGTCCATATGGCCCAGCCGAGGAGGCTCGCTGCGGCCCCGGAGGGCGGTCAGCTGATTCAGCAGGTCCCGGCGGAGGGAATTGATCTCCGCTGCGCTGACGCTGAGGCCCGGCTCCACTTCAATTTGCGCTCCGGCAAAGGCATAAGGCGTGCCGCCGGTTTTGGAAAGGCGCATGGCGATCTGGTCCGCATCCACGGCCACCAGTCTCGCCTCCTCCGGCACTTTACCCGTCAGGCGGCAGGTCCGGCCCTCCGGGTCCGTGACGCTGAGCCACAGGCCGCTTCTCGTGACGCTGCCCCGGAACCGCACCGGCACCAGCGGGTTCTCCACGGCTTCGTAGGTCTGGCGCACATCCTTCATCCAGCCGGTATCTTCCTTGGTGTCCTCCCGGATGCCGAACATTTCCGGCCCGATGCGGCCTGCGTAGTAGCCATCGGTGAAGCCCTGGCGGTTAAAGGCCCGGTACAGGTCGTTCATCTGCTCCCGGCTCACCCGGCCCGTGTCCAGGGCCTTCCGGTAAACGCCGGTGACGGCCGCCACATATTCCGGCCGCTTCATCCGGCCCTCCAACTTCACGCTGGCCACGCCCATGGCCTCCAGACTGGCCAGGTCCCCCACCAGACAGTTGTCCTTCAGGCTCAGGGGGTACTTGTTCTCCCAGCGGCCATAGCCGTAGCTCTGGCGGCAGGGCTGGGCGCAGCGGCCCCGGTTGCCGGACCGTCCGCCGATGGCGGCGGAGAGATAGCACTGTCCGGAGTAGCACATACACAGCGCCCCGTGGGCGAATACTTCGATTTCAATGGGGGAATTTTCGCAGATATAGCGAATTTCCTCCCGGTTCAGTTCCCGGCTCAGCACCACCCGCTGCATCCCCAGCCGCTGGCACAGCAGCACCCCCGGCAGGGAATGGATGGTCATTTGCGTGGAGCCGTGGATGGGGATATGGGGGGCGATGCGGCGGCACAGGCTCACCACACCCAGGTCCTGAACAATAAATGCGTCCACATTGCACGCTGCCGCCTGGGCGATGAGCTGGGCCACGCCCTTGCACTCCCGGTCGGAGACCAGGGTGTTCAGGGTCAGATGGACCGCCACCCCACGGATGTGGCAGTATTTCACCGCCTCGGCCAGGGTCTGGACGGTAAAATTCTTGGCGCTCTGGCGGGCATTGAAGCTGCCGCAGCCCAAATAAACGGCGTCCGCACCGTTTTCCACAGCGGCCCGCAGGGCCTCCATGGACCCGGCAGGAGCCAACAGTTCCAGCATAAGTCATACCTCACATAAATGGTTATACTTAGGGACATTATAGCATATTCCCGTCGGTACTTCTACCCCCAGACCGGAGAATTTTCATTCCGGCCATATTTTTCCCGGATTTTTTCGAAAAAGAAAGCGAAAAATTCCCGGCCAGCCGGAAGGGCTGACCGGGGAAGGGCAGATTTTCGTTCTTTTACATCTGGTTTCTGCATACAACACCCGCCGTGTCTACATTATAATGTCCCAGTCGACAAAATTCAACATTTTTTACACATCCCTAGCGTACACTGCGGGTATATTTGAAACCGGCAACAGGCAGGGACACCGTAGAAAGCCCAGCGGCTTTCACAGGAATCCATAAATCTTCAATAGGGTCTTTTCTTGTAGGGAACTTTTCATAGCGATTTCATTCACGTTTGTTCCCTGCAAGTATCCGTCTGTAAAACCCCCGGACGGGACCTGATTGGTCCCGCCCGGGGGCGTGTGCTATTTCAAGATGTCAAATTCAGTGAAACAGCATTCCCAAAATGCTCATTCCCGGAAATAGGCGCTGATTTTCTCCATCCGCTCCATCTGCTTCACGCCGAAGGGGCAGCGGCTCTCGCAATGGCCGCACTGCAGGCAGGCGCTGGCCTTCACGGTCAGCTTGGTGTAGTGGTTGGCGGCAATGGCGTCTCCGGCCAGGGCCAGGTCGTAATATTTATTGGCCAGGCCGATGTCGATGCCCGCCGGGCAGGGCTGGCAATGGTTGCAGTACACGCAGGTCCCGGTGACGGTGTCCGCCGTGAAACCGCCGATAACGGAATAATCCTTCTCCTCCGGCGTGGCGTTCAGGAATTCCAGCACCTGGTCCAGATGCTCCATGGTCTGCACCCCCGGCAGAGCCACCAGCACGCCGGGCCGGTCCAGGGCGTATTGCAGGCACTGGGTCCGACTCAGAGCCTGACCGAAGGGAGAATGTTCGGCGGACAGCAGCTGCCCGGCGAAGAAGGGCTTCATAACGGAAATGCCCACGCCCTCTTTTTTGCACCGCTTGAACAGGTCGAACCGTTCTTTCACGGAGCCGACGCCCCACTCGTCGCCCTTCTCAAAGTCGTAAGCCGGGTTGATGGAGAACATCATCATGTCCACAAGCCCCGTGTCCAGAATGCGGTTGGCCACCGACGGGGTGTGGGAGGAGAAGCCGATGTGCCGGACGGTCCCCTGGGCTTTCAGCGCTTTCAGGTAGTCCAGCACGCCGATCTCCACCAACTTGTCAAAATCCGCATCCTCATCCACGCAATGCAGGAAGCCAAAGTCGACATAATCCGTCCCCAGCGTTTCCAATTCCCACAGGAAGGTCTTTTGGATGGTGTCGAAATCCCGGCACCAGCCGTATTCGCCGTTTTCATCATACACGGCGCCGAAGTGGACCTGGATGAATACCCGGTCCCGCTTCCCGGCGATGGCCCGGCCGAAGGGGGCATAGGTGGCCCCGGCAGTGCAAAGGTCAAAGTAGTTGATGCCATGGTCCAGGGCCTTGCGGATGATGGCCTCGATCTCGTCAGCGGGCGTTTTGCCGATGCCGCCCAGTCCCAGGCCCAGCACGCCGAATTTTTCCCGTTCCGTCCCGTGAGGGAGCTGTCTGTATTCCATAATTACCTCCGTTCCGCCTGTTTTCAGGCGTGTTTTTTCGTGTGTGGCATTATCATATACCATGAAGTTCACTTTAGGTCAAGGGGTATTTTCCAATTTTCAGCAATCGTCTCACCGCTCGTCCAGCAATGCCAGCAGGTCCTCCTGGGACATATTCAGGATGCCCGTGTCCTCGGCCCCGGCGACGGTGTCCATCAGCGCCGCCTTTTTCTCCTGCAGTTCCAGGATTTTCTCCTCAATGGTCCCCTTGGCGATGAGTTTGTAGACCTGCACATGGGCCTGCTGGCCCATCCGGTGGGCCCGGTCCGTGGCCTGGTCCTGCGCCGCCTGGTTCCACCAGGGGTCGTAATGGATGACCACGTCCGCCGCCGTCCCGCTTTTTCACGGAAACGCCCACCTCCGGGTCCTCCCGGAAGCAGCCGACCGTATCTCCGGCGGAGGTTTCCAGGCACTTCCCCTCCCACAGGTCAAAAAACCGGTCGAAAGCATCCCCGGTCAGGGCGATCTTATTCTTCTCCCGGCGGAAGGGGTCCACATTCCACCAATGGGCGCGGTCCCCCACCGTCCGGAAGCGGTTGAACTCGTTCATCAGAAGGTGGATGAGTTCCTGGGAGCGGCCGTCAAATTGCTCGATGCCGTGGTCCAGCGTCAGATATTTCCCGTAGCTTTCCGTCTGCCGCTTCTCCACATTCACCAGAAAATTCTCGATATTTTTCACGGCGTACAGCTTGTCCCGGCCCACCCGGAAGGAAAGGTCCGGGTAGCCCCGGTCGTCCGGATCCGGAAAATGGAGCGTGGGTTCCAGCCGGGCCGGGACCTCCGGGGCCTTCGCCGCCGGTTCCGTTCCCCGCAGGTAGTTCCGCAGCAGTGCCTGGGCATAGCGGTCCGATCTGGCCGGACCGGACTGGTCCCGGTCCTCCTCCACATAGGCGATCATGGCCGCCGCCAGATGCTTGCAGACGCCCGCCGTTTCAAGACGCACACAGGTGCATTGGGCGTACAGCGTGCCTCTGCCGATCTCCTGAATACGGAGCTTATAATCCTCGCTGCCCCGGACCCGGCAGCTGATCACCAGCTTTTCGTCCTCTCCGGAGCATTTCAGATCGTGTACCCAGCCCTGCCGGTAATACTCCATGCCCCGTTTGAAGTCCTGGTCCGGGAACGCTCTCCGGATGTCCTGTAGGCTCAGCTGCATCGTCTCATTCCTCTCTTTTCATTCCCAGCAAGATCATGCTGAATACATACAGCTTTTTCCGGTCCCAGGCGAATTCCAGGCCGCATTTTTCGGCCAATTCCGCCACATTTACGCAGTAGGCGGACATACAGCTGAACCGCAGGTCCGGGTGCGGACAGGGCCGGCCGGACCGGCGCTCGCAGGGGTCGCACAGGTCGCAGCAGCTTCCGCCCGCACAGCGTCCGGCGTCATTCCGCTTGCCAAGCTCGGCGTTCAGGCGCAGCATGGCCCGGTTATGGCTGTGCTTGCCGTTTCGGATGGCCGCCGTGTCCTGATAGCCGTCGATGGGCCATTGGGTCATTAAAACCAGGGCCTTTTCGGCGCTGCGGATTTTCCGGAACATCTCCTCCACGCTGCCGCAGTCCGGCGGGCAGGCATAGTTGGCGTTATATTGGCCGCAGCGGTTTTCCTCGCAGAAGGCCCGGAATTTTCCGTCCACCGGCACCCGGTCCGCCGAAATCACCGCCGCCGAAAAGCCCGCCTGCCGGGCCAATTCTGTAAGTTCTTTGTCGTCCATAATCTTCTCCTTTTGCCATCCTGTCAGGATATGCAGTTTTTCACATAGCCGCACCTGCTTTTGCATTTCCCTTTTGGCCGGTTTTGTGCTATCCTGACGGCAAAGACATGGGGTCTTCCTTACCCATATCGATACCCAAAGGCGGCACCGCTTCCGATGCCGCTTTTGGCGTTCCAATTTTGATACCATTTCTATTATACTCCATTTCTCCTCCGCCGTCCAGTAGACGGCAAAGGCCCCCGGCACGTTTCTGCGCACCGGGGGCCCGGTTTTTCTGCTCAGCGGTGGGATCGTTTCTCGCCAAACGCCATGGAATATGCGCCCTATGGTCGCACGAATTTTGTGGTTTTCTATTGAATCAACAGCCGCTCTGTGATAAAATAGCAAAATAAGATTTGCTTTCAAAAACATTTACAGAGAGGGACCTTATGCAATTCAACTCTTTCGTTTTTATTCTGATGTTTCTGCCCATTACGGTGCTGGCCTATTTTCTGGCCAACAAATGGAAACCAGTCCTTGGCAAACTGGTATTGGCTGTGGCCAGTGTGGTTTTCTATGTCTACTCAGATTGGACGCTTTTTACGGTTCTGGGGATCAGCCTGGTCGTCAATCTGGCATTCGCCTGGGCCCTTCAGCGCCTCCAGTCCCGTAGACGCCTCCTGCTGATCGTCCCGGTCCTCATCAATGTGGGACTGCTTCTCTATTTCAAATACACGAACTTTCTGATTGGGACCGTCAATCAGTTTGCCGGGACCGCTTGGGCCGTCCGGGACCTGGTGCAGCCCCTGGGGATCAGTTTTTTCACTTTTCAGCAGATTGCCTATCTTGTCTCCGTTTGCAAGGGAGAAATCGGCAGAGTGGCCCCGCTGGATTACCTTTGCTATATCCTGTATTTTCCGAAGATTCTGATGGGTCCCCTGATGGACCCGGCGGATTTTCTTGGGCAGCTCAATGACCCCAAGCGCAAGCAGGTCAATATGGATCATCTGGCCAACGGGCTCCAGATCTTCAGCTTCGGCCTCTTTAAGAAGGTCATGCTGGCGGATGTATTTGCCAAAGGGGTCAGCTGGGGCTTCTCCAACCTGGGATCCGCTACGGCCATGGACCTTCTCTTGGTCACGCTCTTTTACACCTTCGAGATCTATTTCGATTTCAGCGGTTACAGCGATATGGCCGTTGGCGTGTCCCAGATGCTCAATATCACCCTGCCTATCAACTTTGACTCGCCCTACAAAGCGCTCTCCATCCGTGACTTCTGGAAACGGTGGCATATTTCTCTGACGAAATTTTTCACCAAATACGTATACATTCCCCTGGGCGGAAGCCGAAAGGGGCAAGTACGGACCTATCTCAACACCATGCTGATCTTCCTGATCAGCGGGCTCTGGCACGGTGCAAATTTCACGTTTATTCTTTGGGGGCTCCTCCACGGCGGTTTTATGGTGCTGGACCGCATCTTCGGAAAAGCCCAGGAGAAGGTCTTTGAGCCTGTCCGGTGGTTCGTCACCTTCTGCATTCTGAACGTTCTGTGGCTTCTGTTCCGGGCAGGATCCATCGGTCAATGGATATCCATCCTGAAAACCATTCTTCTCATGCAGGACACGTCCATCAGCGACGGCCTGATTCGCTGCTTTACCCTGCCGGAAATGCCGTTTCTGGTGAATATGCTTCCTATTGAAAGGCTCCAGGCCATCCGGGGCTTCTGGATGATTCTCTACGTGCTTTTTGCCATGGGCATTTGCCTGATCCCGGAAAACAACTATAAAAATCTGGAAAAGCGTTCCGTCTGCCGGATGCTTCTGGCCGCCGTGGCCTTTGTCTGGGGATTTATCTGCCTCAGCAGCGAGTCCGTTTTCGTTTATTTCAACTTCTGAGGGAGGCCGGACAAAATGCGTTCAAAATATTGGTTGGCCGGGTGGCTGGTCCTGGTAACGGCCATGCTGGCCGTGATCGGCAGCTATGTCTATCGGGTCGATCCCTATTTTCATTATCACAAGCCGGATACGGGGCGCTATTTCTATACGCTGGACAATCAGCGGAGTCAGAACGACGGCATCTGCAAGCACTTTGATTACGACGCCCTTGTTACCGGCACCTCCATGACCGAAAATTTCAAGATTTCGGAGGTCAACGCCCTGTTCGGCGTGAACGCCATAAAGGTTCCCTATTCCGGCGGCACCTATAAGGAGATCAACGACAACCTGGTCATTGCCTTTCAGAACAATCCGAACCTGAAAACGGTCATCCGCTGTCTGGATTACAGCAAGCTGCTGGAAGAAAAGGATGCCATGCGGAACGATCTTGGAAAATACCCGACGTATCTCTATGACAGCGACCCCTTCAATGATGTGTTTTACCTCTTTAACAAGGATGTGCTCTTCAGCCGCTCCTACGCCATGACCCTGGCCGCAAAAGAACCGGGCTTCCAGCCGGGGATCACCTCCTTCGATGCCTATTCCCGCTGGCAGGATCACTACACCTTCGGTACGCAGACCGTTTTGCAGAACGGCCTGGATATCTCCCCGGCAGGATCGGCAGCGCACCTGAGCGATGCCGACCGGGAGACGATTTTGGCCAACATCACTCAGAACGTGACCTCCCTGGCCGATGCACACCCTGGCGCCACGTTTTACTATTTCTTTTCTCCCTACTCTGCGGCCTGGTGGGCTTCCCGTATAAATGACGGGACAATGGAGAAATGGCTGGAGGCCGAGGAATACATCATCTCCCTGATTCTTGAGCACGACAATATCCGTCTTTTTTCCTTCAACGGCCGCACGGATATTACCACGGACCTGAATAATTACAAAGATACCATCCACTACGGCGAATGGGTGAACAGCTTTATGCTCCGTTCCATGTGCGACGGAAAGTGTCGCCTGACCAAGGAAAATTACCGGCAGTATCTTGCCGAGGAGCGGCAGTTCTATATGAGCTTTGATTATGCTTCCCTGCTGGACCAGGAGGACTACGAATGTGACTTCTACGCCGCAGCCCTCCTGACGCAGGAAATCACCGGGACCGTGCCCATGGACCTGCTTGCGGCAGACGGGAAAACCGTTCTGCCCGGAACAACGGTCGAAGAAGACGCAGTGCCGGGGCATCCCCTTCTGAAATGCACGCAGGCTTTGAAGATCGGCAACGGGATTCCCTATGAGGCACTCATGACCGCCCCGGCCTCCGGCATGACGATCCGGATCGATGACATTTCCGGTTATGAATATCTGTTCTTTTACGGGAGCGCCGTCTCCGGGAATATCCAGCCTGTCGTACTTCTCTACGATGACGCCGGTCAGGTCCTATCCGAATACACCGCTTCCGAGCCGGACAATACCTGGCATCAGCATCTGATCTCCGTAAAAAAGCTGACCGGGCCTGTGACCATTGTGTTCAGCGTTGGCACCCCCGACGCTGAAGGCAATACCGATCTTGAATACGCATTCCGCAGCTTCATGCTCTATTGAATGCCCCCTTGGCATTTCCTTTTCGATATGCTATCATGGGCCGCGTTCGCTCGGAGGGCGGGCTGTTCGAAAGAAACAGCAGCCGGATAAGAGGCAGACTGAAACGTCTGTTTCTTATCCGGCTTTTTTCATGCAAAGAAGAATCGAAAAATGGACTTTTTGAAGGGCAAGATCAGGCCCATCTACTTCCGCTATCTGGCCGCCGCCTTCGGCAGCGCCATGATCGCCTCCGTCTACTCCGTCGTGGACACCGCCATGGTGGGCCAATATCACGGCCCCGACAGCACGGCGGCTCTTGCCGTGGTGGCCCCGGTCTGGAACATCATTTACAGCCTGGGCCTGCTGATAGGCATTGGCGGCAGCGTGATCTTCAGCACCAAGCGAGGCAGCGCCCGGCCGGACGGCAGCGAAAATCCGTATTTCACCGTTTCCGTACTGGGGTCCCTGGGTCTTGCGCTGCTGGCCTGGGCAGGGCTTCTCTGGCTGGAAGGGCCCATTCTGACCTTTTCGGGGCCGACGAGGGGCTGCTGGTGCTGGCCCGCCGATACCTGCGGCCCATGAAGTTCGTGGTCCCCCTGTTCCTGTTCAATCAGATGCTGGCGGCGTTTCTCGTATCGGTGGCCCGGGGACTGGTCCTCAGCGGCATTCTCATTCTGATCCTGCCCGCTCTGCGCCGGGAGGCTCTCTGGCTGGCCGTGCGGAAGCGGACGATGGATAAGGCGCCCACCATGCCCAGGCTCAGCACCACATTGGAAGTGACGGCAAGGATCACCAGCGTGGTGATCATGGTCAGGGCCACCAGCGTCACGCCGAAGGAACTGGAGTACAGAACGCCGCTGTAGGTCTTTTGGTAGACGAAGAAAATGAACAGGCCCACCAGAAAGGCCAGAACCAATGCGATGGCCATGTCCGGCAGGGTCACGGCATTCACATTTTCCAGGAAGCTGGACTTAAAAATGTCCTTAAAGCTGATCATGATCGTTTTTCTCCTTATCAGTCATAGATTCTGCAGGCAGCATATTTGGAAAACGCACCTGCCCGCCGTCCGGGAAGCTGAACAAGGTCCCGGATGATGTCCGGCAGGAACGCATCCCACTTGACCTCCAGAAGATCCGGTGCGTCTCCGGCAGGGATGGTGATGCAGTCGGGGTTCAGGAAGTCCGTGGACCGAAAGCCCGTCCGGAGGTCGTAGTCCAGCGTCACCCGGACGTTTCCGGGTCCATAGAGGAACGGCTCCCGGGTGTAGTCCACAATGGTCTTCGGGGCCAGGCCCTCCCCGCACATTTTCCGGTAAAGTTCCCGCACCAGCGGGCGGCCTGCCGATGCCATCCAGGCCACATCGCCGTCCACGATCGACTGGGCCTCCCCGGCGCTCAGGGGAGCCGTTTCCTTGCTGCCCAGGCCGCTGCGCTTGCTTTTTTTCTCCAGGTGGATGACGGAAATATCGTGGTTATAATAGCGGATGCGGAATTTTTCCCGGATATTGATGCCGTCCAGCTTCTCCCGCAGGGCCTTGTCGGTCCCGTTATCAAAATGCAGGCTGCGGATAAAATACTTTCCGTCTATGGCGTGGGGATCAAGCTGCATGACGGCCGACAGCCGCTGCCGCAGGACCAGCCGGTCGCAATCGCTGATCTCATGCTTCCATTCATGTCGAAGGTCCATTCCGTTCACCTCCTTCCGGGATACGGTCATCCGGAGCCGCTCCGGAACGGGGCAGGTCCTTCCAATACGCCGGAGCGATGTTTGCCCCGGCGGGCTTGACGCCCGTATGCTGGATGTCCGGCATATTTTCGTTTAATATATCATGCCGAAAAAGTGTTTTCGGCCCGGTGCATTTTTTGTTGATTTCATTTCCTGTTTTGCATGGCTCCCACGCTTCGCCCCGGAGGTCTTGTCCTCCGACAAAAATCAATAAACCTACCCCATCAAAATGTCGGGGGGAAGGGATTGTATATCCTGCACTTTGCAGGCTGGAATTTCAGCGCCATGTTTTGTATAATATCACTACAAGAAAAGAAACAGGAGGTAATCAGACATGGCATTTTCTCTCGACAGCAAGGTAAAGGACATTCTGAAGAATCCGGCGGCAGCAGCCGTTCTGGACAAGTTCTGCGAGGGCGCATCCAAGAACCCCCAGATGAAGCTGGTGGGCGGGCTGACCATGCGGAAGCTGGCATCCTTCCCCCAGTCCGCTTATCTGCAGCCCCATCTGGAGGAACTGGACAAGGAACTCCAGGCCATTGAGTAACATTCCATAGGCAAAGGCGGTCTCCGGTTTCCGGAGGCCGTTTTTGTCTGCCCAAATGCAGAAAACAGGCGGCGCTTCCGTTTTTCAGAAGCGCCGCCTTTGTGATTTTCTTAGAAGCAGGTCCAGCCGCCGTCGCACTTGATCTCTTCGCCGTTTACATAACGGGACTGGTCGCTGGCCAGGAACAGAATGGCGTCCGCCAGGTCCTCCGGCATGGCCAGCTCCCCGGAGAAGTCCAGCAGCTTGCTGGTCCGGCCGAAGCCGAACTCGTCAGCCGGGGGCATCACCAGCGGAATGTCCGTCACCACGCCGCCGGGAGATAGGGCGTTGCAGCGGATGCCCTCCTCCATGTACATGAACGCCGTGTTCTTCGTGACGGCCAGAACCGCTCCCTTGCTGGCGCAGTAGGCCGCACCGGCGGTCTGGTGGGTGGCCCCCACGGAGCAGACATTGACAATGACGCCGCCCTCCCCCTGGGAAAGATACTGCCGGCACTCCTCCCGCAGGCCGTACATCAGGCCGAAGGTGTTGATGCGGAAGGTCTTTTCCAGCATTTCATCGGACATATCGGCGATGGCCGTATTGTCGTCCATGACGCCGGCGCAGTTGACGGCCACGTCCAGCCGTCCGAAGGCCGAAATTGCCTTCCGGACCATGCCCACGGCGGCCGCCGGGTCGCCTACATCCCCGGCATACCAGGTCATTTCCCCGGGCAGGTTCTTGCATTCTTCGGCCAATTCACGAAGCCGTTCTTCCCGGCGGGCCACCGCCACGACCTTGGCCCCTTCCCGGCAAAACAGTTCCGCCGTGGCCCGGCCAATCCCGGCGGAAGCACCCGTAACGATGCAAACTTTTCCTTCCAGTCTACCCATAGTAACCTCCTTAACAGAAAACCTTCTTCACGACTACGGCAGGGGAATCGTTGCAGCCCACCGTCAGCTCCGCCCCGTCCGGCACATCCGCCCGGACCGTTGCAAAGCCGATGTTTTTCTCCACGGTATAGCCATAGATGGTCTGGGCGCAGCGGCCCACCTCCACGCCGTACCAATAGACCCGCTCCCAGATGGAAATATCCTCCGTGGACTCTCTGGAGAATTCCAGACCCACCATCCGGTACTTTGGATGCTCCTTCCGGGCCAGGGCCGCCTCTTTGCCGATAAAATCCTTGTCCGCCGCCACTGCCCAGCCCAGGCCGCACTCATAGGGACTCAGGTGCTTAAAGTCCTGCTTCAAAGCGAAGCCCTTCTCCATAGGAATGGAGCGCACATAGACCTCCAGGGTCTGCAATTCCCGGCCGCCGACGGCTTCCACGGCTTTCAGGGCCAGGTCATGGACCTGGGCGCTCTTGTCAAAAGCGGCGTAAATTTCGTAGCCGTTTTCCCCGGTGAAGCCGGAACGGTGGATGTACACGGGAATATCGCCCAGCTTCCGCCGGCAGATGCCGAAACGTTTCAGCTCGTCCACCGGCTCGTCCAGCATGGCGTTCATGGCCTTCACGCTCTCCGGGCCCTGAACGGCGTACATATCCCAGTCGTAGGTGATGATCTTCGCATGGATGTCCGCATTGCCCTTGTGCCGGTCTATCCAGGGCAGCAGCCGGGGACCGTACAGGTCCGAGACCCAGTACAGGCCGTCGGCCATGTGCATGACGATCACATCGTCGATGATCTCGCCGTTTTCATCCAGGGAAGCGGTGTATTTGGACTTCCCCACCGGCACTTTGGACAGGTCGCTGATGTAGATCTTTTGCAGCACCTCCAGCGCATCCCGGCCCGTGACCTCTACCAGGTCATGGGTCCAACGGTAAAATCCGATGCCCTTGCGGATGGCTTCCGCATCGGCCCGTGCGACTTTATCTTCCTTGAACAGCATCTCGTCCTGCCTCCTTACAGCATCCGCAGGTCTTCCTTGCGGATGACCTTGATGTACATATCTTCCTCGTCCCGGTCCTCAATGACGCAGGACCACTCCGGGCTCACCAGCGTCTTGGCTGCGCCGTTCCACTGGGCCTCGTAGGCATCCACCAGCTCGTCCAGGGGTGCCATTTCATAGCGGGCGGTGAAATCCTCGCTCTTGACCTTGATCCAGGTCTCGTCCCTGGTCCAGCGGACCATTTCGTAAGGCACCTGCTGCACGTCCAGCATATAGCGGATATAGCCGCCCAGAATGCGCCCATCGTTCTCGTCCATTTCATGTGGCACGCCCAGGAAGCTCCGCAGGCCCTCCTTGGCGAAGGGATCGATGAACTGATTCTTGCCCGCCGTGGCAAAGACAATGCGGAACACCCGCAGGAACTCGTCCTCATCGGGGGCCATGTCCTTAATGGCCATCATGGGGAACTGAATGGACCAGACCCAGCCCATCTGGGCCACCCAATGGTAGGCCTTTTCCAGAGACGTTTCCTCGCCGAAATTCTGGGTGTACTGGCCGTTGCGCAGGCACTGGCCCTCCTTGACCATCCGCTCTCTGGGGGTGTCGTGGATGGGGTCCACGGGCTGCTGCATGTGGTCCAGCCAGCCCTGCTTGGGCAGGCCATACACATCCCGCCGCTCGGCAACTACCCGGCAGTGCTTGTTGCCGCAGCCCCGGGCCTGGCACATATTCAGGGCCACTTCGTTCTCCGTGCCGTGGGCCGAAGCCAGGTCAAAGTTGGCGGTGAACATACTGGTGGTCATGTTGCAAAGCTCGCTGCCCACGATGTCCCAAGGGCAGGTGTCCAGCTCTTTCTCCACCCGGTTCCGGGTGAACTGGACCACCCGGCCCGCCATGTTCTCCCATTCGTCGCCGGAATCGCCGGTGATGCCGCCCAGCCAGCTGGACTTCTCGCACAGCTCCGGGATGTTAAATGCCTCATAGAGGGATTCGTTTACATAATCTTTCTGTTCCTCCGGGGTCCCGGCCACGGCCATATTCATCATATTGGCAATGTCGCAGATCGCCTCGGTGCGCTTTTCCCAGCTGGGTTCAAAAATTCGCATGACCTGGAAAAGGTTGGCGGTCATGGCAGCAATCTGACGGTTCAGCTGCCGGTAGGCCTCCTCCTCGGTGATGAGCTTGCCCCAGGCGGTTGCAAAGCATTTCCGGGAATCCAATTTTTCTTTCAGCATGATATGCCTCCTATTCTCGTGTGCTGTTGTGCCTTCATTATAAACGAGATGGGCTGTTGGGGAAATTCTACAAAAGGCCGGTTTTTTCTTACTCCCGCCCCTGCAATTTGTATTCCGACAACCCATACAAATTACAGGGTCTGATTTTGGGCATAATGCCGATAGCAAAGGATTTCCCCTACAAAATGTACTGTTCCCGCCTTGACAGGCTGCAGGGAGGAACTTATAATAAATGTTAAGAAAACGTTGGGAGGAGCGCACCCATGAAGCTGTGCAGCGACATTCTCTATTGGCGGCTGAAAGAAGAACTGAATACCGTTTCCCGGAAGGGCTGTCCGGGCAGCGATCTGATTCTGAGCCGTCCGGAATTTTACCTGGACCGGACCCAATCCTTCGAGAAAAACCGGGTCTACGTCTGCTCGGCGGATCACCTGCCTCAGGACCCCCGGATCGGCGAGAATGTATGCCTCATCTGCCTGGGCCAGTGCTGGAATCTCAACGCCTATTATAGCCGGTGCAGCGTCATTCTGGTGGAGGGCAGCTGGGACATTTTCCGGGTGTTCAACCTGGTCCAGGAAATCTTCAACCGCTACGACAGCTGGGAGGAGCAGCTCTGGTCCATCCTCCGCCACGGAGCAGGACTTTCCCAAATGCTGGATGTCAGCCGGGGCATTTTTGAAAATCCCCTGCTGCTCACGGGAACGGATTTCCGCTACCTGGGGGTCACGGAGGAAGATTACCTGAAAAATCAGCTGGGGCACCAGCTGGATACCCAGACCTTTGACGTGGAAAAAATGGCCACGTTCCTGTCCCTGCACGATATGTCCATCCACGTCCGGGAGCCGCTGCTGCTGGAATTGCAGGGGCGGCGGTCCCTGTCCGTGAACATTTTCGACCAGGAGGAATATCTGGGCTGCCTCACGGTGCTGGAAGGCCAGCGGGCTTTCCGGGATTCCGACAAGGCCCTGGCGGTCTTTTTCTGCAAGCTGCTGCGGCAGGCCATTTTGCAGAATCCGGTGCTGTCCGGCACCCGGGCAGCCGTGCGCCGGGCCTTGCGGAGCGTCATTTCCGGGCAAAGCGTGGATTTCGAGCATCGCCGGGCCATGCGTCTGGAAAGTGAGAAAAACGACTGGGTCTGCGTGAAGCTCCTGCCCCGGTCCGGCAGCACCCACCTGCCGGGAGCCTATCTGTCCGCCGCTCTGGAGGAGCGGTTCCCCGGGGCCATTGCCTTTGAATTTGAGGATGCCGTGGCCGCTTTCCTCCCGGCGGAGCAGGAAAATAAAGAGGCGCAGACCACGCCCATGCTGGAAAAGCTGGGGGTCATCTGCGGCATTTCTTCGGTATTTTCCAATTTGTACGACGCCAATCACGCCTGGTTTCAGGCCTCCGCCGCCCTGCAAAAAGGACTTTCCAAAGGGGACAGTGGGCCGGTATACCATTTTCAGGACTACCTGCTCCCCCAGATGCTCAGCGCCGCCCTTGCGGGCCGCCCCTCCTGGGTCTATTACACGGAGGGCCTGAAGCGGCTGAAGGAACACGACGGCAATTCTCAGGTGTCCTACCTGCACACCCTGCGGACATATCTGGACTGCAATCTGTCCGTGACCCGGACCGCCTCGGCGCTGTTCCTGCACCGCTCCACCCTTCTGGACCGGCTCTCCCATATCACCGCCATGCTGGGCAGCGACCTGAAAGACCCGGACGAGTGCCTGACCCTGGGCCTGGTCCTCCGGGCTGAGGTAGAACAGCAGCGTACAGAACAAAGCGTTCTGAAATAAACATACGCCCCCGGCGGACCGGATGATTCCGGTCCGCCGGGGGCATCGTTTCAAGTATCCGTTCTCGCCTGTCTGCGGAGGCATCAAATGCGGGTCAGGTGTGTCACCTGGGCTCCGCCGGCAAAAACATGGTTGGAACAGGTCTCCACCTGAGCCTGATCGCCGGAGAAGGTAAAGGTGATGGAAGTCTCATTGCAGGTCTCTACCATGCGGAGGCTAAGCCGAAATACATTGTCCGCTTCCCAGCAGCCGCTGCACAGCGCTATGGACGGCATTCCCGGAAGCTCGTTGCGCAGACGGGTCCCATCCATGGCAGCCGTCAGGCTCTGGGGCTTCCCGTCAACCAGACAGGTAAGGGTGCAGGCATTCTCCGCAAAGGTAAGGGAAAGGGCCTTCGCACCGCCGGGCCGGTCTTCTCCGGACATAAAGCGGACCATTCCGGCATCCGCCAAAGCAAAGTAGCCGTCGGTAACGGCATATGTACTTCCGTTGATCTTCTCTTGCAGCGGCGATTCCGGGCTGCGCCGAGGGGCAGGCAATGCCAGCATTTGCATCCGGCGGGCAAGGTGGGCAGAAGCCTCCGGGTCTTCCGGCAGGATCTCCGTTTCCGGCCCGGGCAAAGCATCCATCCACTTCCAGATGGTATCCAGCGCCTTCTGGGGCATGGCACCGCCAGTGGAGCCGGAAGCATTTTCCGTAATGGCCAGCAGCATGTCCCGCTCCGGGAACACAATGGTGAACTGTCCCATGGCGCCGTCCGCCCGGTAGACCCCCTTGGGGCGGCACATCCAGATCTGGAAGCCGTAGCCAACAAAATTATCCTCCGCCGGAGGATTGACCGCCCGCTCCGTAGCGGAATCATTCTGCTTGGAGGTCGCAAGCTTTACATAATCCTCCGCCAGGATCCGCTCGCCCTCCCAGACGCCGCCGTCTGCGTAGAGTTTCATCAGTCGCAGGTTGTCCTCCGTGGTAGCGAACAGGCCCCCGCCGCCGATCTCCATACCGTCTGGCATCGTGATCCAGCGCAGATTCTCTGCATCAATACCGATTTTGTCAAACAGCCGGGGCTTCAGGTAATCGTGCAGACCCAGACCGGTGAGCTTCCGCACGATCGCTCCCAAAAAGGTGGAACCGGTGGAATTGTACATGAAGGTCGTTCCCGGAACATGGTTGACCGGGGTAGCCAAGAATTCCCGTATCCAGTCCTTACTGGGCCGGGGCATGGTATCCATACCGCAGCCCATGCACAGTACGTCCCGGACCGTGAGTTTTTTCAGATTTTCGGAAGGATTTTCCGGAATTTCATCGGCAAAAATATCCACGATTCGGTCCGTCAGCTTCAAAAGTCCCTCCGTGTAGGCGATGCCTACGGCGGTAGCGGCATAGGTCTTGGTGTGAGATTGCAGGCCATGGCGGATACCGGAGGCATAGGGGGCCCACCAGCCCTCGGCGCAGACCTTGCCATGACGCATGATCATCAGGCCATGGGGCTCGGTCCAGCCTTCCTCCAATCTATCCAGCAGCCATTCAACGGATGCGGAAGGAATGCCGACGGCTTCCGGTGTGGTGCGGGGAAATTCTTTACGCATAAGGGATACCTCCTAAATCAAATATCAGAAAATCAGAGTCCGGCTTCCTGAAGCCGGTGAATCTTTGCGATCAGGTCTTCTGCCATCAGCTTGTGCCGGTGAATGCTGGGATGCAGGCAGCCGCCCACATCCGCTCCGACGTTCATCATCTTGTTGAACTTCAGGATGTCCACACGGTGATCGCCGCTCTGGGTGCGATATTGGTCCACGATGTCCCGGATCTCATCGAACAGATAGTAATCCATGCAGCCAAGTGCGCAGAGAATGACTGGGTCGGGTCCGTTGAGGGAACGAATTTCTTCCAGGAAGGTCCGGTAATTTTTCCGAAAATCCGCAAGAGCCTGGGCCTTGTCCGTCCGGAAATAAATCTGGTTGGCATCGTTTGTGCCAAGATTCAACACAATATAGCGGGCGGGCTTCTCGGCAAAATTATAAGGGTCTGCCAACGGGACAGGCTGCGACCGCCGGATGGCCAGCTTTTCCTGAATGATTCGGTCCGCATAGGGATACAGGTCCCGCATACAGTAGAAGCCGGGCATGGGCACGGGATTTTCGATACTGATTCCGCTGACGCTGATGAACCGGGGCTCCAGGCCCAGGGTCCGGGCAGTAATGGCCCCGTAGGTCATCCAGCCGTCCTCCTCGGCGGCCTCGAATTCGTGGGCGGGGTCCGTTGCAGCATTTCCAAAGCCGCAGGTAATGGAATCTCCGATAAACTCGATCACGTCCCGCTTCTCCGGCGCAAAGGGGAGAATATCTCCGTCGGTCACAATCCCCGCAAGCCCCAGGGCGGTGCGGAAATTCTCCGTCAGCTTGATGATACGGACTTCATGGGTCTGCACCGTCTCGGAGAAAAAGATGGGAACGGTCTCCCCGTCCCGGACCGCCTGCTTCCGGCAGGGGGTCTGGTCATCGTCCAGAAATACCGCCACATAGGGCCAGTCCTCCCGGGGAGGTGCCCCGGCAGGGGGCGTGACATTCGGTGGGACGAACGTATCCGGAATCGCCCGGAACTTCACGGCCAGAAAGCTGCCGGTAAACCGAAAGCGAAAGCCGCCGCAGGTATAGTTGGCGTACAATGTCTGTTCTTCCCGGTCATACCAGGTGCGGCCATAGGTCTGAATTTTGTCGGATAGGCTTGTATAAGAAAGTGTGTTCATGGGCTTCACTCCATTCCCAGCATCCAGCGGATCGCAGGTTCCAGATTGGCTTCCCAGAATTTCCAGTTGTGGACACCGGGAGCAGTGCGGTAAACGTGGGGAACGTGGCATTCCTCCAGGAAGCGGTGGAAGGCACAGTTTGGCTCATAGAGGAAATCCTCCGTGCCGCAGGCCATGAAAATGTCGGGAATGGGCTTCCCCGCCTCCTGAAGCTGCCGCAGCAGTACCTCCGGATTGCAGGAACGTTCCGGCGCCGTCTTCAGGTCACCGAACACATGATTATAATAGGCATAGTTGGCCATAGGATTCCCCTGCTTCGGGTCCATATTGGGTAATTCATGGATAATGAGCGCACTGGACAGGGCCATGATCTTGCTGAACCGGTCAGCAAACTGAAGGCCTGTGTGCAATGCACCGAAGCCGCCCATGGACAATCCACCGATCCAGGTATTCTCTCTGGAAATATCCAGTCCAAAGGTTTTTTCTGCGAACTCGGGCAGCTCCTGTCCCACAAAGTCTGCATAGCGTTCGCCGGTAGATTCCCGGTTCAGGTAAAAGCTGTTTCCCGCAGCAGGCATCAGCACCGCCAGGTTGTAAGTCAAGGCCAATTCCCGGATGGAGGAACCGGTGATCCAGTCCGACTCGCAGCCGCTGTATCCATGAAGCAGAATCAGGGTTTTCGGCGGACGCTGAAAGTTGGGATTTTCCGGAAAAGGCGGAGCATCGTTGGGCAGGACCGCATAAAAATGGCTCTGGCCGGCCAGTGCTTTGGAATAAAACTCGGTGTGGATGAGAGACATGGCATAGCACTCCTTTTTTCTTTCAGTATAGCAGACTTGACCGTACAGGGCTTTCGTTTGTGTTGCAACGGCTTTTGGATTTGTAACCAGCGAGCCGCTTTTTTGAAAGGATCGGATACCTTCCCAAATGCGTTCCGCATCGTTATAAGGTAAGATATATAGGAAGGAGGCCTCGCCATGAAGAATCGAGAAATTGTTGAAAAAATTCTCAGCTACCACCCGCATATTCCGAATTATCACGGCTGCGATAGCTGGAAAGCCGGAGACCCGGAGGCAGAATGCACAGGCATTGTAACGGCTCTGGTACCTACGGTGAATGTAATCCGGAAAGCCCGTGCGCTGGGAGCAAATCTGCTGATCGTCCATGAGCCTACATTTTACACCTCCCAGGACGGCCCAGGCTGGTTTGAAGATTTTCCCAACCGGGTCTATGCGGAGAAGCGGCAGCTTCTGGAGGAGTCCGGGATCGCTATATGGCGGGACCACGACCATATGCACTTTCATCAGCCGGACAGCATCTTCACCGGCGTTCTGAAGGGATTGGGCTGGGAGGACCGGGCCCATGTGGATCACAGCACCGGCTGCTATGCCCACTACCTGGTGAACCTCCCGGAAATGACGTTGGAGGCGCTGTGTCATCACCTGATGCACTCCATCGGCATGAACGGCTTACGCTATATCGGAAAGCCCGATATGCCTGTCCGGACCGTGGCACTGGTAGGCCATCTCTTTCCGGAGAATCACAGTCTGAAGCACCGGGACGGCTCTCCGGCAGAATACAGCGTACAGGTCATCAAAGTCCTGGAGGAGCAGGCGGATGTCATCATTCCCGGAGAAGTCATTGACTGGACGGTTCTATCCTATGTTCGGGATGCCGTGCAGCAGGGCCGGAACAAAGCCGCAATCAACCTCGGACACCTGAACTGGGAAGAGCTGGGAATGCAATACGCCGCCGAATGGATTGGCCGTCTGGTAGGCGGGCAAGTAAATGTAACGTATGTTCCTTCGGAGGATATGTACCAATTTCTGCTGCCATAGATCCCTCGACCCGTTAAAGAGCATCTGCCGCTTCCAAAGGGAAGCGGCAGATGCTCTTTTTTCACTGCAACGTTTTCAACAGAACGTCAGCCATCCGTTCTCCGCCCAGCCAGTTGGGGTGTACCCCGTCTCCCAGGTGGAAGCCCTCCTGCATCCGGTGTACGTCATCGGGGTCCCGAAGGGCCGCATCCATATCCGCAATGCCGTCAGCGATATGGGAATTCCGGATAAGCCGATTGTAGTCCTGCCGCAGAGCCTCCGCCTGCTCCCGCCAGGGATCGCCAAAGGAACCGAAGGGAGCAATGGTGCCAAGGTAGACCCGGCTGCCCCGCCGCTTGGCCCGGTCGGTCACATCGCGCAACGCATCAAAAATATCCTCTGCCGTGGGGACAGTCGGCTCCCGAAAGCAAAGACTATGCGAGCAGTCGTTGACCCCTTCCATGAGAAAGACAATGTCCGGCGTGGCTCCGTCATACACGTCTGCATCGAACCGGTCCTTTCCGGCAATGCCAAACTGGTGGCCCTCACCCGGAAAGCCCGGCATGACAGGATGAGACTTCTGCAGTCGGTTTCCGGAAATTCCTGCATTCATGATGGCATATTTTCCGGGAGAACAGGCACACAGCCGTTCCAGCAGAGGGTCCATGAAGAAGGACATATGCGTGATGGAATCCCCAAAGAGGGCAATCAGCTGAACACCGTCATCGGCCAGAACGGAAATATCGCAGACCCCAGCGGCAAAATGCAGCGGATACGGGTCGTGAGCCAGTCCCGGTACCAGCTGCTCCTTGACTGTGAAACCCAACGCATCCGTTTCGGCATAGTCTCCCGTCTGATGGAAGCTCTGCCAGCCAATGCCGGTATAGCTGGTACAAGCGCTGCGCAGGACGGTTTTCTCGCCGAAATAGAGATAGAGAAGAATGTCGTCCTCAGGAGTCACGGTCAGGCTGACCGGATCCGAATAGGGCCGGGAATTGGCCTCCAGGCAAATCCGGCTGCTGCCCCGGTAGGTAATGGGAACGCGGGGTGTGACCCGGCCGTTCACCCGGTTATGGACGGCCACAGCGGCATGGCTGATAACCATAGGGCAGTCTGAATAGAGGTTATTGAAACGCACCCGCAGCTGCGTGCCGCCGATATTATTCCGGAACACGCTTTTCTGGGTAATATTTTCCAGGACGCCCAGCTCCTGATTAAAATCAATGGGAACGTAGCGCCATGCAGGAATCCATTTCGCCATTACATTTTCCTCCTTCGCTTACAGCCCCTGCTGCTCCAGCCACTGGGCGCACAGCGTCCCCCACTGAGCAACATGGGGCAGGTCCATAGCAAGATCGTTGCAGCCGTCGGCCATAGCCAGCCCATGGACACCCTCCGGGAACAGATGCATCTCGAAGGGAATGCCCACGGCAGTCAGGGCCTGCCCCAGGGTAAAGGAATGCCGGGGATCGTCGCTGTTGGTCTGCCAGATGAAGAAGGGCGGTGTCTGCCGGGTAATATTGACTTCCGGAGCAAAATAGATCTGCTCATCCTTACTTGCCACAAAAGGGCTGGTAGCGCGATCGCTGAAGGGGTCCACAAACAGGCCCGCAGGCAGTCCGCAGGTGGCGAAGGCAGCATAGCCCAGCACGGCGGCATCAGGGCGGCAGCTCATCCGCTCCACAGGGTCAGCTGCATTTGCGTCACCGAAGTCAAAATGGGTGGCGCAGTTGCTGCCCAGCATTCCACCGGCGGAAAATCCCATAACCGCAATGCGATCGGTGATACCCAGCTCGTTTTTTCGGAAACGCAGCAGCCGGACGGCCCGCTGCATATCGGCCAGCGCATCATAGCGGCTGTATGGCTTCAAGCGATAGGTAAGGATAGCGGTATTGAACCCGGCCTTGGAGAAAAATTGGGCTGCATGGAAGCCCTCGCAGCCGGTCCGGGTGGAGAAGCCGCCGCCGTGGGCCACAATCACAGTACCCCGGGGGTGCTCCTGCCCGGGTGCAGGTACAAAAACGAGAGAGGGCTGGGGCTGCAGCGGGTCCCGGCCGTCGTAGCCGGGAGCGCCGTCTTCCCACAAAAGCATCTGGTCAAAACGGGAGAGGGCATCGTTCCAGATTTTCAGATTTCCGGCAATATCCATCGTCCCGTCCGGGTTGCGGTGCTTGGAAACATGGCGGATAACGCTGCGCTCGGCGCAAACGGCATCCAGCGTAACGGCATTTTGTTCGTACATAAGAACCCTCCTTCGGTGGTTACAGGGGCGTGGGCGCAATCACGGCGCATTTCCCTGCGGGAATCGTCTCAACGGCAAACATAGAGGTCCGGATGGTCACATCCACGGCACTGGGATTATTCACATAAGTCCCGTCGGCGGAATACTCCAGGCGGCGGTAGGCGTTTACATAATCAATGATCTCTCCGTTGGTCGCAAACCAGACTGCATCACCGTGTGCGGCCATAAAGTCCGCCAGCTTTTCGATCGTCTGCCAGTTGTCGTTGGCATCAAATTCGTAGGCATGGCCCCAGACGTAGAAAAGTGACGGCAAGAACGGCGGCTGCTCCAGGAATTTCCCTGCCAGCGTCATCAGCTCCGGGTCATCATGGTGGCAGGTCGGGTTCCAAGTCAGGAAATCCTCCGGCAATCGAAAGGCATGGGTAGACGCCACGGTCCGGGCGCCCTGATACCCGGCCAGACGGAGCAGTTCTCTGGTATCGGCATTGTGAGTCCCGAAGGGATAGGCAAACATTTTCAGCGGTTTCCGGGTCAATTCTTCCAGACGCCGCTTGTCCTCCACGACTTCATACATGGCCAGCGGCGTCCCCACGCCGGAGAGGTCGGAGTGAAAAAGACCGTGCCCGGCAATTTCATGTCCGGCATAAACGGTTTTTGCCTCCTCCGCACTCAGCTTGGAAAGGTCCAGCGGCGGCTTGCCAGGAAGGGAACCGCCATCCTTGTGGCCAAACAGGCCGGAACCGATATTGAAGGTGCATTTCAGTCCCCGCTCCCGGAAAATCTCCGCCAGACGCCGGTCCTGCACCACTCCGTCGTCATAGCTCAGGGTAAAGGCCCGGCTTTTCCCGCCGGGGAATACCAGGGAATCAAATCGCTTGCCCATTAGCGTATTTCCTCCTCATCTTCTTCAATTTCGCCAAAATCAGCCGTTCCCTGCACATGCTTGATCCACTTCCCGCTGCGTAGCCGCAGGATACACCAGAATGCCTTGAGGATCTGGTCGGAATACAGAAAGAGATAGGTAAAAAACGGTGGCAGCTTCAGGGTAAGCCCCGCCAATGCGCCCAGCGGCACGGCCACCAGCCACATGGTGCTCATATCCGCCGCCAGGAGAAAACGGGTATCTCCGCCGCCCCGCAGGACGCCCTTGCTGAGGATGGAGTTCACCGAGCGGAATACGACCACAATGCACAGGGCATCCATCAGCTCCATGGCGATCTCCCGGGTCTCCGGGGTGATCTTGTAGAGGGAGATCACCGTGCCGGAAATCAACCGGATGATGACCGATGCCAATGCGCCGAACACCAGGCCAATGAGCAGGTAGGTATTTCCCTGCCGTCTCGCCGCCTGCACCTCTCCCTTGCCCAATACCTGACCGGTCTGGAAGCAGCCCGAGAAGGCAAGGCCCATAATGACGATGGTGCTGACCCGTTGAATGACCATGGTGATGGAGTTGGCAGTCACAAATCCGGACCCGATCCGGCCCATGATGATCGCCAGTACATTGTCACCCAGGCCGAGCAGGCAGTCGCTGAGCAGCACCGGGATACTGGTATGCAGGAATTCCCCCACCAGGTCCCGGAAGGGCGTGAACAGATCACGGATGCGAAAGCGAAGCTGCTTGTTTGAAAGAAAGCTGCCGACAATCACGGAGGACTCCACGATCCGGGCCACAACGGTCCCCAGTGCCGCACCGGCAACACCCATGGCCGGGCAGCCCAGCTTTCCGAAAATAAAGACGTAATTCGCCCCGATATTGATGCCGAAAGCACAGGCCGACGCAATGAGCGGAACATGGGAGTGCCCAATACTGCGCAGGGTGTTCGTCAGCGTGAAGGACAAAGCCATCAGCACAAAGGTCGCCGTAGACCAGCGCAGATAACGAACGCCCTCCGCAATCAGTTCCCGTTCCTCCTGCCGGAAATAGAGACGCATGATCTGTTCCGGCAGGAAAATATCTGCCAGCGTAAAGGCCGCACTGAGTCCCAGGCCGAACCAGATGGCAATGGAGACCACTTTTTTCAAAGCAGGGATATTCTGGGCTCCCCAGTACCGGGACGTAAGAACGGATGCCCCCATACTGATGCCCATAATGGCAAAAACATATAGATTGATAAACTGATTGGCCTGGGTGGAAGCGCTGAGAGCTGATTCCGTCAGCTGGCCCAGCATGATGTTGTCCACCAGGTTGACACCCGTTGTAATGACGCTCTGCAGGATTACGGGAATCGCAATGGTCAGAAGCGATTTATAAAATCGGGGGTCTTTTTCAATGATTTGTCTGCGTTCCATGCCTTTTCCTCCCAGCTCGTTTCCCTGTCAGTTTATCACGCCGGAATCGCCGAGGCTATTCAAAAAGTACTCTTCGATTGCAAAAACAGCGATTCTTCCGGATAGAGCAATGCGCCCGTTCTCCGAAAAAAGAACGGGCGCACGGAAGTACAGCAGGATTCAACGAAAAAGGGCAGCACCGTCGCCGTCAAACAGGCAGACCCGAGCCGGGTCAAAGGTCACAGAAATCCGGTCCCCTCGCAAGAAAGTCTTTCCCGGCTCGGTCGGGATGACCGCCAGAAATGTGCTGCCCTCCGCCGATAGATGCAGAACCCGCTCGGAGCCAAGCTCTTCCACGGTCTCTATCCGGACCGGAGTGCCGTCGGCCGCCGGTTGGATATGCACCGGCCGGATGCCCACGCTCACCGGTCCGTTCACGCCCTCCGGCAACGGCACACGGACACCGAGCAGCGTCACAAAGCCGTCCTCCGAGGGCAGGTCCGGGAAAAGATTCATGGGGGGTGTTCCCAAGGCAAGCGCTGCATCAACGCAGTTCGGCCCGGTGTAGATCTGGGCCGGAGTACCGTCCTGAAGCACGCAGCCGTCCTTCATGACCAGGATACGTTCTCCCAGGGCCAGTGCTTCGGTCTGATCGTGGGTCACATAGACAAAGGTAGTACCCAATTCCGTGTGGATCCTCTTGACCATGCGGCGCAGGGCTGCCCGCATGGGGGCGTCCAGATTACTGAAGGGTTCATCCATCAGAAACAGTCTGGGCTTGCGCACCAGGGCCCGGGCAATGGCCACCCGTTGGACCTGACCGCCGGAAAGCTGGAAGGGCAGCCGGTTCAGGCAGTCGCTCAGGTCCAGCAGTGCCGCCATGCGCTCTACCGTCTCGGTCAGCTCCTGCCGTGGGATATGCAGATTCCGCAAAGGAAAGGCAATGTTGTCAAAAGCCGTAAAATGCGGGTAAAGGCTGTAATTCTGAAAAACCATAGCCACATCCCGGTCCTCCGGCGGCACTCCGGCCATGTCCTTTCCGTCAAAGAGAACACAGCCCACCGTCGGAGCCTCCAGCCCGCTCAGCAGCCGCAACAGCGTGGTCTTGCCGCAGCCGGAGGGCCCCAGCAGAACCAGAAATTCCCCGTCCCGGATGGTAAGGTCGATGTGCTGAAGCACGATCACGCCCTCGTTGGTCACATAGGGCATGGCCTTCTGCCGGGCCAGCTGCTCCTTACGCTGTCTGCGGCCCAGCAGGCCCCCAGTCTCCACAAACGGATATATTTTTGCAACATCCCGCAGTTCAATGCTGCCCATGTACTTCCTCCTCCGCTTTTCCGCTGAGGACCCGGTCCCATTCCAATGCCCCCAAGGCGCTTTCCTCCTGCTCCGGCTGTGGGGGCTGCGGCTCGACAGCTTCCTCCAGACCGTTTTCCCGGATATAGCGGGTCATGTCCCGCCCTATGGGTCCCCGGAACAGGTCTGCATACACGGCAGGCAGCACCAGAAGCAGCAGTGGGAAAAAGTCCACGGCCAGGAACATCAACGCCAGTAGGACCGCAAAAAGAGCTGTCCGCAGGAGCTTTCTGCCGGAAAAGTACACTGCCAGGCGCAAAATCGTCACGGCTCCGCCCTCAAACCGGGCCAGCACCGGCGGCAGGCAGATCACCGTCACAACAAACAGCGCCCCCAGCAAAACCCCCAGCGCCATATAGCAGGCGCCGAAAATGCCGGTGGACCAGATCTGCAGGCCGGTATGGATGCCCAGGTACAGCAGCGCCCCCAGCACCTCGCAGCCGATACTCAGCGAAATGCCCGGTTTCATAGCGCTCCGGTAGGCCTCCCAAAAAGTCCGGACGACGGGCTGTCCGGTAAACACAGCCCGGTCCACGGTGGTGTGCAGCGCAGCGCAGGCCGGCAAGAGGGTAACGATGGGGACGCAGCCCAGAAGCCAGCAAAAGCTGGCAATCAGCATATTGGCGATTTTCACGAGAAATGCGATCACGGGATTCTGATATTGAAACATGGAAATTCCTCTTTACAAAAAACGGGATAGGGCAAGACCGGGTCGGGGTCTTGCCCTGTGGGTTTTCAAATAAGCGGCTCAGCCCTTCACGCCGCCCACGACCATGCCCTTGATCAGCTCTCCCTGAATGGCGGGGTAGACCAGCAGGATGGGCAGCAAGGCGATCAGCGCAATGGCCATACGGGCACTCTCCGTGGGAAGAGACTGCATCGCCAGCATGGCGGATTCGTTGGTCAGGTCCGAGGTCTTCAGGAACTGGATACTGTCCATGAGCTTTTTCAGGTAGACCTGGATGGTGTACAGCTTGGAATCGGTGATGTAGTACAGGCCGTTGGTCCAGTTGTTCCAGTAACCCAGCGCCGCAAAAAGACCGATGGTCGTCATAACCGGCTTGGACAGGGGCAGCATGATGCCGGTATAGATACGGGCATCGTTGGCGCCGTCGATACGGGCCGCCTCAATGATGGCATAGGGAATGTTGGCATTGTAATAGTTCCGGACCATCAGCACATTCATGGCACCCATCAGAGAGCCGGGGAGGATGTAGGCCCATACCGTATTTTTGATGTGGAACAGCTGCGTCCAGACAATGTAGCTTGCGGTCATGCCGCCGTTAAAGAGGCAGGTAAAGAACAGGATAAAGGCAAACAGGTTGCGGCGCTTAAAGTCCTTCCGGCTCAGAGGGTACGCAAACAGAGAGGTCAGCAGCAGATTGGCCGCCGTACCTACCACCGTGACCAGGATCGTCAGGCCATAGGCCCGGAGAATGGTCGCCCGTTTCAGCCACAGGAACTTATAGGCGGACAGAGAAAACTCCATGGGGAGGAACTTATAGCCCTTGATCAGAGCCGCCTCCGAGGAGAAAGATACGGAAATCATCAGAATAAACGGAACCACACAGAACAGCGCCAGCAGGGTCATAATGACCAGAGCGAAATTATGAAACGCCCGCTCGTCCCGAATGGACGGTGCTTTTGTTTTTGCCATGGGACTACCTCCTCAGAACAGTGCGTTGTCCGGCTCGACCACACGAACCAACAGATTGGAAAGCATCACCAGCACGAAGCCGATTATGGCCTGGAACACGCTGGCGGCAGAGGACATACTGACGTTGTTCAGCTGCAGCAGTGCCCGGTAGACGAAGGTGTCGATGGTCTGTGTGGTGCTGGTCAGCAGGCCGCTGCCCAGGGGGACCTGGTAGAAAAGGCCAAAGTCCGAATTGAAGATACGGCCGATAGACATGAGCAGCATCAGAATGATCATGGGCCGCAGCATGGGCAGGGTAATATGCCGGATCTGATTCCATTTACTTGCACCGTCCAGCCGGGCAGATTCGTAAAGGCTCTTGTCAATACCGCCGATGCTGGCCATGTAAATAATGGAACTCTGACCGGCATTCTGCCAGAAATGCACGATGGTCAGGATAATGGGCCAGTATTTCGCCGTGGCATACCAGTTCACGGGGTTATCCTTGAACACCGTAGTATTCAGGTAGCCATAGGAAACGCTGAGAAAGGCATACACGATGAAGGACAGCAGCACAGCCGACACCATGGAAGGGAAGCAGATGATCGGCTGAATGACCTTGGCCACCCGGCGGCTGGATATTTCCGCCATGCAGATGGCGATAAATACCGCTATGATGAGGTCCAGAACGATCCACACGGCGTTGTAGGCCAAGGTATTGCGGATCATGATAAAGGCGTCCTTGGTCACGAACAAAAACTTGAAGTTTTCCAGCCCGCACCAGGGGCTTTGCAGAATGCCCAGAGAGAAATTGATCTTCTTGAACGCAATCAGGATGCCAAACATGGGGATATAGTTATTTGCGATCAGATAGATAAGACCGGGCAGCATCATGAGATACAGGGGCAGACAGCGTTTTCTATCTTCCCGCTTCTTTTGCTTTTTCCGCTGGACCAGCAGATCATCGTATTCCGAGACCGCAGGCGTGACCATTTTTGACATGAACCTTCACTCCTCTTTCACAGGACGGCTCCGCAGACGCAAGAGGCCCTGTATCTATGCCTTATCTTAACGCAGGATCGCTCCGGTGACATTTGAAAAAGTGCATTGGGATTTTTAAATTGTCTGTTGTTTCCCGAACGCACCTTTACGGATCCGTTTGTACCAATATCTCCTTCAGCATCTGCAGGGCCGCTTCCATATTTTCTCCGTTTACCGTAATCCCCACCACAATGTCCCGGCTGTAAAGCCCGGACCTGTGCAATGGGGAACCTCCGTGCAGCCGCACACCGGCCACCTGTCGGGCTCCGCCCTCCGGCGTGGCATAGACCAGGTCCTCAGAAAAGGTCTCCAGAAGCGCCGGGTCCAGCAGCTTGGAAAGGTCCGCAAAGGCGTTCTGTACCGCATAGCGGTCAAAAATTTCTTCGTCCGCAGCAAAAAAATCCAGCCCGCTGACCCCGAACAGAGCCGCCAGCACCTGCACCGTCTGTGCGTCCTCGCTTTCCTGATTTTCCCGGCCAAGAGACAGGCTCACATCGGCGTCCACCCGCTTTCCCTTCAGGTCCATGCCGGAGTCGGTCAGCAAGTCCTCCAGGCAGGTCTGTGCCGCCTGGGTATCCGGAGCCGCATTGACCAGCACCGCATAAAGGGCAACGGAGCGGCTGTTCAGCCCCTCCAGCAGGGCGATGCCCCCCAGCAGGACCGCACACACCAATGCAAGGATGGGAATTTTGTAATAATCCCACAGGAAGGCCCGTTTCTCCGAAGGGGAAAGAGCGGCATACCGCTGCCGGTCCCGCCGAATTCTCTCGGATAACTTCATAGGCTTTCCTCCTTCCCCGGCTGGGCGGAGCTGCGCCAGTCAATGGGACTCATGCCGGCATATTTCCGGAAAACCGTGGAAAAATAAGAGATATTGTCGTAGCCAACCATACCGGCCACGTCGCTGACCGAGTGATTGGTCGTCAGAAGCAGCCGTTTTGCTTCTTCAATGCGGATGGTATTGATGTACTCCCGAAGATTCATGCCTTTCTTGCTGTGGAACTGCTTGGAAAGGTAATTCGGAGTGATACAGGCTACAGCCGCCACATCCTCCCGGGTGATATTGTCCATAAAATGGGTGCGGATATAACGCTCTGCACGGGCCATAATGTCTTCATCACCGGAGGACATCAGATATTGGAGCGTCCGCTGAAAAAGCGCCGATGCAAAGCGGACCATGTGCTCCGCCGAGTAGGTACATTGTGCAGCAAGCACGGCAATGCTGCTGTCCTCAAAAAGCACCTTTCCCGTGACCCCGTTATCCCGCAGACAGGCGAGAAACACGTTGATGACCTCCCGGCGCAGGCTGTCCAGAACCTCCCGGGTATATTCCCCGGAGGAGGCGATGCGCCGGGTAACGGTACCCATATAGCTTGTGAAGCCTTCGCTGTCCTGCTGTTTCAGGTATTGAAGAACGGTAACACCATCCAGAAAATCCTTCCGCTCCCGCCGCTGGGCTTCCATTTCCGGAAGGGTACAGCAGCGGCCCGTATAGATCCGCAGTTCGTCCATGCAGCAGAGCATACGGGTCTTGATCTCCGCAGACTGATACAGCGGAAAAGGGCCGCCGACAAGGACGGACGGTTTGGTTCCGGTCTGTGCCCCGCAGATCTGTGTCAGCTGCTCACAGCGCTGCATCAGTGTTTCCCGGCTGCACTGCTCTTCGGGAATAAAGCAGGCACAGAGGATGAAGCGTTTCTCCCAGTTCGTCAGCGTGTAGGCAGAACCGATATAGCCAAGCAGCGTCTCATCATGGAGCCTTCCGATGGTGTACATCAGCAGCTCCCGGTCCCAGCCCAGCTTCAGGGCATCCGTAGAATCCGTGCAGGACATGGCCATCATCCAGCGGCTTTCCGCAGAAAATCCAATGCCGCTGCGCCGGAGAGCGGAGTCAACGGATGCGGCAGTGTTGCCGTAAATGCCGTCGCTGATCTGCCGCAGGGTGCTGTTGACCAGGCTGTCCCGGCGAAGCTGCGGCTCCGGTGTCCGGGCAGGCTGTGCCTTCTTCCGGTGGGCAACGATCATTTCCCGGACTGCCTGCTCCACCTCTTCCAATTCAAAGGGCTTGGTCAGGTAGGCCGAGACGCCGTAGCGGATGGCCTCCTTGGCGCAGGCAAAATCGTCGTAACAGGTCAGGAAGCAGAACTCACTGTCCAGTCCCTGCTGCCGGATGTATTTCAGTACATCCAGTCCATTCTTGCGGGGCATTCCGATGTCGCAGATAATCAGTTCCGGTTTTTCCGTAACGGCAATCTGAATGGCCGCTTCGCCGTTATAGGCCTGCAATATCCGGCTGATGCCCAGAGAGGGCCACGGTATCTGGTGCTCCAGGACGCCCACCGTGGAAATATCATCATCACAAATCAGAAGTTTCATGGTTATCCTCCTTATCCGGGATCCACAGTTCCACACGGGCACCGCCCTGGGGGCGGTTGGAAAGCCGGAGAAGATCATCCCGACGGTAGGTCAGGTTCAGCGTATAGCGTACATTGCTGAGGCCCAGATGCTCTTTCACAAAGGGTTCATCCCCGGAGCGCAGCTTTTCTGCCACATCCTCCGGGAAGCCCTGACCGCTGTCCTCCTCCGTCAGGCAGAAGCCGTGGAAATCGTCCCGGTCCTCCCGGACGCAGCGGACCGTGATGTCCAACGTTTCATAGAGGGACATAGCGTGCTTAATGGAATTCTCCACCAGAGTATAAAGCAGCAGGAAGGGAATTTTGCATTCTCCCGCCGCCGCGTTATATTCGGCAGTGAAGCGGATCGCCCTCGGAAAGCGGGCATCCTGCATTTTCAGGTAATTGCGGATATGCCCCACCTCCGCCTCCACCGTGATCCAGGGATCGGAGACATTCAGCATATAGCGGATATACTTTGCAAACACCTGGATATAGGCGCGGATCTCCTCCGGACGGCAGGTATAGGTCATATTGCTGATGGTCGTCACAGCATTCAGAAAAGAGTGGGGCCGTATCTGCGCCCGGAGCATGGTCAGGCGGTTTGACTGCTCCCGCAGGCGCAGATCGTAGACCTCGATCTTCAGGGACCGAATTTGCCGGGACATATCATTGAAGCTTTCATACAGAGCGGAAAACTCGCTGCTTTCCCCCGGGGAAGCAGCCAGCCGGTAGTCCAGGTCGCCGCCTGCCAGCGTCTGGTTGGCAGAAATCAGTCGGCGGGTCGGAAGGGCCACCCGCCTCCGGAGCTGGGCCAGCAGCAATACCGCCAGCAGCAGGCAAAGTCCGCTGTCCAGCAGAATCAGCACCGGCTGCGCATAAGATTGATTTCCCAGCTCCGGCACCACAGACAGGACAATTTCCCCCTGCAGATTATAAACACGCAGACGAACCGTGCATCGGTCCTGCTGCTTCTGCCAATCCTTCTGCGCCAGCCAGCTGAGGGTCCCGTCGGAACGCTCCAACACAAATACCGGTTCCCGGCCCAGAATCGTGACCATGTCCTCCGGAGAAAACCGCTCCGTCCGGGACACGGCACCCACGATGTACTTTCCCATGCGGAAATTCTTGAAAAAATAGTTCTCCCCATCCACGTTCAGCGTGCTCCATCTGCGGTCTGCCAGCGCCTGCGGGTTGATTTGGGCAGCCTCCCGGCATTTTTGCTTCAGGGCAATTCTTTCCTTGGCAGAAAGGCTGGTAGAGGAAGAGTAGAGATAGAAATCACTGTCCGTATCCAGCACAAAAAGGGCGTCTGCATCAGCGCTGACCATCATCTTGTCGTTCATCAGGTCGATAATCAGCCGCTTGGTATTGATATCCATCAGGGGCGTTCCGGTCCGAAGCTCCGTATTGTTGTACAGGGAAACCAGCAGCTCATACACATGCTCGTACAGCATGGAAAGCCGGTTTTCCGTATTGCTGCTCCAGAATTCCAGGGCATTGGCATTGGTTTCCTCCACAGTCTGGCGGACCTGACGGCGGATGTTGAAGGACGTACAGACGAAAAGCGCACTGATGCACAGCAATATGGCGCACAGCAGCACCATGGTTGTTTTCCACCAGGAATGTTTCATACGCTTTTCTTCCTTTCCGTCCGAAATCGGTAGAACCGGCAAAAAGTATGCGAGGAAACCCTCGCATACTTTTGATGCCCATATTCGTCTTGCTCACTTCTTGGCTGCCAGCCAGTCATTCACCTGGGTCTGGTAATCGGCAATGATGGTATCGATACCTGCGGCCTTCAGTGCTTCAATGAACTGGGGATAGTAGTCATCGGGATTCACGTCGCCGTAAATCAGCGGCTTCACATACTGGGAAACCACATTGGAAACGGCTGCAACCTCATTCATAACGTTGGTGTTGCTGGGAGTAAAGCCATAGAGAGGAGGTGCCCAGGCTTCCTGCATCAGCTGCATACCATACTCGCTGTTGCTGCCGGTGGTGGAATTCTCGAAGGGCAGGCTCTGGAAGCCGTTGCCGATGATGCCGCAGCTATAGATGCAGTTGTAAGGAACGGAGTTGGCATCCAGTCCGTCGGGGTAACGGCAAACGGTGTGATCCTCGTTCCAGACGTAGTCCTGACCCTCGGAGCCGTAAATCAGGGTGTCCCAAACGAACTCGTCGGTGTAGAGCAGGTTAATGAAGTTTGCAGCGGACTTGGGGTCCTTGCAGCTGAAGGAAATGCCGATGCCCACGGTATCCGTATACAGGTCGCCGATGCCGATGCTGACAGCGCCGAACTCTGCACCGTAGGTATTCATTTTGTCGAACATGGTAGCAACGCCTTCGCAGTCGGCGGAGTGGCCCATGATCACGCCCTTGGAGCTGCCGGACATAACCACTGCGTCATGGGTCTGGGTGTTGGCGGAGCCTTCGGGGTCCAGATAGCCCTTCTGACGGAACTCGTAAGCCTTCCGGATAGCGGTCTTGAAGGCGTCGGTCTCGTAGAAGTTCACCAGCGTGGGGTCGTCGCCTACCGTTGCCACGGCACTGGACACGGAGGAGCCAACGCCGCCAACGGCGCCGACGCCGGAAACATTCATATCATAGCTGTAAATGGAGGGGAACTGATCGGCGTAAACCAGGAAATGCTCATCCGGATATGCTTCCTTCAGGGCCGCCAGGCAATCCTCCAGGGAGGCCATGTCGTGGACCTTGCTCATATCGTACTTGCCGTCCACCAGAGCCTTGTTGTAAATGAACTTCCAGTCCAGAACGGTGCCGAAGTACCGGGGAACCATGTAGACGTTTCCGCCGATCTTACCGTTTTCCAGGATGTTGCCAATCTTGTCCACGGTGGGCTTCAGTTCATTGTCCAGATAATCGTTCAGCGGAATCAGATAGCCGTTGTCCACAAAGTTGCCCATGGTGCCCAGCATCATAACCAAGTCAGAACCGCTGCCGCTGGCCAGCTCCATGGGGATGGTGGTAGCGAAGTCCGCTATGGAGATGATGCTCAGATCCAGCACATAGTTGGAAATGCCCAGAGTCTCCTTCAGATACTTGTTGATGTCATTTTCCACATTCTTGGTGGCTTCGGCGCTGGGGACCGTCATCAGGGTGATGAGCCCCAGCTTGATGTGGCTGACCTCACCGGAGGTCGTAGGATCGGCAGGGGTCGTGTCTTTGCCCGTGCTGCTTGCAGCCGGGGCCGTAGTGCCGGCGGGCGTACCGCTTCCGCTGCAGGCAGCCAACCCCAGGACCATGGCCAGGGCCAGGAACAGAGCCAATAACTTTTTCATTTCTTCAGATCCTTCCGTCTTTCATTCCGAGGGGGCTTTGCCCCTCTTGCTGCCTATATTAAACCAGACCCAGCCGGAAAACTCTTTTGATAAAGTGTACTACCATTTAGAAAAAAAGTCCAGTTCTATTTTCCTCCCGGAGGCAAAAAGCCATATATTCAACAACGGGCGGCACATTTTTAATAACGCTCCCCCGGAAGATACCGTATAATAGAAGCCATAAGAACGCGGCTTCAAGCCGTCAAAACGGAGGTATGAAAATGAGTTTATTTGATACTGCCAGAGTAAAGGTCCGTCAGGGCTGGCTGCAGGGTTACACAGACGGAAGACTGAAGGTGTTCAAGGGCATCCCGTATGCGGCGCCCCCCATCGGTGAGAATCGCTTCCGCAAGCCTCAGGATCCCGGCTGCTGGCGGGGCATCCGGCAGGCGACGGCTTATTCCGCCGCTTCCGTACAGCATGTCATGGAGGTGGCCGAAGCCCCTGCCAATGTTCATGGCGTTCCCCAGTTCCTGGCTCCCTCCCAATATGAGGAGGACTGTCTGTATCTGAATGTGTGGACCCCCGCCCAAACCCCGGAGGACAAGCTGCCGGTATTCGTCTGGATCCACGGCGGCGGCATGGTGGCCGGAAGCGGCTGCGAGGTGGTCTGCGACGGCACGGGCTTTGCCGGGCGGAAGGACGTTATTGTTGTGACCATCAACTACCGTCTGGGCTTCCTGGGCTTCTTCGCCCACCCGGATCTGACAAAAGAGGGCGGCGGCACTTCCGGCAACTATGCCCTGTACGATATGCGTAAAGCCTGCCAGTGGGTAAAAGAGAATATTGCCGCCTTCGGCGGCGACCCGGAGCGGATCACCGTCGCCGGTCAGTCCGGCGGTGCGGCCGGGACCGGTGCCCTGCACGCTTCCCCGTTGATGAAGGGGATCGTTCAGCGGGTGTCCATCGAGAGCGGTCCCATTTACTGGGGCTTCATGCAGCCCGAGGACCGCAGCGTACTGGAGCAGCGGGGTGTGGAATTCATGAAGCGCATCCACTGTGACTCCATCGAGGACCTGCGCCGTCGGGATGCCTGGGAACTGTTTGACGCTTACGAGCAGTACACGGCTGAGGTGGGCTTCCACGGAGGCTTCAGCTTCTGCGTGGACGGCGAGTTCTTGCCCAAGCGGTACTCCGAGATCATGGACGCCGGAGAGTTCAACGATTTTGACGTGATGATCGGCAGCTGTTCTCAGGAATTCCCCTGTGTGGACCCGGAACAGTTCAGCGTGGAGGCCTATGAGGCATACCTGAAAGACGCCTTCCCGGATAACTACGAAAATATGCACGCCTGGTATCCCGCCGAAACCGCCGTGCAGGCTGCCAAGCAGGTCAGCACCATCGCCTCGGATATTATGCTGATGGGTTCCGTAAAGCTGGCGGAGCTGTGCCGGAAGTACGGCCGGAACGCCTATGTTTGGCTCATGTCCAAGGAAAATGAGACCCAGCGGGGCCGGGATGCCGGCAGCCCTCACTGTGCCGAAATGCCCTATGTGTTCGGAACGGTGGATAAGGGCGAGCGCAATCCCTTCTTCCCCTACCATTGGGTCGGCGCAGACTATGACTTCATGGAGCTGATTCAGGGCTACTGGTACGCCTTTGTGGCCACCGGTGATCCCAACGGAGACGGCCGTCCGGAATGGAAGCTCTATAATAAGTCCTTTGATGTCTGCGAGCTCTGCAATCATACCCACATGATCCCCGACGAGCAGCTGGCCAAGTACGCCTATTACTACAAGAAACTGCAAACCAGCTCCTATATGGTCACTCTGGGACAGATGCCCCGGTTCAGCCCGAAGGAAAATTGAGTACATACTGTCTGTCCGGCGGGTAACTGCCGGACAGACAGCACTTTGCGTTTTTGCCCAAAAAGACCGCACATTTTCGGAAGGATGCACTGAAAACTATTTGCAAATCTTATGATACGAGGAAAAGAATATGAACATTGACGCGATTCAAAAATTGGCGTCCGGCCTGAGCGGCTGGACCCCGCCCCGGACGGACGGACCCATTCCCCAAGGGGATATGCCAGGAGACAAGGTCCAGATCGGGCCGGAACATATTGCCAAGGCCAACACGATTTTCCCCCTGTTGGTACCCCTGGCGGCAGAACACGCCCACAATGGCCGGGTAGTCATCTCGGTCTGCGGTGGCTCCGGCGTCGGTAAATCCGAAATTGCCTCCCTGCTGAGCCATTACTTCCGCAGCGCAGGCATCGGGAGCTATACCCTGTCCGGCGACAACTACCCCCTGCGTATCCCCATGTACAACGACGCCGAGCGGAACCGAATCTTCCGTGTCGCCGGTCTGCGGGGTCTGGTAGACGGCGGCGTGTACAGTGCTTCCGTCCGGGAAACGCTTTCCGGGCTGTGGCAGCAGGAGACGGATGCAGACCCGGCCCTGCGGACAGCCTATCCCTGGCTGACCGTCTACCAGGACAGTGGGCGGAAAGCCCTGGCCGCCTATCTGGGCACCGACCTGGAGCAAGATTATAAAGAGCTGAATGGCATCCTCTCCGAATTCCATGCCGGTGCGGAATCGATCTGGCTCAAGCGGATGGGCCGGACGGAGGATGCACGGTGGTATGATGCCGTAGACCTTTCCGATACCAACGTGCTGATCCTCGAGTGGACCCACGGAAACAGTGACTTCCTCCGAGGCGTGGACATCCCCATCCTGCTGAACAGCACCCCGGAGCAGACCCGTGCCCACCGGCGCAGCCGCAGCCGGGACGGAAAGACGGACAGCGCCTTCACTACCATGGTCCTGGAGATCGAGCAGGCAGAGCTGGACCGCTGCGCCCATAAGGCGAAGATCATTCTGGCAAAAACCGGAGAAAATCTGACCTACGCCCAGTATCGGGCAGAAATGGAGGGATAATATGGCCCATCAGAATCCCATGGGCGTGATGCTCAACGCCTATCCGGACAGCATTGGCGGAACGTTGGGAGACATCGTAGCCGTTCTGAAACGGCCGGAGCTGAAAAATGCGTTTACCTCCTTCTATATCCTGCCCAGCATTTTCAACACGGACCTGGACCGGGGCTTTTCTTTGATCGACTACGGCCTGAACCGTCTGCTCTCCTCTCCGGAGGACCTGGACGATCTCCGGGCCATGGATATGGACCTGGCCCTGGATTTCATCCTGAATCATGCCTCCGTACTGTCCAAGGAATTTCAGGATATTCTGAAAAACGGAGACCGTTCCCCTTACCGGGATTTCTTTATTGACTGGAACCGATTCTGGGAAGGCCACGGAACCATGACCGCCCAGGGCTATATCCGGCCGGACCCGGAGCTTACACAGAATATGTTCTTCCGGAAGCCCGGTCTGCCGATTCTGATGGTACGTTTCCCGGACGGCCGGGATGTCCCCTATTGGAATACGTTCTACCAGAAGGTGGAATACGACCGGGTGGACCCCCAGGACCTGATGCAGGCAGCGCCTTTGCAATACGGAGAGGCCGCCCTGCTGTCCGGAATGGTCAATGAAGCACTGGATGCCGGAAAAGCTCCCGCCGAAATGGATTTTGGAAAGCTGAACGCTTATCGGGAAGCCGTATGCGCCTATCTGGAGAGCCGCCGGAAATATCTGGGGCAGATGGACCTGAATATCCGCTCTCCCCTGGTCCGGGACTACTATCAAAAAACGCTGGAGACCCTGGCCGGTTACGGAGCTGCCATCGTCCGGCTGGATGCCTTCGCCTACGCCCCCAAGGAGGTCGGCGCACGGAATTTTCTGAATGACCCCGGCACCTGGGAGCTGCTGGACCGGATCGCAGCGCTTGCAAAGCCCCTGGGGCTGACACTGCTGCCGGAAATTCACGCCAGCTACGGTGAAAAGACCTATGCACTGCTGGCCTCCAAGGGCTACATGGTCTATGATTTCTTCCTGCCGGGTCTGCTGATCGATGCCTTCGAGCAGCACAGCGGTGCCTATCTGAAGCGCTGGATTGACGAGATCACGCAAAATCACATCCGAACGGTCAATATGCTGGGCTGTCATGACGGCATTCCCCTTCTGGACCTGAAAGGGCTTCTGGACGAGGCGCGCATCGGAAGCCTCATCGATACGGTGGTCAGCCGGGGCGGTTATGTGAAAAACCTCCACGGTCAGAAGAACGTATATTACCAGGTGAACGCCACCTATTACAGTGCTCTGGGCGAAGACGACCGGCGGATGCTGCTGGCCCGGGCTGTTCAGATGTTCATGCCCGGAAAGCCCCAGGTCTGGTATCTGGATCTGTTCGCAGGCAAAAACGACTATGAAGCCATGCGCCGGGCAGGAAAAGACGGTCACAAGGAGATCAATCGGACCAATCTGTCGCCGGACGACGTTGCACAGGGACTCAAAAAAGAGGTCGTTCTGAGGCAGCTGGAGCTGATGCGGATGCGGAACACCTTCGCCGTGTTTGCCCAGGATGCCGAGATCACAGCCAAGGCTTCGGGAAGCACCCTGGAGTTGACCTGGAGCCGTCAGGGCGAAACCGCCGTTCTGCAGGCAGACTTTGCCTCCTGCGCTTTTACGGCATCGGTACGGGACGCAGGCGGGGAACGCTTCCGCCTGCAGCAATAAGCCACAATGCGCTCAGCCCCCTCTTAGCAGGGGGCTGAGCGCCTGCAAGGACAGGCTGATTCCCCTACGCAGGGGGAGCCGGCGCCTCGCCGGGGGATATCTCTGTTTTCAGGCATGAAAAAAGCACCTGCAGAATTGCAGGTGCTTTTCTGGGGTGGATAATGGGACTCGAACCCACGATCTTCAGAGCCACAATCTGACGCCTTAGCCAACTAGGCCATATCCACCATATTCTTTTAACTGGTACGCCAGAAGGGACTCGAACCCCCTACCTACTGCTTAGAAGGCAGTTGCTCTATCCAGATGAGCTACTGGCGCATATCAATGGAGCGGGTGACGGGAATCGGACCCGCGTATCCAGCTTGGAAGGCTGGTGTTCTACCATTGAACTACACCCGCGGACTGGCTGTATCAGCTTTTAGATTCTAGCATAGAAAAGCCAGTTTGTCAACTATTTTTCAAAATTTCCGGAATTTTTTTGTAGATCACGTCCGCCACGGCCCCGTCGTCGCAGCCGCAGACCCGTTCAAAGGCCCCGGCAATAACCCCGTCCGCCGGAACATAGGCAAAGTCTGCTCCTTCCAGCATGGGCCGGTCGTTCTCCGCATCCCCCACACAGACCAGGATTTTCCGGCCCATTTGGGCCTGTAAATTCCGGGCGGAGCGTATTTTCGACACACCATTGGCCTGCACGTCCACGATTCTCGGCGCTGCCCGGAATACCGCTGCCTTTCCGGCGTAAGTATCCTTCAGCCACTGCTCCACGGCGTCCATTTCCGCCACTTCCTCCGCCGTGGCATGGAACAGAGAATCCACACTGGCGTGCTCGTCCAGATAGCCGAACAGGGAGAATTTCAGGAACGGCTCCGCCGGGTCCCGCTGGGACAGGGGCGCATAATCGCACTTCATAAAATCATAAAAAGCCTTGACCCCCGGGGTGATGCGGTTGCAGAAGTGGGCCGCCACCCCCTGGACCTCCAGATTCAGGTCCGGGTATTTTCCGGACACCTCCGAGACCACCTGCTCCAAAGGCACGGGAATTTCCCGGATGTTGTCCAGCCTCCCGTCCTGCCAGGTGGCCCCGCCGTTATAGAGGAGGAACGGGGCACTGTGGGGCAAAGTATAGAGATACTGCCGGAAGGTAGGGATGCTCCGGCCGGTATTCACCGTGAAGGCCCCGCCGTTTTCCATAAAATAGGCGATGGCTTCCAGATTCCGCTCCGGGATGGTGGAATTCTGGGCGGTGAGGGTCCGGTCAAAATCCACGGTCAAAAGCACGTCGGAAAACAGCATCTCATTGCATCCTTTCTAGTTTCTCCAGGACCTGCTGAAAATACGCCGGCAGCGGCGCATACACCAGCACGGGCCGTCCGGTCCTGGGGTGGGTAAATTGCAGAAGCGAAGCGTGGAGGCATTGGCTGGACTGGCCCAGCTCCGGCTTTTTGTGGCCGTAGACGGTGTCCCCCAGCAGCGGGTGGCCGATGTAGGCCATGTGGACCCGAATTTGATGGGTCCGGCCCGTCTCCAACCGGCAGCGGATGTGGGTATAGCCCTTGTAGCGCTTCACCACTTCATAATGGGTCACGGCGGGCTTGGAATTCCGGGTGATGACGCACATTTTCTTCCGGTCCGAGGGGCTTCGGCCGATGGGCGCATCCACCGTGCCGGTGTCGTCCTTCAGATTTCCGCAGACGATGGCGTCGTAGGTCCGGCACATGGTATGGTCCTTCAGCTGGGAAGCCAGAACGCTGTGGGCCAGGTCGTTTTTGGCAATGGCCAGCAGGCCGGAGGTGTCCTTGTCAATGCGGTGGACGATGCCCGGCCGCAGAACCCCGTTGATGCCGGAAAGGCTGTCCCCACGGGCATACAAAAGGCCGTTGACCAGGGTATCGTCCTCATGTCCGGCAGCGGGGTGGACCACCAGCCCCTTGGGCTTGTTGACGACCAGCACGTCCTCGTCCTCGTAGGCAATTTCCAGGTCCATTTTCGTGGGCACCGCTTCCAGGGGCTTCGGCTCCGGGATGGTCACATCGATGGCGTCCCCCGGTTCCAAGCGGTCATTTTTCTTCCCCGGCTTGCCGTTGCGCTTCACGCAGCCCTCCTCCAGCAATTTCTGGGCGGCGCTGCGGCTCAGGTCCTCCACGGACCGGCTCAGAAAAGCGTCCAGCCGCTCGCCGGGAGTGTCGGCGTATAAAATCATGCTTTGGCGTCCTTCCAAAAGTTCTTGTTGAAGAAGATCAGGTGGATGAGCAGGGCGGCACAGCCGCAGGTGATGAAGCAGTCTGCCACGTTGAACACCGGGAAGGAAATAAACTCCGTCTCGATCATATCCACCACATAGCCCAGCCGCACCCGGTCGATGATGTTGCCCAAGCCCCCGGCGTAGATGGCGGTGATGCACCAGCGCTCGAACATGGTCAGAGGCCAGCGTTTTCTAGAGAATTCCCAGATGATAAGGCCCGTAAAAACGGCAAAAATCACCACGAACAGCCAGCGCATCCCCTCAAAAGAGGAAAAGGCGGCACCGGTGTTCTGGACGTAGGTCCAGTGAATGAGGCCGGGAATGGCGGGAACCCGGGTGTAAAGGGGGATGTTCGTCACCACCAGATATTTTGTCACCTGATCCGCCGCCACGATCAGCGCCGCGAACAGGGCCATAAAGCCATAAATCATAAAAATGTCCCTCCGGAACGATACTTCTGGGGTTATGATAGCATTTCCCGGGGGAAAAGTCAATGGAGAAGGCGGTGTCCCCGCACAATCCCCGGCGGAGCTTTGTAGGGGCGGGCGAGGCGTATAGAAGTCGGTGCATCGGGGCGTGTCTGCGCCCTGCAAACAAAATCGGGCGTGCCGGACGTCCTATATCCGTTTATCCCACTGCCAAGTACCGCTGCTCCACGGGATATTCCACGACTGCGGCGGGGAAATTTCCCCTCCCTTTGACAGTTCCTACCAATTTATTCCGGCGGGCCAAAAATTTCTTACAATTCTCCGCTGCGCTGGTATAATGGGTCCCGTTGTGTATTGAGCGATCCACCGAAAGGAGGTCCCGGCGAAGAATACATCTCTTGCCCAAGTCTTCTGCGCCTGCTTTTGCAGGCTGTACTTGTGAAAACAGCATGAGAGTAGTAAAAGTAGACCGTTCTATCTGGCTTTCCAGCAAAAGACAAATTACTATATAGACTCCGAAAAACGACCGGATCATTGGATAAATAAAGGGAGGACAGGTTTCTGCCCGATCATAAATAATACAATATAAGGCGGGTTTGTTCAGCAAGTACAATTACTTTTTTATTGTGAAAATGGAGTGTTAAAACGATGAAAAAACTAATTGTATTTACTCTTGTACTTACTGTTTGCTTTACTCTTCTGGCAGGCTGCGCCAAGTCTGCCGGGACCCCCTCGGATGAGATGAAGATCCCCTATTCCTGCGACCTGAGCCCCGACGACGGCGCGGACAGCGTGGAGCGCCAGGGCGACCATCCCGACAGCCCCTATTTCAAGGCCCCGGACTTTTACAACATGAAAAGCACCGACACCTTGACCATCCTCACCAACTTCAAGACCCAGCAGCAGACCAGCGAATGGAGCTGCGGCGTCAGCAGCGTGCTGATGATGCTGGAGTGGTACGGAAAGCGGGGAGACTACAGCGAAGAGACTCTGGCCCAGTTCCGCAGCAACGGCCTGACCCCCGGCGCCACCTCCATGTCCGGCATGGTGGAGATGTTTGAGGGCGTGGGTGGATTCGACGTGTTCTCCACATTGGACTGCCGGGATACGGTGGCGGAAGTGTTCACCTTCGACTTCATTCAGCAGACCCTGAAGGAAGGCAACCCCATCGCCATTGGCTGGAACGACTGGGGCGGACACTGGCAGGTCATCATCGGCTATGATACCATGGGCACGGAAACCACCCAGGACGATGTGATCATCGTCGCCGACCCCTACGATACCACCGACCACAACCAGGACGGCTACGGAATTTACAGCGCAGAACGGTTCCTGTACAACTTCACGTTCTACAATTTCTTCAGCGAGGAAAGCGGAGAACCCAATGATATGTGCTTCTTGGTGGCAAAGCCCGCTGAAACACAGCCCTGAAAAGAACGTATTCTCCGGGCAATTCAATACACACGGCATTGTAAAAACGCAGGCTCTCTCATGGAAAGACCATGGGAGAGCCTGTTTTTGCTTACGATAGGGACCGTCCGAATGCCTTCCCCTCCAGGGGAAGGTGTCACGCCAAAAGCGTAACGGATGAGGTCGAAGGTAACAGCGTCGTACCAACTTATGGTGATAATCGATCGCTTCGACCTCATCAGTCGCAACTGACGTTGCGACAGCTTCCCCTCCAGGGGAAGCCTTCCTCTCTCCCGGAAGTCTTAATGTCGATTTTACCGTTCTGGCAACGTTAGCTGGCGGGCGGGGCATGCCGCCGCCCCTACACGCAATAACGATGCTGCATCCCGCCCTTCATCCGGCCCTTCGGGGCCACTTAGTAGCGGTATGACTGCCACCGGCAGTCATGAATATTTCTATTCGCTGCGCGGGGCATGCCCCCCAGGGGAAGGCATCCCTCAGAAGGTTCGGTACACTTCTACGACATCAAACCGTACACCCCCTCCGGCCCCTTCGGGGACACCTCCCCCTGCATGCCGGGAGGCTTACGCCCCGGCGGGGAGAAAAATCTCCTGCCGGGGCGGTGGGTATTTTGCGTATGCGTTTTGCGGATTTTATGTCTTTATTTCATGTATTTATCAATGGCCTCGCAGAGGTTGTCGATGGATTTCTGATCCCCGGCGGCCACGGCGTCCACCACGCAGTGGCGCATGTGGTCCTTCAGAATGACCTTGGCGGTATTGTCCAGAGCCGACCGGACTGCCGCCAGCTGGATGAGCACCTCGGAGCAGTCATACCCCTCCTCCACCATCCGCTTGACCTTTTCCAGATGGCCGACGGCACGGGCCAGCCGGTTCACAACGGCCTTCTGATTCTCGTGGACGTGGCCGTGGGAATGGGGCAGGCCGTGGGCGTGCAGGTAGGCGTGCTCCTCCTCGGACAGGGCTTCGTGAACGTGATCTTCCATGGGTCTGCCTCCTTCTTCAAAACTTTTCCTATTATAACCGATTTTTCGCCCCATCACAAGCCCACCGGGGGGATTTTTTCAGATTTCCTTTGACGGATGGGCCTGCTTCTGATATAATGCTATGTTGATAAGAAATCCCCCGAATTTTTCGGGTTTTGGAGGAATACCCCATGAGAATGCGGAAAAAAGCAAATTTGGAGCCCCGGATGGAGGCCTGCGCCGCCTGGCAGGTGAAGGACCCGGTGGCCATGAAGGGTTCCTGGCGGAGCCTGTACCCACAGGCCAGAGAGCTGTGGGTGGAAATTGGCTGCGGCAAGGGCAAATTCACCGTGGAGACCGCCCAGGCCAACCCGGACATCCTGCTCATCGCCATCGAGCGCTGCCGGGAGGCTATGGTTATGGCCATGGAAAAAGCGCGGGATATGGGCCTTAAAAACGTCTTTTTCGTGGACCTGGACGTGGCGCTGATGGAGGGCTGCTTCGCCTTCGGCGAAATCGACCGGATGTTCATTAACTTCCCGGACCCCTGGCCCCGGAGCAAGAACGCCAAGCGGCGGCTGACCTACCACACCTTCCTGAAAATGTACACCCGTGTCATTCGGGACGGGGGCGAAATCCATTTCAAGACCGACAACGCCAAGTTGTTCGAGTTCACTTTGGAGGAACTGGAGGCCGTGGGCCTGCCCACCAAGAATCTTACCCGGAACCTCCACGAAAACGGCATCGTGGGCATTATGACCGGCTATGAGGAGAAATTCCACGCCCTGGGGACCCCCATCAACCGCTGCGAGATCATCTGCCATCCCATCCCGGCCGAGGCGGAAGCATGAGCGAGTATCTGGCGGAAGCCTTTGACGTGGCGGTAATCGGCGCCGGTCACGCTGGCATCGAAGCGGGCCTTGCCAGCGCACGGTTGGGCTGCAAAACGGCGGTATTTACCATCAATCTGGATGCCGTGGGCAATATGCCCTGCAATCCCGCCATCGGCGGCACCGGGAAAGGCCACCTGGTCCGGGAACTGGACGCCCTGGGGGGCGAAATGGGCTACGCCGCCGACCATGCCTGCATCCAGTACCGGATGCTGAACCGGGGCAAGGGCCCGGCGGTCCATTCCTTGCGGGCCCAAGCGGACCGGCGGCGGTATCAGGAATATATGAAGCACACCCTGGAATTGCAGGAAAATCTCTCCCTGAAACAGGCGCAAATTGTCGAGATCCGCACCGAAAACGGGGCGGTTTCCGCCGTGGTCACGCAGTTGGGGGCTGTTTATCCGGTGAAGGCTGTGGTGGTGGCCACCGGGACCTATCTGGACAGCACTGTGATCACCGGCTCCTGTGTGTACCCCTCCGGCCCCGATGGGATGCACCCCTCTCAGGGACTGGCGGACAGTCTGCGCTCCCTTGGCCTGGAGCTGCGGCGATTCAAGACCGGCACGCCCCCACGGGTGAACCGGCGGAGCGTGGACTTTTCCAAAATGGAGGTCCAGCCGGGGGATGAAGCCCCCGAACCCTTCTCTTACCGGACCACCGGGTGCGTGAACAACAGCGCCGTGTGCTATCTGACCTACACCTGCGAGGCGACTCACGAGATTATCCGGGCCAATCTGGACCGGAGCCCCATGTATGACGGGACCATTTCCGGGGTGGGCCCCCGGTACTGCCCCAGCATCGAGACGAAGATCGTCCGGTTCCCGGACAAGACCCGTCACCAGCTTTTCGTGGAGCCTTGCGGGGAAAATACAGAAGAACTGTATATCCAGGGCTTTTCTTCCAGTATGCCGGAGGAGGTGCAGCTTGCCATGCTGCACACCGTGCCGGGACTGGAGCGGGCGGAGGTCATGCGGCCTGCCTACGCCATCGAGTACGAGTGCATCGACCCCATCCAGCTGTATCCCACCTTGGAGACGAAAAAAGTCCCCGGCCTTTACGGGGCGGGGCAGTTCAACGGCACCTCCGGCTATGAAGAAGCGGCGGTCCAGGGGTTCGTGGCGGGGGTCAATGCGGCGCTGAAAATTCTGGGCCGGGAGCCGATGATCTTGACCCGGGAGACCAGCTATATCGGCACGCTGATCGACGATTTGGTGACGAAAGGCACGGAGGAACCCTACCGAATTATGACCAGCCGGTCCGAGTATCGCCTGCTCCACCGGCAGGACAACGCCGACGCCCGGCTCACCTCCATCGGGGCGAAGATCGGCTTGGTAAGCCCGGAACGGCTCCGGGCGGTGGAGGAAAAATATGCCGCCGTGAAGCGGGAAGCCAAGCGGCTGGAAAGCACCGGCGTGGCGGAAAGCGAGGCTCTGAACGCCCTGTTGACCAGTCGGGATTCCGCCCCGGTGAAGGGTTCCGCCCGATTGGCAGACCTGCTCCGGCGGCCCCAGATCGGCTATGGGGACCTGGCGGCATTCGACCCGGAGCGGCCGGAATTGCCCAAGGCCGTCACCGATGAGGTGGAGATTCAGGTGAAATATGCCGGGTATCTGGCCCGGCAGGAGAAGCAGGTGGAGCAGTTCCGGCAGGAGGAGTCCCGCTTGCTGCCCGACGATCTGGATTATGCCGCCATTCCCGGCCTTCGGCTGGAAGCCCGGGAGAAATTGCAGCAGGTCCGGCCGGTGTCCATCGGCCAGGCGGGCCGTATCTCCGGCGTCAGCCCGGCGGACGTGGCCGTGCTGCTGATTTACCTCTCGGGGAGAGAGTAAGAAAAATCCCCCGGCGGGGTTTTGTAGGGGCGGGGCATGCCGCCGCCCCTACATTCGTGAACGATACTGCCTACCGCCCCTCATCCGTCTGCCCTGACGGGCAGCCACCTTCCCCCAGGGGAAGGCTATTTTTTCGCCTCGCCGGAACTTCTCCGGAAAAATCAAGATCAAACACACATTTGTCCTTGACATTCCCTGTGGGAAAGGTTACAATAGATTCGGTATGGTGTACACGGGGATTGTATAATTCGCTGTGTTTCATTTTTATCCGGCATTTGCCCGTTGGGTTTTTTGCGCCTCATGGCGTTTCTTTGTGTTGATATTGCCCGCCGGGGCTGTTCCCCGGTCGGTTTTTCTGCCAATTTTACAACATGGACGCACCCCATCGGCCCACTGCCGATTCTAAAAAGGAGGTGTGCTCAAAAAATATGGGACCGTTAAAGATCGTTCTGATCGTACTTGGCGTACTGGCGCTGTGTGCGCTGGCCTTTGCCGCAGGCGTCCTCTACCGCAAGCGTGTGGGCGAACGGGAGATCGGCTCTGCTGAGGAGGAGGCTACCCGCATCATCAACGAAGCCATCCGGGGCGGCGAGAACCGCAAGAAGGAGCTTCTGCTGGAAGCCAAGGACGAGATCCATAAATCCCGTACTGAGTACGAAAAGGAAGTCAAGGAGCGCCGGGCCGAGCTGACCAAGCAGGAGCGGCGGCTGGAGCAGAAAGAATCCACCCTTGACAAGAAAGCCGAGGCTTTTGAGCGTAAGGAAGAAGATTTGAATCGCCGCCTGGCCGATGCGGCGAACCAGAGGACCCAGGCCGAAGAGTACCGTCAGCAGCAGCTCACCAAGCTGGAAGAAATTTCCGGTCTGACCCAGGACCAGGCAAAGCAGGTCCTGCTGGACAGCGTGGAGGCCGATGTGCGCCACGATGCTGCCATGAAGATCAAGGAAATTGAGCAGCAGACCAAGGACGAGGCCGACGACAAGGCCCGGGAGATCATCGCTACCGCCATCCAGCGCTGCGCCGCCGATCATTCCGCCGAGACCACGGTCTCTGTGGTGCCCCTGCCCAATGACGAGATGAAGGGCCGCATCATTGGCCGGGAGGGCCGGAACATCCGGACCCTGGAGACCATCACCGGTGTGGACCTCATTATCGACGACACCCCGGAGGCCATCACCGTGTCCAGCTTCGATCCGGTTCGCCGGGAGATCGCCCGTCTGGCCCTGGAAAAGCTCATCCAGGACGGCCGGATCCATCCCACCCGCATCGAGGACTGCGTGGAGAAGGCCAAGAAGGAAGTGGACCGGACCATCCGGGAGGAAGGCGAGCGGGCCTGCTACGAGACCGGCGTTCACGGCCTGAACCCGGAACTGGTGAAAATTCTGGGCCGTCAGAAGTATCGGACCAGCTATGGTCAGAACGTGCTGAACCACTCCATGGAGGTGGCCCACATTGCGGGCCTCATGGCTGCGGAGCTGGGCGTGGATGTGGCCATGGCCAAGCGGGCCGGTCTGCTGCATGATCTGGGCAAGTCCATCGACCACGAGGTCGAGGGCAGCCATGTGCAGTTGGGCGCCGATCTGGCCCGAAAGTACAAGGAGAACCCCGTCATCGTCAACGCCATCGAGGCGCACCATGGCGACGTGGAACCCAAGACCGTCATTGCCGTGCTGGTCCAGGCGGCGGACGCCATTTCGGCGGCACGGCCCGGCGCCCGGCGGGAGAATGTGGAAAATTATATCCGCCGTCTCCAGAAGCTGGAAGAACTGACCGGCTCTTACCCCGGCGTGGAGAAGGCATACGCCATCCAGGCCGGCCGGGAAGTGCGGATTATGGTGAAGCCGGAGGAAGTCACCGAGGACAACATGATCCTCCTGGCCCGGGACATTGCCAAGAAGATCGAGGCCGAGTTGGAATACCCCGGCCAGATCAAGGTCAACGTCATCCGGGAGACCAAGGCCATCGAGTACGCAAAATAAACTCTGCCGAAGCAGGAAAAAACATGACCTCCCCGTGGAACGCCTATGCGCTCCATGGGGAGGAATTTTTGTTTTTTAAGAGAAAAGAGAAGAGGGAAAAGAGAAAAGTGAAGAGAAAAGGAAGGATAAAAATTTTTCTCAGAAGCAGGGAGGAGGTCCTTCTGAGGGAAGCCTTCCCCTGTGCAGGGGGAGCTTAACGCCTCGCCGGGGGGTGCGTTATTGGCCCACTTACGGCTTCGTCATTTTGCGGCGGGGGCAGGATATGTCTTATGATGTAAAATTTGAACTTTGTCCCGACATTTATCGGGAATCGGTTGACAGTGGCCCTGTTTTGTGATAACATACTAAAAGAAACGATGGGATTGTGCTGCAAGTTGCACAAAAACAACCTGCCGTTTTTGCCATTTCTCACAAATGCCCTCCGGACCCCTCCGGAAGGCCGAGACAGATCAGGAGGAAGATCGGAATGTCTATCCATCGCATTGAAGAAACTTACGACATCGTCGTTGTAGGCGGCGGTCTCAGCGGCATCTGCGCCGCTATTTCTGCTGCCCGCCACGGCGCACGTACTGCCATTGTTCAGAACCGGTCCATGTTCGGCGGCAACGCCAGCAGCGAGATCCGAATGCACATCGTGGGTGCCAGCTCCCACGCTGCCAAGAAGGACCTGGCCGAGACCGGCATCCTGATGGAAATCCTGCTGGAAAACAAGCGCCGGAACCCCTATGCCTGCTTCCCGGTGTTTGACAGCGTGATGTGGGAAAAGGTTCGTTTCCAGAAGAACCTGACATCCTACCTGAACACCAACATGGACGATGTGGAGATGGAAAACGGCTCCGTCAAGACCGTTATCTGCCACCAGAACTCCACCGAGACGGAGATCCGCCTTTCCGCCAGAATTTTCGTGGACGCCACCGGCCACGGCACCCTGGGCGTGATGGCCGGGGCCAAGAGCCGCATGGGCAGCGAGGGCAAGGCGGAATTTCATGAGGCCGATGCTCCCGACATGGCCAACACCGACACCATGGGCAACACCATCATGTTCTCCGCCGTGGACCGGGGCGAAAAAGTTCACTTCGTCAAGCCCGACTGGGCCTACACCTTCACCGAGGAGGACCTGAAATACCGGGAGCACAGCAACTCCGTGGGCTCCCATGCCGACGGCGGTAAGCTGGTGAAGTTTGAGGAAGGCTCCGGCCGTTTGCCTCACTTCTCCAACGTGGACAACGGCTACTGGTGGATCGAGCTGGGCGGCACGGCGGATGACATCATCAAAGAGAGTGAGGACATCCGGGACGAGCTTTTGAAGTGCGTGTACGGTGTGTGGGACCACCTGAAGAACCAGGGCGACCACGGCGTGGACAATCTGGACCTGGATTGGGTGGGCATGGTCCCCGGCACCCGGGAGAGCCGCCGCCTGGAAGGCAAATATATGCTCACGGAGAACGACGTCCGGGCCAACCGGGTGTTCCCCGATGCCGTGGCCTACGGCGGCTGGCAGATGGACCAGCACGTCCCCGGCGGCATCATGGACTTCGACAAGCTGCCCAGCCGCATCCTGAACTTTGACGGCTGCTACACCATTCCCTACCGCTGCTTCGTGAACAAGACCATCCCCAACCTGATGATGGCCGGCCGGGACATCAGCACCAGTAAGATGGCCTTCGGCTCCACCCGCGTCATGGGCACCTGCGCCATCGGCGGCCAGGCGGTCGGTACGGCTGCGGCCCTGGCCGTTGCCCACGGCTGCACACCGGAGGGCGTGGAGAATTACATGGACGAGCTGCAGCAGACCCTGCTGAAGGACGACTGCTTTATTCCCGGCTTCACCAACCACGACCCCGCCGACCTGTGCCGGAAGGCCACCGTTACGGCAACCTCCTGCAAGGCCGGTCTGGGGCCGGAGCAGGTCATCAGCGGCGTGGCCCGCCGGGTGGGCGAGGCCGAGAACTGCTGGGAGTCTGAGGACCTGACCCATGCGGCCCTGACCCTGACCCTGGAAAAGGCTGCCAAGGTCCATGAAATTCGGCTGACCTTCGACCCGAACCTGACCAGAGAACTGATGCCCTCCATGACCCGGAACGTCCGGGACCGTCAGGTGAAGGGCCTGCCTCACGAGTTGGTGAAGAATTACACCGTGGAGGCCCTGTCCGGCGGCGAGACCGTGTGGAGCAAGGATGTGGACAACAACAGCCAGCGGCTGAATATCCACGAAATTCCCGACGGTGTGGACTGCGACGCCATCCGCATCACCGTCCGGGAGACCTACGGCTACCCGGCGGCGAGAATCTTCGAGGTCAGAGCGTACTGAGAAATTTTGCGGCGAGGTAGGGACCGGGCCGAAGCACCGTCCAAAGGCTCCCGGCGTGTAGGGGGAGCTGTCATGGCGCAAGCCATGACTGAGGGGGTGTAATCTTCCGGCTTGCAGGAGACTATCGAACGAACGCTTCTACAAGAACCAACCGTACACCCCCTCCGTCACCTTCAACGCCACCTCCCCCTATACGCCGGGAGGCAAACGCCCCGCCGGGGGCGGTTTCAGAACCCGGCCCAATCTGCTTTTTCCGGATGGATGATTCCCTTGCTTATCCCCACTTTTGAAAGAAAGAGGTATCCCAATGTCAGCATTCACCGGCGCCTGCGGCGCAAATACGGTCTATTCCTACAATCTCTCCCGGCGGCTCCTGACCATTTCCGGCACGGGGCCCATGACCGACCTGCCGGATAACCCCCAGGGAGACTGGCGGGAAATTCTCGACGGCGTGGAGGAGGTCCTGGTGACGCCCGGCGTGACCACCGTTGGAAGCTCCGCCTTCTTTGCCGCTCCCAATCTTCGCTCCGTGACCCTGCCGGAAACCCTGCGGACCATCGGCGTGTATGCGTTCAGCCAGTGCCCCGTTCTGGAGGAGTTGACCATCCCGGAAGGGGTGGAGGCCATCCGCTCCAAGGCCTTCCGGCTGTCCGGCCTGCGGAAGCTGCACCTGCCCGGAAGCCTGAAATACATTGACATGAAGGCCCTGGAAGGGGTGGAGACCCTGGGAGAAGTGACCTACGCCGGCACGAAGGGGGAATGGTCCCGGGTGCAGATCAGCCCCGTGGCCCGTGGCAACGAGGCATTGACCACTGCGGCCATGACCTTTGCGCCCACGCCGGAAGTGCCTGAATGGGGCGCCCGGTTCCCGGAGGCGGCGGAGTATCTTCTCGATAACGACTTTTTGGCCCCGGATGCCTTTGCGGCCAACCGTCCGGGCATTCTGGACATCGCCGCCGAGGCCCTGTACCGGAAGGCCGGGGCACCGGGAATGTACATTTCCTCCCGTGACTGGTCCCGGCGGACGGGCATTGCCGCGGGAAGCCTGCCGGAGCTTTTCTACCGGTTCGCCCGGTTCAACGGCAAGGCAGGCGACCAGGACCCGGCTGCCTGGTATGCGTCCAAGGGCTATCCCACCCCGGACAACCGGGAAAACAGCGCCCGTGCCCTGGCGGCGTTCCTGCAAAGTGACGAGGCCCTGGCGGACCGCAGCGCAGAGCAGGTCCGGCGCATCCGGGAGCTGGTGGCCAATCAGGGCGATGGCCGGTTCCATGTGTTCATGCTGAACATCATTACCCCGGGTCTGAAGGGCAAGCCCGGCGACAGCACCCTCATGATCTTCCCCAAGGGCAAGACCATGCTCCTGGACGCCGCCGTAACGGCCAGCGGCCATTGGGTGGTAGAACTTCTGGAAAAGGCCGGCATCGACCGGCTGGATTATATGGTTGCCAGCCATCCCCACATTGACCATGTGGGCGGCATGGCCGAGGTCATCGATTCCCTGCATAAGCGGGGCGGCTCCATTGGCGAGTTCTGGTATCCCGGACGGGACTGCAAGGGCTATCTGGCGGAGATCCGGACCCATCTGGCGGAGGAAACTCCCTTCCGGTCCTTCGTGACCGGGGACGTGGAGACCATCGACGGTGTGACCATCCGGTTCTACAACCCCTCTCCGGAGGACCTGGTGGGGGTGGACGACACCGCCATGCTGGACGTGGAGACCGGTAATAACGTGTCTCTGGCCATGCACTTCACCTTCGGAAAGGCCACGTTCCTGACCTCCGGCGACCTGTATGCCGGAAAAGAGGCCTCCGTGGCCAAGCGGTTCGGTTCGGCCCTCCATGCGGACATTATGAAGGCCAATCACCATGGGGCCTATACCTCCAACACGGAAATTTGGCTGGACACCGTGGCCCCGAAGATCGTCTACGCCATCAGCGACGACGATGGCTGCTATGAACTGGTGGAGCGCACGGAAAAGCGGGGCATCGCCTATTACACCATGGGCATGGATGGCTCCACGCTGATTTCCGTGGACGAGAACCGGAATTTTGAAATTCTCACCCAGAAAAATTCCACCCTGCACCATACCTATAAGGGCATCATCGGGAGGATGTAAAATCTCCCGGCGGGGCCACCTTCCCCCGGGGAAGGCATTTCTCAGAAGGGTCGGCACACTTCCACGCCGTCCAACCGTACACCCCCTCAGTCACGGCGTTGCTGTGACAGCTCCCCCTGCACAGGGGAGCCTTACACTACGCCGGGGTGCGGTCAAAAAATCCCGGCGACAACTTATTCCCTGTTTGTATTTTCCCCCGATTGGGGCCGCAATTACCCATTTTATTATTTCAGGAGGAGAAATGTATGCAAACGACAATCAAACGGCTTTTGAGCCTGGTGCTGTGTCTGGCACTGGTCCTCGGCATGGGCTTGCCCACCGTGGCCCGGGCCGCCGAGACCTCCGGCACCACCGGTGACGTGAACTGGAGTTACGCCGACGGCGTGCTGACGCTGTCCGGCACCGGCGCAACCGCCACGGATTATGCCAAGGACGGCCAGCCCTGGCAGTCCTACATGACCCAAATTACCAAGGTCGTGGTGGAGGAGGGCGTTACCGTTCTGGGCAAGAACCTCTTTTACGGCGCCTCTGCGCTGACGGACGTGACTCTGCCCAAGGGCCTGACCAGCATTGGAGCCGAGTGCTTCCGGGCCACGGCCATCGAGTCCATTGACCTGCCCGACACCCTGACCAAGGTGGGCAACGGTGCTTTCCGGCTGTGCAAAAAGCTGAAGTCCGTGACCTTCCCGGACAGCCTGACCACCCTGGGCCGCACGGTTTTCTATGACGACAGCAGCCTGACCAGCGTGACCCTGGGCGGCAAGGACAGCAAGCTGACCACCATGGGGGACCAGGTATTTACCAATGCCGCCGCCCTGACGGCGTTGACCGTTCCTGCGTCCCTGACCAAGCTGACCGTCGACGACAAGGGCAAAGGTTCCTTCTATAAGGTCAGCGCCACCGCCATCACCTTCCTGGGTACCCAGGCTCAGTGGCATGCCCTGGTGAAGCAGGACAAGGCCCTGCAGACCGACGCCCTGACCGTCACCTGCTCCGACGGTAAATACGTTTACGGCGCTTATGTGGAGCCCACGGACCCGGTGGAGCCCACCGAGCCGGAAAAGCCTGAGAATCCCTCCGGCAAGACCGGCGACATCGACTGGACCCTGGACCTGGATACCGGTGTGCTGACCCTGTCCGGCAAGGGCAAGACTGCGGATTACAAGAACAAGAGCGGCCAGCCCTGGAACGACTACAAGCTGTCCGTCAAGAAGGTGGTCGTCGAAGAAGGCGTTACCTACCTGGGCGACCGGCTTTTCTATGAGGACAGGAATCTGACCGAAGTGGTGTTCCCGGCCACCAGCCTGACCACCATCGGTGAAGGCACCTTCCGGGCCTGCGACGGCCTCACCGAGATCACCCTGCCCGACAGCCTGACGACCCTGAAGCGGGTGGCCTTCTACCAGTGCATCAACCTGAAAAAAGTGGTCATTGGCACGGAAAAGAGCCAGCTGACCACCCTGAACGACCAGACCTTTACCAAGTGCAACAGCCTGACCGAGGTGGTTCTGCCCGCTTCCGTCGTGCATCTGGAGACGAAGGCCAACTCGGTCGCCGGTCCCTTCCATGTGACCCCGCTGGAGACCATCACTTATCTGGGGACCATCGCCCAGTACAAGGCACTGCTGAGCGGGACCGGTGTTGACGGGGGACCCAACTGCATCGAAAACATGAACACCGCCAAACTGCTGGTCCACTGCACCGACGGCGACTATCGCTACGGCCAGATCGGCGGCGGCATTTCCTACGCCATCACCGGCACGGCACTGGTGCTGAACTATGACGGCGAGGGCAGCGGCCTTATGGACGATTTCACGTCCTTTGACGAGGCTCCCTGGTCCGCCCAGGCCGGGACCATCGACCGTGTGGTGGTGAAGTACGGCGTGAAACGCATGGGCGCCAACGCTTTCTCCGGCCTCGCTGGCGTAAAGGACGTGGTATTCTTCGGCGCCGAGGCGGACTGGAAGGCCATCGAGGCCGCCAGCGGCGCAGGCAACGAGCCGGTGTTCTCCGTGCCCGTGTCCTACCCCCTGACCGGCTCCTGCGGCGGGAACGTGACCTATACCTATGAGCCCGTGAGCCGCACCATGACCATCTCCGGCACCGGCGAAATGTACAACGGCTGGACCTCCGGCTCTCAGACCCCCTGGTACTATGTCCGGGATGAAATTCGCCACGTCGTCATCGGCGAGGGCGTGACCTCCGTGGGCAGCTATGCCTTCAACGTGGGCCTCAGCGTGGAGAGCGTGGAGTTCCCCACTACATTGCAGTATGTGGGCACCTTCTCCTTCGGGCAGTGCTCCAGAATGACCAGCTTTACCCTGCCTGAGGGCCTGACCATCATCGGCTCCAAGGCATTCCGTGGCTGCTCCGCCATGACGGAAATTCACCTGCCCTCCACGCTGGTGAGCGTGGACCTGAAGGCTTTTGAGGACGCTACCGTTCTTTCCGATGTGTACTACAACGGCACTGAAAACGACTGGAGCAAGGTCCTTATCAGCACCTCCGCCTCCGGCAATGACAAGCTCATCAACGCCACCTTCCATTTCCTGAAAACCGATGCCCCCTTCTCCGACACCGAGGGCAAGGTGGCCGAGGCCGCTCTGTACCTGACCGGCCGGGGCTATGTGGACGTGACCGGCGAGGCCTTCGGCGCTGCCGACAATGCCGACCTGATGACCGTGGTGGAAGCCCTGTACCGGAAGGCGGGCAAGCCCGGTATGTACGAAAATGCCAAGCTGTGGGCCATCAACACCGGCCTCATCGACACCGCTTCCAATGAGACCCTGACCCTGGGGGCCATGGCCGAGCTGCTGCGGCGGTTCACCGAGAAGAACGGCCGCACCACCGGCACCGATGCCCTGGCCTGGGCCGCCGGGAACGGCTATCTTGCCGACTGCACCGCCAAGAATTCTGACGACACCCTGACCAGAGGGGACATGGCCCTGATCCTGGCCGCCTACCTGCGATCCGACAACGCCAACGCCGACCGGCTGGACGCCCAGCGGAAGGTCATCCGGGACGCCCTGGCCCAGGGCGGCGACGGCAGGATGTATGTGTTCGTGCCGGAGCTGAACGTGCCCGGTAAGGCCTCCAAGCCCGGCGACTGCACCTTCCTGGTGTTCCCTGACGGCGAGACCATGCTGCTGGACACCGGCGTGAACACCTGTGCCGACCAGATCGTGCAGCTTCTGAAGGACTTCGGCGTGAAGGAACTGGACTACCTGGTCATCAGCCATCCCCACATTGACCATGTGGGCGGAGCCGTGACCGCCGTGGAGTACCTCAAGAGCATCGGCGGCACCGTGAAGCATTTCTGGCACAGCCCTGCGGATCTGAAGAACTATGTGGCCAACGTGGAGGCCGTGCTGCCTGCGGACACCCAGAATGAGACGCTGCTCTCCGGCGAAGTCCGGGCCATCGGCAGCGTGAGTGTGAACGTGTACAATCCCGGCAAGGAATTCTATGATGCCTGGGTGGCCAGCGGCGACCGGTCCGACGGAGCCGTGAACAACGTGTCCCTGGCGCTGAAATTCACCTACGGCGGTTCCAGCTTCCTGTCCTGCGGCGACCTGTACACCAATCAGGAGCGGTCCCTGGCTGCGCAGTACGGCGATGCCCTCCGGGCCGACATCTTCAACACCAACCACCATGGCGCTTACACCTCCAACTGCGACGAGTGGCTGGATGCGGTGCAGCCCAAGGTCATGTTCGTGGAGTCCGATGACATCGGCGACACCATCCTGGCCCAGCGGGCAGCGGAGCGGAACTGCGCCTTCTACGCCGCCGGTCTGGACGGCGACATCCTCATCACCATGGGCAGCGCCGCCGACTACACCGTGACCTCCGCCCGGGATTCCGGCATCCGCAGCGACTACAACGGTTCCATCGGCAAGGAGGACCGTCTGCTGAGCCAGCCCGCCATCACCATCGGCGAGATCGGCACCCTGACCGACGGCGACGCCGACTTCACCCTGCCGGTTTCCGGCGGTGCGGAGGGCCTGACCTTCACCTATGTGTCCGACAATGAGAACGTGGCCACCGTGGATGAGAACGGCCTGGTGCATATCGTTGGGGCCGGAGACGTGACCATTACCGTCACCAAGTCCGGAGAGGGCTACGAGACCGTCACCGCCAGCGTGACGCTGACCGTGAACAAGAAGGCCGAGGAGCCCAGGCCCACCGAGCCGAAACCCACCGAACCCAAGCCCACGGAGCCGAAGCCTACCGAGCCCTCCAAGCCCGGCACCGTGACTCCGGCCACCGGCGACCCCATGGACGTGACCGCTCTGATGAGCGTCCTGACCCTGACCGCAGCGGGCATGGCAGTGATGCTGTTCCCCCTGCTTCGGAAGAAGAAAATCTAATATCCGACACAACACGATCGGCCCATGCGGAATTCCCCGCATGGGCCGGTTTTTTTAGAGAAGAGAGAAGAGCGAAAAGAGAAGAGAAAAGGAAAATTAAAAATTTTCTCAGAAGCGGGGAGTTGGTTCTTCTGAGGAAAGGCTTCCCCTGTGTAGGGTCGTGCCCCGCACAGCGAATGGAAATATCCATGACTGCCGGTGGCAGTCATATCTCTACTATGTGGTCCCGAAGGGACCGGATGAGGGGCGGTAGGCAGTATCGAACATGAATGTAGGAGCGGGGCATGCCGCCGCCCCTACAACGCATCGCCGGGGGACGGTGCGGGGAGAGAAAAGAGAATAGTGAAAAGGGAAGAGAACAAGGCAGGCGGCGATTTTCGCAAGAAAATCGCCGCCTGCCTTGGTGCGGGCAACAGGACTCGAACCTGCACGCTTTTGGCAGTGGAACCTAAATCCACCGAGTCTACCAATTCCACCATGCCCGCATGGTTTGCCTCTGATTTTTACACGGAGAGACATCCGAGGTGGGGCGTTTCGCCAATTCCACAGTTTATCAAAACAGGCAGACCTGTTCTGATTTCATAGTGTATTATTAATTGCGACATCGCAAGATTCTATCAATATACGGAAGAATCTTGTCACGAATTTGGCACCTGAGTTGCATATCTTCATTTGGGTCAAATAGTCGTTGAACAAATGATTCTCTAATATTTTTAAGTTCCTGCGTTGTCATCTTAGGAAAACTATTAAACCATTTCGCACTACCTACTTTAGGCTTCAAGAACTGTTTTAGAGCAGATAAAAAATCAAGCTTTCCCATTGCGCATCTCCTAACAGACTTTCATAAGATATGACATCACCCAGAGATTGCATGTCTGCCAATTCCACAGTTTATAAAAACAGGCAAGCCTGTTTTTAACAAGAAAGGGCTTATCGACTGGCCCAGAGGATAAAATCGACCTTTTTCACATCCGAAAGCTCCGCATCGGGGAACTGCTCATTGAAGAAATGCAGCTTCTCCACAGCTTCGTCGGTTCGATACCACTGAATGATGTGCTGATACAGCCGGACGATTTTGGAAAGACGGTCCTTCTCATAGGAATAGGGAGGGCGCAGGCCCAGGCTTTGCAGCACATACTTATCCCACAGGGGCATATCCGGATTCACCGTTGCCAGCAGCTTACTGCTGAAAGAGGCCTGCATCGTTCCGGTCTCCCGGTACAGATGGGTCAGGACATCTTCAAAGGTCAGCGCCGGGTCATGCTTATGCTGTTCCATGAAGGCATAATAGGCTTTGTAAAAACTGGCAGGGCGCTGGCGGATGCGGTAAAATCCGTTGAAAAAACGCTGAAAGTCAGCATCGGCGGAAACGTCCACCTCCTGGACCCGCTTCATGATCCAGTTATATTTTTCAATACTGCTCCCGACCCGGTCCAGGACCAGTTCCATAGAGATACCTCCCGAAAAGCCTGCAAAGGCGCAAATACCTACACCTATATAATACAGATTTCCCGGCGTTTGTCAATACCCTCTGCGGTGGGAAGAAAACGAACGCAAAAGTGCAGAAAACGAACAAAAATTACGAGTGATTTCCAGAAACTGGAAAGTAGAATTTCCAAATTCCCGAAAATCCGGACCATTGGGCCGGAACAGTGAAAATCCGCTTCCAATATTTTCCATTATTTTCAAGAAGTGTTGGCTTTTCTATTGACATTGTTTGAGATTCTGTTATAATAAATCTGAAAAGCATGGCGTTTCTTGTACGATTCACCTGCGTTTCTGAATATAGTTTGATTTGAATGAAAGAAGTCCGGTCCTGATGCGTTTGAACAAAACGCACCATATCGGCACATCAATTTTTAGAAAGAAGGATCTATTATGGGCATCCACAGCAACGAGCGGCAGGATAAGATCTTCTCCATGCTGGAAAGCAGGGGGAGAATGTCGGTATCCGATCTGGCTGAATACTTCCAGGTCACCGAAACCACCATCCGCCGGGACCTCATTACCATGGAGGAAAACCACCAGATCGTCCGCCGCAGAGGCTTTGCGGAACTGCCGCTTCAGGCCACCAGCGGCCTGCGCCGCCGCAACACTTTCCAGGAGGAAAAGCAGCGCATCGCCCGGAAGGCCATGGAGCTTATCAGCTACGGCACCACCCTGGCCCTGGACTCCGGTACCAGCGTGGCGGAGCTGGTCCACGTGCTGGCCGATGAGGGCCGGGATATGGGCATCGACGTGATCACCCCCTCCATACAGACCGCTTCCGAGACCTGCCGGTTCTTCCGGACCTCCATGCCCGGCGGCTATGTATTCCCGGACGAGGTGAGCATCGGCGGCATGAGCGCCGTGCGCTTCCTGGAGGGCGTCACCACCGACATCGCTTTCCTGGGCACCACCGGCATCTGCAATACCAAGGGCCTGACCGTTTCTTACCCCCTGATGATGGACGTGAAGCGGGCACTGCTGTCCAGCGCCAGCAAGAAGGTCGCACTGGTGGATTCCTCCAAGTTCCTGAGCCGGGGCATTTACACCTACTGCTCCTTCCGGGAGCTGGACACCCTGATCACTGTCCGCACCGAGGAAAACGCGCCCGTGCTGGATGAGATTGCCAAGCAGGGCGTGGAGATCATTCTGGCCTGATGGGATATGCGCTGCTGCTGACGCTGGCGGGGATGCTGCAGGGGGTCATGGTGTCCCTGAACGGCCAGCTGAACGGCTGGTTTGACCCGATTACCGTGGCGTTTTTTGTCCATTCTATCCCTACGGTGCTGCTGATCCTGTACTTGAAGGTCTACCGCCATGCGAAAATTTTCGCCAAGGCCAGCGTCCCGGCCTATGTGTTTGCCGTGGGACTTATGGGACTTTCCATTGTGTCCATCAGCTCCTACGTGACTGCCCGTATCGGAGCGGTGGCCTCCGGCTGCATTTCCAATGTGGTGAAAATGATCAGCGCTGCGGTCATCGACCATTTCGGCTTCTTCGGCGTGGACCGGCGGCCCTTCCGGTGGAAGGAGCTGCCCTGTTACCTGTTGGCCGTGGCCGGGACTGTGCTCATCGTTACGGGTTAGGAGGCGGCAGATGAATTTCTTGCTTTGCGCCGTTTGCGGCCTCATCAACCCGGTGAACAACATGGTCAACGTGAAGGCGGGCCAGTGTTTGGGCACCGCCCGGGGCGCTTTGGTGAACTATGCCGGTGCCACGGTGCTGTCACTCCTGGTGGTGCTGCTGACGGGCCACGGGAGCCAGCTGTCCCCGGCGTACATTGCCTCGGTGCCCTGGTATCTGTACCTGGGCAGCGTCTGCGGCCTGATGGCTTTGGCCATCATTATCAAGGCCACACCCAAAAGCGGGGCGCTGGTGTCCTCCGTGTGCCTGATTATCGGCAGCATGGGGATGTCCATGGTGCTGGACTATGTGTTCAGCGGACTGTTTTCCTGGCGGAAGGTCCTGGGCATCCTGCTGGTCATCGGCGGCGTCGCCTGGAAGCAGGCCGTTGCGGAAAACTAGAATCAGATAAGTGAAACGCCCTGCGCTTATCCGCAGGGCGTTTGATGTTTTTTTGGGGGGAACTCCCGGCGGAGCGATTGCCTCCCGGCGTGTAGGGGGAGGTGGGCCGCGCTTGCGTGGCTCGGAGGGGGTGTACGGCAGCAATTTTGCAGGGGACTATCGAACGATAGTCCTTACCATATTGCGAGCGTTCACCCCCTCAGTCATGGGCAATGGCCCATGACAGCTCCCCCTGCACAGGGGAGCCTTTTTCTCGGTTCCGGCGAGCCGTTACGTTGATTTTAACTGCTCTGGTAATGCAACCCGAGCGGGCGGGGCATGCCGCCGCCCCTACAAGGTATTTCGGGCTTTTTCAAAAGAATCAGCGGCGCATTTTGCGATGCGCCGCTGATTTTTCTGCCTATAAGCGGAGTTTTATCTCTTTCTCGCTTCCAGGCGCTGCAGCTTTGTGCGGGCGAACCGCTCCAGCTGGGGCACTACCAGGATGCAGGTCAGGGCCGCCGTAAAGCCGCCGTTGTAGAGGCAGAAGCCCCCGTGGAGGCTGGGCACAGTCGTTACCAGGCAGTAGTGAACCACGGCGGCGGCGAAGCCGTACCGCCAGCCGTACTTGGCGGTGATGGGGCTGAGGCCGTTGGCATAGCACAGGCCCACCAGAATGGCCTGGGCGTTGATGGCCTGGGCAAACTGGCCGCCGGTCAGGGCCGACACCCCCCGGAACAGGTAAGACGCCGCCACATAGCCCAGCAGGATGGGCCAGACCGTGGCCGGGTTGCTGCCGGAGTTGCAGGTGGCCAGCATACAGAAGATAATACCGAAGGTGATGCCGTTGAAGGCACCCCCCACCAGGTCGTAGTAGCCCAAAATCATCAGGCCGAACAGGCCCACGTTCAGCAGGAATACGGCGTTGCCGTAGGCAGCCGTCACGCTGGACACCTGGTCCTTTTCCGTGAGCATTTTCCAATAATCCTTCGCCTTTGCCCCCATAAGAAGGGCAAAAACGATGCAAAGCCCGAATACGATGCCGCAGAACAGATTCGCCGCCATGGCAGAGGCCACCTGCAGGGTCTCCCCTGCGGGAGCGGCAGGCAGAGCCACGCCGGGAGCCTTGTAGAGGACCGTTTGCAGCAGGAAGGCGGTCATGCCGATGGGCAGAGCGGCGGAATACAGGTCAAAGCCCTTGTGGACCTTGGGGGAATGGGCCAGTCCCGCAGGCAGGAAGAAGCCGATGCACACGCCCACCAGCACCGCCAGGCCCAAACCGGCCCAATGGAAGCCCAGGGCCTCGGCATGGGGATAGCGGAAGAGCATCTCGGAGATCAGCGGGGCGATGCCCGTGGAGAACAGCATGGCGTTCACCTGGCCGGAGAGCTTTTCCCGCTTCACGGCGGCATACAGCACCACGCCCAGCACGGAGAACCACATGTTCAGCACGTTGATGCCCCAGGAGCCGAAGCCCAGGGTCAGCACAAAGGCCAGGGTGGACACGTTGTTCACCGGGGCTTTCAGGAAATGATAAAGGCCCGTCAGCACAAAGCCCAGCAGGGCCATGTTCAGGAACGTAGCCGCAAATCCGCCCACCGCAAAATAGTTGGTGGAAATTTTGCAGGTGGAGGCCAGGATCTTCCCCAGTCCGGAGAGCATTTCGCCCCGGTCCGGCATACACACCGCTCCCACCAGAAAGCAGGTGGACAGGAACAGGAAAAACAGCTTCAAAAAGTCGGTTTCGGACAGTTTATTCAGTCTTTTCATGGCATTTTCTCCTTAAAAACAGGGGGACCAAGTTTGGCCCCCCTGCGTCCGAACGGAATTATGCCCGCTCTGCGGCCTCCACGACGTGCTTCATCAGCACGCTGGTGGTCACGCTGCCCACGCCGCCGGGCACGGGGGTAATGGCCTCCACGATGGGTTCCACTTCCTCAAACTTGGCGTCGCCGGCAATGGCACCCTTGCCGCCCTTGGCGTTGGGCTTCTCGGCGTCCCAGTTGATGGACACGTCGATGACCACCTGGCCGGGCCGGACGTACTCCTTGGTCAGGCTGCCCAGCACACCGGCGGCAGACACCAGAATGTCCGCATTCCGGGCGATCTCGGCGGTGTTGACGGTCTTGGTGTGGCAGACGGTGACGGTGGCGTTCTTGCCCATGAGCATCATGGCTGCGGGCTTGCCGACCACCAGGCTCCGGCCGATGACCACGGCGTTCTTGCCCTTGCAGTCAATGCCGTAGTAGTCCAGAATTTCCATGCAGGCGGCGGGGGTGCAGGGGGCAAAGCCCAGGTCGCTGCGGCCCTCGAACACGCCGGCGTTGGACAGGTCGGTCATGCAGTCCACGTCCTTTTTGGGGTCCAGACGGTTGCAGATCTCGGTCTGGTCGGCCTTGAGGTGCCTGGGCAGGGGCCGGAACATCAGCACACCGTGGATGGAATCGTCGGCGTTGACCTTGTCGATGGCGGCGAGCACATCGGCCTTGGTTGCGTCCTCCGGCAGCACGAACTTCACAACGTTCACGCCCACCAGCTCGGCCCGCTTCACGGCGCCCTTCTCATAGCTCAGGTCGCTGGGGTTCTCGCCTACCCGGATGATGCCCAGGGTGGGGGTCACGCCCTTCTCCCGCAGTGCAGCGGTGCGGGTCTGCAGATTCGCATTCAGCGCATCGGTAACTTCTTTGCCAAGCAGCAGCTTTGCCATAATTCTCGTTCTCCTTCAAATATAATTATTTCTGAATCAGTTGAAATTGGCCCGGACGGTCTTGAAAATCTCGTCGGCCTTGGCGCAGTAGGTGTCCAGCATCCCATTGGCCTTGGCGTTCATTTCCTCGGCAACGGTCCGGTTTTTCAGGCTCTTGGTATTGATGAACACATTCAGGCTGGCGGCCTGGAGGGCAGCCTTGCAGCACACGGCCCCGCAGCCCGCATCGGACACGGCCAGACGGGAGCCCTTTTCCGCAAACACGGCGATGCAGTCGATGGCCTGGCAGCACAGCTCCATGATGTGCATGGGCACGGCGCAGGCGGTGACGGTGGCCTCCTCCAGCACGGCGTCCCGGGTGGGATCGTCCTTGGGGATGCCGTAGGCCTTGGCCAGGGGCACGAAGCCCTTGTCGTCGGCCTCCACCTGGTCCAGAAGCTCGGTCTGCAAGGCGTCGCACCGGGCTTTCAGGGCGATGATCTCCTCCTCCACGGCGGCATACTTCTTCTTGCCTACGGTGAGGGAGCCGACCATATTGCCCAGGGCGGTGCCGATGGCACCCACCAAAGCGGCCGCACCGCCGCCGCCGGGAGCCGGGGCATTGGAGGCCAGGACCTCTACAAATTTGCGGCAGGATTCTTGGGTCATATCCATAATTGATTCACTCCTGTATGTTGATAAAAAGCCGGAAAAGCGCAGGCGGCGTGCGGCCGCCTGCGCTCGGTTGGGAATTTCTTAGAACAGGCCGCTGATCTTGCCGGTCTCGTCCACGTCGATACGCTCGGCAGCGGGGACCTTGGGCAGACCGGGCATGGTCATGATCTCGCCGGTCAGGGCCACCAGGAAGCCGGCACCTGCGGAGACCTTCACGTTCCGCACGGTGATGGTGAAGCCGGTGGGTGCGCCCAGCTTGGTCTGGTCGTCGGTGAAGGAATACTGGGTCTTGGCCATGCAGATGGGCATTTTGTCGTAGCCCAGCTCGGTGAGCTGCTTGATCTGCTTCTCGGCATTGGCGGTGAAGTTCACGCCGTCGCCATGATAGATGCGTTTGACAATGGCTTCGATCTTGTCCTTGATGGGCAGGTCCAGTTCATAGGAGAAGGAGAAGTCATTGGGCTGGTCGCAGAGCCGGACCACTTCCTTGGCCAGCTCGATGCCGCCTTCGCCGCCCTTGCCCCAGACTTCGGACAGAGCCACGTTGACGCCCAGTTCCTTGCACTTGCGCTCCACCAGAGCCAGCTCGGCCTCGGTGTCCTGGGGGAAGCGGTTGATGGCCACCACGCAGGGCAGCTTGTACACGGTGGTGATGTTCTCCACGTGCCGCAGCAGGTTGGGCAGGCCCTTCTCCAGAGCCTCCAGATTCTCCTTGCCGGTTTCGGCCTTGGGCACGCCGCCGTTGTACTTCAGGGCACGGACGGTCGCCACCAGCACCACGCAGGAGGGCTTCAGGCCCGCCATCCGGCACTTGATGTCCAGGAACTTCTCGGCACCCAGGTCAGCACCGAAGCCGGCCTCGGTGACGGTGTAGTCAGCCAGCCGCATGGCGATCTTCGTGGCAGTCACGGAGTTGCAGCCATGGGCGATGTTGGCGAAGGGTCCGCCGTGGACGAAAGCGGGGGTATGCTCCAGGGTCTGCACCAGGTTGGGCTTCAGAGCGTCCTTCAGCAGAGCGGCCATAGCGCCCTGGGCCTTCAGATCGCCGGCGGTGACGGGCTTGCCGTCCCGGGTGTAAGCCACCACCAGGCGGGCCAGACGGTTCTTCAGGTCGGTGATGTCGGAAGCCAGGCACAGCACGGCCATGACTTCGGAAGCCACGGTGATGTCGTAGCCGTCTTCACGGGGCATACCGTTGGTCTTGCCGCCCAGGCCGTCCACCACGAAGCGGAGCTGCCGGTCGTTCATGTCCACGCAGCGGCGCCACACGATCTGACGGGGGTCGATGTTCAGGGCGTTGCCCTGGTAGATGTGGTTATCCAGCATGGCGGCCAGCAGGTTGTTGGCAGCGCCGATGGCGTGGAAGTCACCGGTAAAGTGCAGGTTGATGTCCTCCATGGGGACCACCTGAGCGTAGCCGCCGCCGGCAGCGCCGCCCTTCACGCCGAAAACGGGTCCCAGAGAGGGCTCCCGCAGGGCCACCAGCACGTTCTTGCCCATCCGGCGCATACCGTCGGCCAGACCGACGGTGGTCGTGGTCTTGCCCTCACCGGCAGGGGTGGGGTTGATGGCAGTGACCAGAATCAGCTTGCCGTCGGGACGCTTCACCTCATTGAGGATGTTGTAGTCCACCTTGGCCTTGTACTTGCCGTACTGCTCCAGATACTTCTCGTCCACACCGGCGGTCTTGGCGATCTCGCTGATGGGGAGCATCTCGGTCTCCTGTGCAATTTCGATGTCAGTTTTGAATTCCATGATATGTACACTCCTTGTAAAAAATTTGCCGCTGCCGTTATGTGGCTCACGGCCCATACAGGACAGGCACGGCTGCCGTTCGTGGCTCACCGGGCCCTCTTGGAATCGGACAGAATCAGTATTTCTGTACCGATAAACATGATAGCATTTCCGGCCGGGTTTGTCAATGATTTTTTAGCGTTTTACGGAGATTTTTCAGAAAGCTTTCCGGGCATGAAAAAATCCCACCGGCAAAAGCCGATGGGAGAATTTCATGGTGACCCGTACGGGAATCGAACCCATGTTACCGCCGTGAAAGGGCGGTGTCTTAACCGCTTGACCAACGGGCCTGGTAGCGGCAATCTGATTCGAACAGATGACATACCGGGTATGAACCGGCTACTCTACCAACTGAGTTATGCCGCCATGTGTGGTCAAATGATCTCGGCACCGCCGAAATCAGCTTCCTTATTATATCCAAGCAAGCCCCCTTTGTCAAGAAGAATTTCTGAATTTTTCGCAAGTTTTTTGGGAATCCTTTCCAGTGAGGTGATTTTTATGAAAAAACGGCTTTTTTACTGGCTGACCCTGTTCCTCTGCGGCGGGGTGCTGTACGTGACCATTGAGCTTCTCTGGCGGGGATGGAGCCATTATTCCATGTTCCTGGCCGGGGGAATCGGCTTTCTGCTGCTGGGGCGGCTGACCAAGGACCGTCTGCCGCCCTGGGCGGAAGTCCTCATCGGGGCGGGCATCATCACCATGATCGAGTTGGCGTCGGGCCTTGTTTTCAACCGGAACTATACGGTCTGGGACTATCGGGACGCCCCGCTGAACCTCTGGGGGCAGATCTGCCTGCCCTTCACCCTGCTCTGGATGAGCGTCAGCGGCTTCGCCATGTGGGTCTATACCAAAATCGAACCGGCTCTGAGGAAGAAGATCTGGTAGAGCCCCGACGGTGCGAAAAAGCCCCCTATGCGCAGGGAGAGGCAGCGCGGATGTCGGTTCCTAAAAAAACGCCACCCCCGGGCGGAATCGCCTGGGGGTGGAATCGGGAATGGGGGATACCCTTATTTTTAATTCTTTCGGTGGTTTTTGCTTTGTTCACTCCGTCATGCGTTTGGCGACCACTACCAGGCGGCCGTTTTCCAGATCGTGGTCGCAGGTGGACAGGGTGATGAGCTTATCGCCGTAGGTGGCCGTGACGCCGGTATCGAACAGGGCCAATTCCTTGCATTTGGCTACATAAGCGTCGAATTCTGCCGCGTCGGCGGCATCCACGAACTCGTGATAGGTGAAGCCCTCACCCAGGGTGGCGGTGGTCAGGAACACGCTGACGATCTCGTAGGTGTGATGCTCGGACACGGTATCAAACGTAAAGGTCTTATGCTCCCGCCAGAAGGACTCCTTCTTGAACTCGTCCAGCTCATGGAACATGGTGCCGTCGATCAGGTGGTGGCCGTAAATGGTCAGGTTGTCCGAGGGCTTGAACACGTCGCAGACCTCCCGGACGTAAATGGTGCCGTGGTAGTCCACTTCCTCATCAAAGTTATTGTAGAGATAATAGTTCTCCGTCCGGGACTGGACCACGGGATAGTTGATGTTCGTACCGGGAATTTCGATCCAGCCCACCAGGTCCGGATTCCGCTTCCACAATGCCACATACTCCGGCAGTACCAACACGGTCTTGCCGGTCTCCGGATGGACCAGCTCCACACGGGGGTCTGCGGTGGGAGCGGTGGGGTCGTCGGGATTGGCGGGAGTGGCGGCGGAGGGAGCGGTAGCTTCCTCCTGCTGGGCCTGCTTCTTGATGTCCGCCAGGTCGTTGTAGACGGCTTTGGAGTCATGGGAGACTTTATAATAGTTGATGAGCTTGTAACCGGACACGCAGAACACGGCCAGAAACACGATCAAGAGGATGATGCAGAGTACTCGTTTCATGGTTTGGGTCCCTCCCAGGGTAAATTTACAGTATTATACCATGTCCGTATAAAAAAGTAAACCCGTTTTCCGGCGGCGGATAAGGGGCCTTTTCCTCGGGGGAGTGCTTACACCATTCCGGCGAAATCACCAAATTCTGCCGGGAATGTGCGTTTTGCGGACGGGGGTTTTCCCAAAGTTATCCTTGCAAATGCCGGTTGTTTTCGGTATAATGGAGGAAACAAACTTTGGAGGCTGAAATGGCAAAGCTATATTTCAAATACGGAGCCATGGGTTCCAGCAAGACCGCCCAGGCCCTCATTACCCGCTACAACTACGAGGAGAACGACCTGCGGGTGTGGCTCATCAAGCCCAGCGCAGACAGCCGGGACGGTGAAGCGGTCATCCGCAGCCGCATCGGCCTGGAGGGCGTGGCCCAGATTTTATCCCCGGAGGCAGATGTGCTGGAGATCTTCCGCACGGAGCAGCTGGGGCAGTGCGACGTCATCATTGTGGACGAGTGCCAGTTTCTGACGGAAGCGCAGATCGACCAGCTTCGTGCCATTGTGGACGAGCATAATGTGCCGGTGATGTGCTTCGGCCTGCGGACGGACTTCCAGTGCCATCTGTTCGCCGGGAGCCGGCGGCTCATGGAGGTGGCGGACACCATCCAGGAGATCAAGACGATCTGCGACTGCGGGGCCAAGGCCACCGTCAACGCCCGGATCGACTCCGAGGGCCACATTGTTACCCAGGGCGAGCAGCTGTTCCTGGGCGGCAACGACAGCTATATCGCCATGTGCCACAAGTGCTGGGTCCGGGGCATCCGGGAGCACAAGGTCATTCGCCTTCATGGTCAAAGAAATTGAAAGGAGTTAATTTTATGGAACTTTCTGAAATCCTCTCCAAATGCGACCATACCCTGCTGAGCCAGACCGCCACCTGGGCGGAAATGAAATCCATCTGCGACGACGGCATGAAGTATCACACCGCATCCGTCTGCATCCCTGCCTCCTACGTCCGTCAGGCCAAGGAGTACGTGGGGGACAAGCTGGCGATTTGCACCGTCATCGGCTTCCCCAACGGCTATGACACCACCGCCGCCAAATGCTTCATGGCCACCGACGCCGTGGACAACGGGGCCGATGAGGTGGACATGGTCATCAACCTGGGCTGGGTGAAGGACGGCAAGTTTGACGCCGTGGAGCAGGAAATTTCCGCCATCAAGAAGGCCTGCAAGGGGAAGCTTCTGAAGGTCATCATCGAGACCTGCCTGCTGACCGATGAAGAAAAGGTCGAAATGTGCCATGTGGTTACCCGGTCCGGGGCCGACTACATCAAGACCTCCACGGGCTTCTCCAAGGCGGGCGCTACCTTCCACGATGTGGAGCTGTTCGCCGCCAACGTGGGTCCCAATGTGAAGATCAAGGCCGCAGGCGGCATTTCTTCCCTGGAGGATGCAGAAAAGTTCATCGCTCTGGGGGCTTCCCGGCTGGGTACGTCCCGCATCGTGAAGCTGGCAAAGGCTATGGAAGCGTAACATACGCTGAAATATCATAAAAATCTAACTAACAGGAGGAGAACCCAATGTTTCAGACACCTACCCCCCACATTTCCGCCAAGCCCGGCGACTTCGGCAAGACTGTGCTGATGCCCGGAGACCCCCTGCGCTCCAGATTCATTGCGGAGCATTTTCTGGAAAACCCCGTGCTGGTGAACAATGTCCGTGGCGTTCAGGGCTACACCGGCACCTATAAGGGTGTGAAGGTCAGCGTCATGGCCTCCGGTATGGGGATGCCCGCCATCGGCATTTACTCCCACGAGCTTTTCAACGGCTACGGCGTGGAGAACATCATCCGGGTGGGCTCCGCCGGGTCCATTCAGGAGCATATCCATCTCTATGATCTGGTGCTGGCCCAGGGCGCCTGTACCGACTCCAACTTCGCCGCCCAGTTCCATCTGCCCGGCACCTTTGCCCCCATTGCCTCCTTTGAGCTGCTTTCTGCGGCCGTGGAATCTGCCAAGGAGCAGAAGGCAACCTATCATGTGGGCAACGTGAACTCCTCCGACGTGTTCTACGGAGATCACGAGGGGGTTCCGGAAGGACTGGACAGCGTGTACGGCCTGAAAAAAATGGGCGTCATGGCCCTGGAAATGGAGGCCGCCGCCCTGTACATGAACGCCGCCCGTTACGGCAAGCGGGCACTGTGCATCTGCACCATCTCCGATCACGTACTCACCGGGGAGGAAACTACCTCGGAAGAACGCCAGACCGCTTTCACCACCATGATGAAGGTGGCTCTGGAAACAGCAGTTAAAATGGAAGGAAAGTAAAGCAACATGAAACGCGTATTCTTGATCGTATTGGATTCCTGCGGCTGCGGGGCAGCCCCGGACAGTGAAAAGTTCGGCGACATCGGGGTGAATACCCTGCGCTCCTGTGCCACGTCCCAGTATCTCTCCGTGCCCAATATGATCTCTCTGGGCCTCAGCGACATCCCCACCGTGGACTATCTGCCTACCGAGGCCCATCCCACCGGCGCTTACGGCCGCATTCAGGAGCTGTCCGCCGGTAAGGACACCACCATCGGCCACTGGGAGATCGCCGGCCTGGTATCCCCCCAGCCCCTGCCCACCTATCCCAACGGGTTCCCGGAGGAGGTGCTGAAGCCCTTCCGGGAGGCTACCGGCCGGGGTGTACTGGCCAATGCTCCCTGGTCCGGCACGGAGGTCATTCAGAAGTACGGCGATGAGCACTGCAAGACCGGCGACCTGATCGTCTACACCTCCGCCGACTCCGTGTTCCAGATCGCCGCCCATGAGGACGTGGTGCCCCTGGAGACACTGTATGAGTATTGCCGCATCGCCCGGAAAATCCTGGTGGGCAAGCACGGCGTGGGCCGGGTCATCGCCCGCCCCTTCGTCGGCACCTCCGGCCACTACACCCGGACCGCCAACCGGCACGACTTCTCCCTGGAGCCGCCCAAGCCCACTCTGCTGGATGCTGTGAAGAACGCCGGGCTGGATTCCATCGCCGTTGGCAAAATTTTCGACATTTTTGCCGGACAGGGTACCACGGAACACGTCTACAACAAGTCCAACGCAGACGGCATGGCCCACACCCTGGACTACGCCAAGAAGGATTTCCACGGCCTGTGCTTCGTGAATCTGGTGGACTTTGATATGCTCTACGGCCACCGCCGGGACATTGACGGCTACGCCAAGGCCCTGACCGAGTTCGACACCTGGCTGCCCAGCCTGCTGGAACAGCTTGGCGAGGACGACATGGTGATGATCACCGCCGACCACGGCTGCGACCCGGCCTATACGGCCACCACCGACCACACCAGAGAGTATATCCCCATTCTGGCGGCGGGCAAGAAGATCAAGCCCACGGCCCTGGGAACCCGGGTAGGCTTCTGCGACATCGCCGCTACCGTGGCCGAGGCTCTGGGCGTGACGCTGGATACCCCGGGCAAGAGTTTCCTGAAGGAAATCCTGTAAGAAAAACCATTCCCAAAATTCCGCCGGAGGCGCAAGTCTCCGGCGATTTTCAAAAAAGGAGCTGTTTCTATGACGGATATCGAAGCAAAGGACCTCTGCGCCCGGGCCGTGGAGGCCATGGGCCACGCCTACGCGCCCTACTCCGGTTATAAAGTGGGGGCGGCACTGCTGTGCGCCGACGGCACGGTCTACCAGGGCTGCAACATCGAAAACGCCTCCTATACCCCCACCGTCTGCGCCGAGCGCACCGCCTTCTTCAAGGCCGTGTACGACGGCCACCGGGACTTTACCGCCATCGCCGTCTGCGGCGGAAAAGACGGCGTGATCACCGGGGCCTTTCCCCCCTGCGGCGTGTGCCGCCAGGTCATGCGGGAGTTCTGCGAAGACGATTTTCTCCTCTGCTTTGTGACCCCGGAGGGTTACGAGACCCACACCCTGGCCGAGGTCTTGCCCTTCAGCTTCTCCGCAAAGACCCATATGCAACTCTAAGAAAAATATCTGTTTCTTTCCGGGAAACAGACAAAGAAATTTTCAAATGTTTCTCCGGAAACAGTTGATTTTTCCTGTGAAATATGCGAGAATAAACGTGGTATCTTGAATACCGGAATTTGATTTTTGGAGGTTTGCAAAATGAAAAAGATTCTGGCACTTCTGCTTGCTGCCATGATGGTCGTCTGCGCTTTCGCAGGCTGCTCCACCAGTGACGGCAAGGGAACGACCCCCGCAACCAACAACACCACCAAACCCGCCGACACCACTCCTGCCGATACCAAGGCTACCGAGCCTGCGGACACCGACAAGCCCGTGACCGGCACCGTTACCAAGGTGGCTCTGGTCACCGACGTGGGCACCATTGACGACGAGTCCTTCAACCAGGCTACCTGGGAAGGCGTGAAGGAATGGTGCGAGAACAACGGCATCGACTACACCTACTATCAGCCCTCCGAGGACTCCACTAGCGCCCGTGTGGCTTCCGTGGGCCAGGCCGTGAACGAAGGCGCTGACACCATCGTTATGCCCGGCTACCTGTTCGGTGAGACCGTTCTGACCGTGCAGGATATGTACCCCGACGTGCATTTCATCGCCGTTGACGTGGCCGCCGGCGACCTGACGCTGGATTACAACACCTACTACGATCCCTCTGCCAACGTGGCTTGCCTGACCTTCTCCGAGGAGCAGGCCGGTTATCTGGCCGGTTACGCTGCCGTGAAGGACGGCTACACCAAGCTGGGCTTCCTGGGCGGCATGGCCGTTCCCGCCGTTATCCGTTACGGCTACGGCTTCGTGCAGGGCGCTGACGCTGCCGCTGCCGAGCTGAATAAGGACATCGAGATCAAGTACACCTACGGCGGCCAGTTCCAGGGTTCTCCTGAGATCACCGCCAAGATGGAAGGCTGGTACCAGAACGGCACCGAGATCGTCTTCGCCTCCGGCGGCGGCATCTACACCTCCGCTCTGGACGCTGCCAAGAAGACCGACGGCGCCAAGCTGATCGGCGTGGACGTGGACCAGAGCTACATCGACCCCGCTTACTTTGTGACCTCTGCCATGAAGCAGCTGAAGAACGTCACCATGACCGTTCTGGAAGCTCTGAACAGCGGCAGTTGGGAGACCTACGGCGGCAAGGTGACCAACTTCGGCCTGCAGGAAGGTGAGTATGTGGGCCTGCCCACCGCTGATTCCTCCTGGAACTTCAACACCTTCACCAAGGACGAGTACAACACCGTTCTGGAAGGCATCCGTTCCGGCAAGATTGCCGTTGACAACAACTCCGACAGCACCGTGACCCCCACCGTGTCTGCTCACACCAGCGTGGACTACATCGGCTAAGCATTTCTGCCCAAGAGGGCCCTTCGGGGCCCTCTTTTTTCGTAAGGAGCCTATTTTATGTTTCGGGAAATGAGACGAAAAAAGCAGGCCATCGATGAGACGGCCTGCCTGGAGATTCTGAAAAAGGAAAAGCGGGGCGTGCTGTGCATGACCGCCGACGGCTGGCCCTACGGCATCCCTATGGACCATGTGCTGCTGGACGGGAAGCTGTATTTTCACTGCGCCAAGGCCGGGAAAAAGCTGGAGGCCTTGCGGGAGGACGACCGGGTGTGCTATACCGTCACCGGCGAGGGGCGGCGGGGCGAGGGCTGGCCGCTGCATTTTGAGAGTGTGCTGGTGTTCGGCCGGATGCGGGAGATTCGGGACTCGGAAATGATCTGGAAGGTCTGCCGGGCCCTGACCGCCAAATTCACCGACGAACCGGAGTACGCCGAAAAAGAGTGGGCCGTCTCCGGCACGAAGCTGTCCTGCCTGGAGATCACCCCGGAGCATATCACCGGAAAAAAAGTCACGGAGCGGTAAACGCAACGGAGAAATCTCCCGGCGAGGCGAAAAAAAGCCTTCCCCTCCAGGGGAAGGCTTTTCTCAGTCCCGGCAGGTTTTGCGTCGATTTTTACCGCTCAAACGTCCCAGGCTGGCGGGCGAGGCATGCCTCGCCCCTACAAACAAAATCGGGGTGCGGTCCGTCCTCAAAATCCCTACGACCCCTCCGGGAACAATTCCGTCAGGGGGGCGAAGCGGTAGCCCATTTGCTCCCAGCGGGTGAGCAATTCGTCGAGGATTTCCCCGTTGGTCCGGGAAGTAGAGTGCAGCAGCACCACGGCCCCGTTATGGGTCCGGGGCAGCAGCTTGGCGAAAGCCTGCTCCGCTGTGGGCTGGGCATCGTTGTTCCAATCCACATAGGCCAGGCTCCAGAAAACCGTCTTGTAGCCCATGGCCTGGGCCTCCTTCAGGTTCTCCTCGCTGTAAATCCCCTGGGGCGGCCGGTAAAATTTAGAAATTTCCTTCCCGGTGACGGACTGGTAGAGTTCCTCCAGGTCCGTCAATTCTTTTTGGAACACCGCCGGGTCGGTCAGGGCACTCATGTCCCGGTGGTGCATGGTGTGATTGCCCACGATATGGCCCTCCTCCACCATCCGCCGGACCAGGTCCCCGTTCCGCTGCAAATAATTCCCCACCAGAAAAAAAGCCGCCGGAGCGTTGTGCTTTTTCAGAGCGTCGAGGATTTTCGCCGTGGAGCCGTTTTCGTAGCCCGCATCGAAGGTCAGGTACAGGACCTTCTCCTGGGTGTTGCCCAGGTAGGCCGCATCGTATCGGGCCAGCTGGGCGGGTGTGGCGTTGCCGATGGGCGCAGCCCCCTCCTGCTGAAAGCTCAGACCCCAGCTGCCCGTGGGCATGGCTTCGGGCGAAAAAATCGCCAGTCCCAGAAGCAGGGCCACCCCCAGGGCCGCAATGGCCAGCTTGCCGTTTCGTTTCCGCATATCGTGTCCCCCTTTTGCGCTATCCTATGCGCCGGAAAGAGCGGAAATTCCGGTTGCTTTTTCCGGTGGGTGTAGAGTATAATAGAGAAAAAGAAAGGGGGCGGCGGCAATGGACGATACCGCATCCGTCTGCCGGGGCAGCCTGCTGGGGCTGGCGGTAGGCGACGCCATGGGTTACGCCGTGGATGCCAAGAATCTGGAGGAAATTCACCGGGACTACGGCCCCAGCGGTCTGCTGGGCTACGATCTGGTCAACGGCTATGCCGACGTGACCTCCCACACCCAGCTGGCGGCTTACACCGCCAACGGCCTGCTCGTTGCCTCCACCCGGGGGCAGCTCCGGGGGGTCATGGCGCCCTTCGTGCGCTATATCGCCATGGCCCAGCAGGAGTGGAGCAAAATCCAGGTGCTGCGGCGCTTGCCGGAGGCTACCAGCTGCTGGATCAGTCGTGTGGAGCATTTGCGGCGGCGGGTCTGCATGGATACAAGAATGTTGGACGTGCTGAATAACGGCCCTCTGGGCACCGTGGAGGACACGGTGAACGATTCCACGGAAAGCTCCGCCCTGAGCGCAGCGGTGAGTGTGGGCCTGTTTTTCCATCCGGACCGGATGAAGCCCACGGAGGTGGGCCGCCTGGGGGCTGAGGCGGTGGCCCTGACCCACGGCAGCCCGGAGGCGTTCCTGACCGGGGCCTGGGTGGCCTACACCGTGGCGGGCATCGCCCAGGAAGGGGCCTTGGCCCTGCGGGACCAGTTCGTCCAGGCGGCGGAGGCCGTGGCGGCCCAGTTTTCCCGGCAGTTCCCTCAGGCCATGAAGCTGAAGGAAGCCGTGGGCCGGGGGGTCCGGATGGCGAAAAACGGCCTGATGGAGCCGGAGGAGGCCATGGAGGCCCTGCATTGCCAGGATGCCCTGGGGGTGGCCGCCGGAGCGGTGTATGCCTGCCTGAAAGGGGAGGGGGACTTCGACCGGAGCATGATATTGGCCGTGAACCATTCCGGCCGCAGCGCCGCCGTGGGGGCCCTGACCGGGGCGTTCCTGGGAGCCAAGCTGGGGGAGGAGGCGCTGCCGGAATTTTATCTGGAGTGTCTGGAGCCTGCCCCGGAATTGCGGATTCTGGCGGAGGACCTGGCCCGTGGGTGTCCCATGGACCTGCGCTCCCGGCTTTTTGACGACGATTGGGACCATAAATACGTCCAGGGCGAACCGGTGGATACCACGGTCTGGATGGAGTGACAAGAAAAACGGACCCCCTGGATTTTCCAGGGGGTCCGTTTTAGAGAAAAGAGAAGAGGGAAAAGTGAAAAGAGAGGGGGACGGATGAGGGGCGGGACGCAGTATCATTTTTGTGTGTAGGGGCGGCGGCATGCCCCGATGCGCACGAATTTCATACGCAGAAACAAGCGGGGCCTTGCCTCCCTCTATAAGCAGGAGAGGGCTTGACTCAGAGGGACCAGCCCGGTACTTCTGAGGAAAGGCTTCCCCTGGAGGGGAGGCTGGCAGACCGCAAGGGCAGTCGGAGGGGGTGTACGGTTGGACGGTGTAGAAGGGTGCCGACCCTTCTGAGGGATGCCTTCCCCTGGGGGAAGGTGGCCGGAATCGCAATTCCGGCCGGATGAGGGGCGGTAGGGGCTA
>UQVA01000006.1 GCA_900544405.1 uncultured Eubacteriales bacterium
TCCAAAATCTATATGACTGCCGGTGGCAGTCATACCTCTACTACGGTGTCACGCCTTTGGGCGTGACGGATGAGGTCGAAGGTCACAGGTTTGTACCAACCCATGGTGAAAATTGGTAGCTTCGACCTCATCCGTCAACCCTAAAGGGCTGCCAGCTTCTCCTCCAGGAGAAGCCTTTCCTCAGAAGTACGGGGCTGGTTCGTCAGAGTTAAGGCTCCCCCTACACGCCGGGAGATTTTGTCGAAGCAATTTTCTCCTCAAAACAGCAAAAACCGCCTCTTTCGAGGCGGTTTTTGGGGGGATTCCTATTTTTAGCCCACATATTTGGCCAGGGCTTCCCGGACCATTTGGGCGCATTCCTGGGCGATGGGCTTATCCTCCGGCAGGAGGTCGGTCAGGGGCTTGCGGACGCCGCCGATGTCGGGGCCGCCGTTGAGCCGCAGGACCTCTTTGATCATGGCGTACATATTGCCCTTGCCGGAGCAAAGCTTGTAGATGATATGGCAGCAGGTGTCCTGAATTTCCCGACCCTGAGCGATCTTGCCCTCCTGGTACAGCCGGTAAATGGCCAGGTACAGCTCCGGCATCACGGCGTAGGTGCCGCCGATGCCGCCGCAGGCCCCGGCAGTCAGACCGGAAAGCAGCTGCTCGTCGGGTCCGTTGAACACCATGGCTCCCTCGTCCCGCCACATCTCAATATCCTGCACAGGCATGGAGGAATTCTTCACGCCGATGACATTGGGGTTTTCCAGCATGGTGCGCAGAAGGCCGCCGTTCAGGGCCACACCCGCCAGCTGGGGGATGTTGTAGATGACGAAATCCGTATGGGGAGCAGCAGAGGAAATATCATTCCAATACTGGGCCACGCCATAGGGGGGCAGGTGGAAATAGATGGGCGGAATGGCGGCGATGGCATCCACGCCCAGGCTTTCCGCATGGGCGGCCAGCTCCATGGAGTCGGCGGTATTGTTGCAGGCCACATGAGCAATGACAACGATGCGGCCCTTGGCCACCTTCATAACGTGCTCCAGCACGGTTTTCCGCTCGGCCACGCTCTGATAAATGCACTCGCCGGAGGAGCCGCCCACATACACGCCGGTGACGCCCTTGCCGATGAGATACTCCGTCAGTGCCTCCACCCGCTCCGGGCTGATGGAACCGTCCTCAGCGTAGCAGGCGTAAAATGCAGGGAAAATGCCCTGATATTTAGTCAAATCTTTCATAAAACTCTCCTTTTTAGCCCTTCACGGCACCCATGGTGATGCCCTTGGTGAAATACTTCTGGAAGACCAGGAACACCGCAATGATGGGGGCGGCAGCCAGCGCTGCACCGGCCATCAGCAGGCCCATATCGATGCTGCTTTCCGCCTGCAGCGTGGCAATGCCCAAGGAAATGGTGGAATTTGCGTTGCTTTTGAGCATGACCAGCTGCATGAAGTAATCATTCCAGGAATTGATGAACGTAAAGATGGCCAGAGCGCCCACGCCGGGCTTCACCATGGGGAACACGATGGTGTTGAAGGTGCGAAGCTCGCTGGCGCCGTCGATGGTGGCCGCTTCCAGGATTTCCGCCGGGATGCCCTCGGCAAACTGCTTCATCAGGAACACGCCAAAGGGCCAGCCGACGGTAGGCAGAATCACGGCCCAGAGGGAATCGTAGAGGTTCAGGGCAGACATTTCCCGCAGCAGCGGAATGAGAATGACCTGCTTTGGCAGGGCCATGGCGCAGACGATGAGGGCGAACAGGATGCCCCGTCCACGGAAGCGCTTCTTGGCCAGAGCGTAACCGGCCATGGAGGCGGTGATGCAGGTCAGGAGCATGGCGGAGACCGCCATGACCACGGTGTTCAGCAGCCAGCGGAAGGCCGCCGGGGCTCTGGGACCCTCGATGCCGAAGATCTCAAAGAGGGGGGCCGTGCGCTTATTGAACAGCTTTTCAAAGTTGGTCAGCACCCACTCGCTGGGGACCCAGGCGATGTCCTTGGTGTTGTTGATGTCCACGCCGTTCTTGAATGCGCCGGTGACGATCCAATACAGCGGGAACAGGAAGGCGAGGGCCAGGAGGATGAGGATGATCCAGGAAATCACATGGTAGATCCTGGAACGAACGGTGGTTTTTTTCATACTGCCGCCCCCTTACTTCTTTTCCTGGCCCAGCTTGAACTGGATGGCCGAGAGGATGCCGATAAAGATGGCCAGCACCACACCCATGGCATTGGCGTAACCGAAGTGGCCGGTCTGCTCCGTGAGCTTGAAGGCCGTGTAGTAAATATAGTACATGACGGTATTCGTGCCGGAGCCGCCCTGGGTCAGCAGCTGAATGAGGGCGAAGCACTGGAAGGAATTGATGGTGGTAATGACCAGGATGTACAGCGTGGTGGGCATCATCTGGGGCCACTTGATCCGCCAGAACACCTGGAAATCCGTAGCGCCGTCCACCTGAGAGGCCTCCACCAGGGAGTGGTCCACGTTGCCCAGAGCGGAAACGTACAGCACGATGGGCTGGCCCACGGAGGTGGTGAACAAAATCAGGATGATGCACCAAAGGGCATAGCGGCTGTCGCCCAGCCAGTTGATGTTGCTGTCGATGAGGCCCACCTGCTTGAGGACGGTGTTGAAAAGGCCGGTGTAGTTGTTGTACATCCACTTCCACACCACGGTGACGGCCACGGAGCCCGTGACCACCGGCAGGTAGAAGATGCAGCGGAAGGCGGACAGAGCCGCATTGTGCATTTTATAGATGGCGGAGGCCACCCACAGCGAGAAGGCCGTGACCGCCGGCACGCTGACCAGCACGATGATGAAGGTATTGGCCAGAGCCTTCTGGAAGGTCTCGTCCTGGAACAGCTTTGCATAGTTGCTGAATCCGGCGAAGGTGCCGAACACGCTCTTGTCGTGCATACTGGCATTGGTGAAGCTCAGGTAGATGCAAATGAACATCGGGATAATGACAAAGCCTACGAAGAAGATCAGGCTGGGCAGCATGAAAAGGTAGCCCGCACAATCTTCCCGGCGCTGCAGCGCACGGCTCATTCCATTCTGTTTTGCCAAAGTTATGCGCTCCTTTCTTGGTGTGTCGTCTCCCGGAAATATGCGGTGCAGGTCTCCGGAACGGGGAAACCGGCTTCGCATATCTCCGGGCAAAAACCGCACCCCTACCCCGATGGGTAGGGGCGCGGGACCCTTTGAATAACTTAGCCCTTGGCGGCGGCGTTTGCCTCGGCCGCATAGGTGGTCAGGGATTCCTTGATGTCAGCGCCCTCGCCGACCTTCTGGAGCATATTCCACCAGGAGGTACGCGCCTGGGCCCAGCCCTTGGTGACGTTGTAGTAGTCGCCCAGGTAAGGCATCAGGACCTGATACTCGTTCATGGTCTCGTTGTCGGCCCAGATACCGGACAGGTCGGTACCCTCGGCAGAGGTACGGGCAGCGAAGAAGTTGGCGGTCTTGACGGCGTCCACGGTATGCTCGGAGTCGGCCATCCAGCGGATGAACTGCTTGGCAGCCTCGATGCGGGCCTCGTCGCCGTTATTGAAGATACCGAAGCCCCAGATACCGCCGCAGAGCTGCGGAGCACCATTCTCGGAGGGGAAGGCCATAATGGCGATTTCCTGGCCGTTCATGGTCTTGCCCACGCCGGTGTCGGCCATGTTGGGATTCAGCTGCTGAGCGATGTTCCAGCAGAAGGCCATCTTCAGGACTTCCTGGTAGAACATGGCGATCTCGTCGCCGCCCTGCATAGCTGCGTCGAAGTTAACGCCGTCCATGCTCTTGAGCAGCTCCAGAGCCTTCACGTTGTTGGCATCGTCCCAGGTGTAAGCGGTGTGCTCGGCGTTGGTGTAGGTGCCGCCGTACAGGTTGTTGACGAGGGCGCGGGTGCCCTGGTCGCCGCCCTGGCCGCCGCAGAACACGGCTGCCACGTTGCCGCCGAACTTCTCGTTCAGGGCAGCCACGGCCTTGACGAAGTTTTCGGTGGTCCAGGTACGGGTGGTCAGGTCCACATACTGGTCAGCACCGGCTTCCTTGAAGGCGTCCAGGTTGATGGCCATGCAGTGTGCGGTCATGACCAGAGGATACTCGTAAACGGAACCGTCGGTGGCGGTGCAGGCGGTCAGGCAGGCGGGGAGGATCTCGCTGCGGTCAGTATCGTCCAGCATATCCTTCAGATCGACCATGTAACCGGCGGCGCCCCAGTTGGCAACCAGACGCTCGGGGCCTTCCAGAACCAGGTCGGGAGCCTTCCCGGCGGTGAGGGCGGCGTTGATCTTGTCGTCGCCGTCGGCGTAAGCCAGGTACTCGACCTTGACCTTGATACCGGTCTCGGCGGTGAAGGCGTCGGTCAGCTTGGCGACTTCGGCCTCATTGCCCCAGTTGCCTACGGGGTAGGTCCACAGCTCGATGGTCACGTCGGTCTTGGCGGCATCGGTGGTCTTGGGCTCGGTGGCCTTGGTGGTGTTGTCGGTGGATTTGGTGTCGCTGGGCTTGGTGTTGTCGGCGGGCTTGGAAGCGCAGGCTGCCAGGCTCAGGATCATCACCATGGCCAGGACGATGGCAAGCAGTTTCTTCATGGTATTCCTCCTCATATTGTTTGCTTCGCTTGGGAAGCAGATATTCGGGGAGCCTCCCCCGGGAACGGACTCCGGAGTCGCCGGTCGTCGTTTTTCGTCATATCGACCAACGGCGTTTCCTTCATGTGCTTATATCTTAGCGAAATTTTCCCAGTTTGTCAATGGGATTCTGAAAATAATTTTCTAAATCTCGGATTATTGGAGACTTTTTACAGTTCGCACAAAATATCAGGCTTTTGGACCGGTCCAAAGCCGGTCATTTTTGGCCACTTTGCCCAAGGCGCAGAATGTCGAATTTTCAAAAAGTCGCAGATTTTCACTGCAAATACACCCGTCCGCCCTGGAAAACCCTGCAAAAATCGCCGCCGGAGGCCCCGGCGGCGAAAGTTCTGAAAATTTTTTGCAGAAATCACAGGTGCTTTTCCGAAAGGGCGTCGGCAATGCGCTGGCGGCTCCGCCGGGCGTTTTCCAGGTCCTCCCGGCAGACCTCCGAGAAAAGTACGTCCAGAAGATACATCTGGGCGATCTTGGCGGCCACGGAGCCAAGCTGCAGGGGGCTTTCGTCTGCGCCGCACTGCAAGACCGCATCCGCCAGCTCGGCACCGGGGGACTTGGGGAAGCGGGTGATGAGCACCACCCCTGCCCCATTCTTCCGGGCGATGCCCAGGGTGTGCATCATGTCCACCGTGGAGCCGGAGTAGGAAAAGTACAGAATCACGTCCTCCGGGTCGGCGTTCACCGTGGCAATGGCCTGCATGTGGGAATCCCGCACGGCCTGATACTTGCCCCCCACGGTGGAGAACAGGTGGGCCGCCTCCTCGGCAATGAGCATGGAGCCGCCCTGGCCCATGCACAGCACCCGCTTGGCCCCCCGGAGCATTTTGGCGGCCTTGCGCATCTGGTCCGGCCGGATCATCTCCAGGGTCTGGGAAATGGCGGCGGTGTCCACAGCCTGCAATTTCCGGCACACATCCTCCAGGCTGTCCTCCTTGGTGACTTCTCCGGAAAGGGGATTGCCCCAGGCTCCCAGCTGGGCGGCGGCGTTGGCCAGGGCCAGCTTGAAGGCGTTATAGCCCCGGTAGCCCAGACGGCGGCAGAACCGGGAAACGGTAGCCTCCGCCACGTTGCTGACCTCCGCCAATTCGGTAATGGACAGGAACTGGGCCTCCTGCTGGTGGGCCAGCACATAGTCGGCGCAGCGCTTTTCTGCGGCGGTCAGGGAATAATAAGCCTCGCTGATGGTCTCCGGGGCGGTTTTGCTGAGTTCAGGCATAGGGGTCCTCATTTCTATCGGGTATTTACTCTCTGGACAGCAGTCCGGTGATCATGCCGTCCACCAGGATGAGCATTCTGGGCAGGTGGAAGGGGCCCTTGAAGGTGGAACCCTTACAGGCAGGCTCCGTGGGCTTGCCGTCCCGGCGCAGATAGCCGTACCACTCGCCGTACTCCGGGTCGGAGAAGTGGGCCTTGGAATAATCCAGGGTCTTGTAGAACCAGTCCAGATACTCCTGCTTGCCGGTGTCCCGGTAGAGCATCAGGGAGGAGATGAGAATTTCGTCATGGGGCCACCAGAGCTTCATGTCATGCTCGTAAGCCTCCGGGGGATTGCCCAGGCAGTCCACAAAGTAGAGAAGTCCGCCGTACTCGTTATCCCAACCGGTGGTAATGGCCCAGTTGAAGATGGTCTCGGCCTTTTCCACCAGGGCGGCATCATTGGTCCGGGCAGCCTGCTCCAGCAGGAACCACACGCCCTCGATGTCGTGGCCGGGGTTCACGATACGGCCCTCGGTGTAGTTCAGCCGGGCCTCGCCGTTGGGTCCCACGTTCTCCAGCACGCACTTCAGCTCCGGATGGACGTGATAGGCAAAAATATCGTCTACGCAGGACTTGGCCCGTTCCTCGTAGAGCTTCCGATGCTCCGGGTCCACCCGCATGAGTACGGAGGTCACGTTCAGGTAGATCATGGGAATGCCGAAGGCCCGGCCGGTCCGGGTCTCCGGGATGGTCTTGGGGCCAAGGCCCGTGGGGTCGGCCATTCCGTGGTTCAGGTCCCAGTACAGGTCATAGGCCCGTCTTGCCCGTTCCAGGCACGCTTTCTCGCCGGTAACGCCGTAATACTCGGCGTTGGCCATGGCATAGAAGGCCTCGGAGAAGCAGTAGCGGCGCTGACGCAGGGGCTGGCCGTCCTCGGTGACGGTGAAGTACATCCGGTCCCCGGCTTCCCGGTTGATGCAGTATTTCTCCATAAAGTCCAGGCAGCTCTTGGAAGCCGCCAGCCATTCCGGCTTCACGCCGTAGCGGCTGCACAGGAATGCAAAGATCCAGCCGCAGCGGCCCTGCATCCAGACGCTCTTATCGGTGGAAAAAATTTTCCCCGTCCGGTCCAGGCAGGTGTACACGCCGCCATGGACGCTGTCCATGCCGTTTTTCAGCCAAAAGTTCACGCAGCGGTCCAATTCTTCCCGGACCCAGGCCTGTGTTTGGCGCAATTTGATCTGTTCCACAGTAATTTCCTCCGCTTCATTTTCAGTTTTTCCGAAAAGGTATTATCATACTAGCATAAACCATCCTTATTTTCAAGCCCAATTCTGGTTATTTTCACTTTCGGTATGGAAATTTTTTTCAGAGTGTGCTATAATGACACCAACATAAATTTCAAGGAGGTCCCCCTATGAAAAAACACATCCTCTGTTTTGGCGACTCCAACACCCACGGCTACTGCGCCGACCCCGCCGACTGCGCCGACGGCGGCGACCGGTTCAACGAGCAGGAGCGCTGGACCTGCCTGCTGCAGGACCGGCTGGGCGACGACTGCAAGGTCTATGAAGAAGGTCTTTCCGGCCGGACCACCGTATTCTCCGATCCCCTCCATGAGTCCATGGACGGTCTGGGGGTCATTTATTCCACGCTGATGAGCCATGAGCGGGTGGACCTGCTCATCATCATGCTGGGCACCAACGACACGAAAGAACGGCTGGGTGCCAACGCCCCCTGCATCGCTTTGGGTCTGGAGCGGCTCATCCAGAAGGCCAAGAGCGTTCCCGCCTGGAAGAATGACACCCCCAATATTCTGGTGGTCTGCCCGCCCCACATCGGCGAGGGGATGTATGAAAATCCCTGCGGCGGCCCCATGGGCGCAGGCTGCCCGGAGAAGTCCCGGGAGCTGGCGAAATATTACCGGGAAGTGGCCCAGCGGAACGGCTGCGGCTTCCTGGATGCCGAGGGCATTGCCGAATTCAACCATGTGGACTATATGCACCTGACCCGTGCAGGCCACGCCGCTCTGGCGGAAGCCCTGACCCCCCTGGTCCGGGAACGCATCTGATATGGCCCGGCTCTTCGACCCCCAGCGGGGCGGCTGGAAGATTCTGGGGTATCTGGCGGACGTGCTGATCTTAAGCTGCCTGTGGCTGGTCTGCTCCCTGCCCGTCGTGACCCTGGGGGCCGCCACCGCCGCCCTCTACGACTGCGCCGTCCGGTGCGTCCGTCAGAAGGACCCTGCGCTGCTGAGCCGGTTTTTCCGGACCTTCCGGGCGGAACTGAAAGGCTCCATCCCCACGACCCTGCTCTGGGAAGCGCTGCCGGCGGGGCTTTTCCTGCTGGTTCGGCTCTATGGCAACACCGCCGCCGTCAACGATGTGTCTGTCGTCCTGACCGTGGCAGGGCTGTGTCTGGTGGGCTTTGCGCTGGGGGTCTTTGCCTGGGTGTTCCCGCTGCTGTCCCGGTTCACCTTTTCTTTTGCCCAGCTGAACGTCACGGCCCTCCGGCTGGCCATGGGCCACCTGCCCGCCACGTTCCTGCTGGGTCTGGGGACTATGGGTACAGTGTATCTCTGTCTCCGTTTCGCTGTGCCGGTGTTTCTGATGCCTGCTCTCCTGGCGCTTTTCGCCAGCTTTCCCATCGAGCGGGCCTTCCGGCCTTATATGGAGGAAACCAACCATGCGTAATATCCTGTTTTATGTTCTGACGGTTCTCGGCGGCTATCTGCTGGGCTGCTCCAGTATGGCCTACTATGTGTCCCGGTGGAAAAAGGTCAATCTGTCCACCAACGGCTCCGGGAATCTGGGGGCCTCCAACACCACCATCCTGCTGGGCTGGCGGATGGGCATTCTGGTGGCGCTGCATGACATTTTCAAAGGTGCGGCCGCCGTGCTGCTGGCCAAGTGGCTGCTGCCGGACCTGACCTACGCCCCAGTGGCTGCCGGGTGTGCCTGCGTCATGGGCCACATGTATCCCTTCTACCTCAAGGGCAAGGGCGGCAAGGGCTTCGCCTCCTACACGGGGATGCTGCTGGCCCTGGACTGGCGGCTGGGACTGGCACTGATCGGCGTTTCCCTGCTGGTGACGTTCTTGTCGGATTACATCGTGGTCGGAACCCTGACCACGGTGGTGGTGGGGCCTGTCTGGATTGGCTTCACCCAAAGCTGGGTGTCGGCGGGCATCATGCTGGCCGTCACCGCCGTGATTTTTTACAAGCACCGGGAGAATCTCCACCGCATCTTCCACGGCGGCGAGGTGGGTCTGCGCAGCACGCTGAAGGGCGAGCATCGGCTGCCGAAAAACTGAATTTCCGCCCCGCATCCGGGTATTTTCGGATAAGGGGCGGCTTTTTTCCGGGAAATCTCCGTTTCCCTCTTGTAATTTCCGAGAAAATGGCATATACTAGGCTATTATAAAACCATACAAGAGAGGGATCCCATCATGGAATTGATTTCCGTCCGAGAGTTGTTCCGCAACACCGCTGCCTATGCCGGAAAAAACGTGCAGGTAGGCGGCTGGGTGCGCTCCATCCGGGCCAGTAAGCAGTTTGGCTTCATCGTCCTCAGCGACGGTACGTATTTTAATCCGGTGCAGGTGGTCTACCACGACACCATGGAGAATTTTCAGGAAATTTCCAAGACCAACGTGGGCGCAGCCCTCATTGTCTCCGGCACGTTGGTGCTGACCCCCGAGGCCAAGCAGCCCTTTGAAATTCAGGCGGATACCGTCACTGTGGAGGGTGCCTCCGCCCCGGACTATCCTCTGCAGAAGAAGCGCCACACCCTGGAGTACCTGCGGACCATGACCCATCTGCGGCCCCGGACCAACACCTTCCAGGCCGTGTTCCGTGTCCGCTCCCTGATCGCCTACGCCATCCACCAGTTCTTCCAGGAGCGGGACTTCGTGTATGTCCACACCCCCCTCATCACCGGTTCCGACTGCGAGGGTGCCGGCGAAATGTTCCAGGTGACCACCCTGGACCTGAACAACCTGCCCCTTACTGAAGACGGCAAGGTGGATTACACCAAGGACTTCTTCAACAAGCCCACCAACCTGACCGTGTCCGGCCAGCTCAACGGCGAGGCCTTCGCCATGGCCTTCCGGAACATCTATACCTTCGGCCCCACCTTCCGTGCCGAGAACTCCAACACCACCCGCCACGCCGCCGAGTTCTGGATGATCGAGCCGGAAATTGCCTTTGCGGACCTGCAGGACGATATGCGTCTGGCCGAGGACATGATCAAGTACATCATCTCCTTCGTGCTGGAAAAAGCCCCAGAGGAAATGAACTTCTTCAACCAGTTTGTGGACAAAGGTCTGCTGGACCGGCTGAACCATGTGCTGACCTCCGAGTTCGGCCATGTGACCTACACCGAGGCCATTGAAATTCTGGAAAAGCACAACGATCAGTTTGCCTACCCGGTCCATTGGGGCAGCGACCTACAGACCGAGCATGAGCGCTACCTGACGGAGGTCATCTTCCAGCGGCCCGTGTTCGTCACCGACTACCCCAAGGAGATCAAGGCCTTCTACATGAAGCTGAACCCCGACGGCAAGACCGTGGCGGCCATGGACTGCCTGGTGCCCGGCATCGGCGAGATCATCGGAGGCAGCCAGCGTGAGGACAACTACGACCTGCTGAAGGCCCGCATCGAAGAGCTGGGCATGAAACCGGAGGATTACGGGTTCTACATGGACCTTCGGAAGTACGGCTCCGCCCGCCACGCCGGTTTCGGCCTGGGCTTCGAGCGGTGCGTCATGTACCTGACGGGCATGGGCAACATCCGGGACGTGCTTCCCTTCCCCCGGACCGTCAATAACTGCGACCTGTAAAAAGAGTAAAATAAAATGCGATTGCCCCGTTGGAGGAAATCCTCCGACGGGGCGATTTTTTGTACATGAGCGGTCGAAAAACGTCACAACCGGCGGGAGAAATTCAATGGCCCGTTGGACAAAAAAGTTGGCCGACAGAACCTGCCGACCAACGTTCATGTTTTTCTCATGTTCAGACGGTATCCCAGCGATACAACTCCCGGATCCGGTCCCGGACCGACTGCCGCCGATAGCGGCTCATGGGAAGCGTTGTCCCATCGTCCAGCGTCACCGTATCGGAGCCGACTTGGGAAATGCAGGCCGCATTCACCAGGAAACTCTTATGGGTCCGCAGGAAGCCATAGCCATCCAGCATTTTTTCTACGGCGGATAATTGGTACACCAGGTCCAGTGTCCCCCGGTCCGTCACGATATGCAGTTGCTTCTGGTAGCTCTCCAAGTAGCGGATATGGTCCACTGCAATGCGGAAAAGGCCCCCGCCGCTCTGCAAAATCATCCAGGGCCGATGGACAGAATTGGGCAGCTCCCAAAGCACACTGCCCAGGCATTCCCCCAATTCCTCCCCCAGGTGTTCCCGCCGGATCAGCCGGAAGGGCTGGAGCCGCAGCATCCGATGCAGATCATTCTCCTGTCCATAGAGCAGCACCGTTGGCGGCGACGGCAGCAGGTCCCGCAGATACCCGGCCAAATCCAGGCAGCCTTTCTCTGCCATGTCCAGGAATACCAGGTCAAACCGTCCGTGATCTCCCTCAGATTTTTTCAGCAGTCCCCCATTTTCGAAAACATGGATACAGGGGCTGACCCCCTGTGTTTCCAGAACATTCCGCAAAGAGCGCTGAAATACTTCCAGCAGAGTGCCGTCCCGGCTGAGAATTGCCAGATCAATGGTCTTCATAGGTGCCTCCCAAAAGAATGGTACTGTCAGTGTATCACAATTCCGTTTGAAACGCAACGAGAATATATTTCGTAATCTGCCGTTCACGCAATATTTTACGAAATTTCAGAAAAATATTTTCAAATTTTCACCGTGACTATCTTATTATTCCGGGTTTCTTGTGATATAATGGGGCTTATGTTATGATAGGGAGGAATAGAAATGGCAAAGAAGCCCTCTGTTGCGCAAATCGCCAGTCAAGCAGGCGTTTCCGCCGCCACCGTTTCCAGAGTGCTGAATTCCATGGGCGGATATTCCGAAGAAACCGCCCGGAAAGTCCGCATGGCCGCCCGGAACATCGGTTACGGCCAGCCGCCCTCTGCCGGACACACCGGCAGCCCGCTGATTGGCATTCTGGTCCCGGATATTTCCAATGCGTACTTTGCCGGGATTGCCCTGGCCCTTCAGGAAGACTTTCGGGAACATGGATTTCTGGCGCTGATCTGTAATGTCAGCCAGACGGAGGAATTGGCTCAGGCCTATGTGGATGAGCTGCTGCGCCAGTCGGTGCAGGCTCTGGTATTCGTGTGCGGCTACGGCTGGGATCTGGAAAAGCTGGACATTCCGATGGTCTACATTGACCGGCACCCCGTCTGCGAGCAGTCTGACATCATCGTGGTCGAATCCGACAATGTCCGGGGCGGCTATCTGGCCGCACGGGAACTGCTCCGCAGTGGCTGCCGCCGGATCGCCTTTCTCACCGACTCCCTGAAAACCAGCACCAAGCGCTCCCGTTACAAAGGCTATGTCCGTGCGCTGCATCAGGCGGGCCTGGAGGCCAGCGATTCGCTGGTGATTTCCGTGGGGCATCAGGAGGAACAGCAGGTCCGGGAACGCATCCGGCAGGTATTGGCCCAGGATCCGCTCATTGACGGAATCCTATGCGCCACAGACCGCCTGGCCATCGGCGCAATTCTGGGCGCTCAGGACTGCGGCAGGAGGATTCCGGAGGACCTGTGTGTCACCGGCTTTGATGACGGGCGGATTGCATCCGTTTTTCGGCCCGGCATCACGTCGGTACGTCAGGACGGCATTGCCATGGCAAAAAAGGCCTCTTCCATTCTTTTCACCCTGCTGGAAGGCGGGCAGCTTGACAAACGCCGGTACATCATTCCGGTGTCCCTGTCCGTGCGGGAGTCCACCTGCCGGTGACCGCCCTCCAAACAAACACCGTCATAATGAATACGAAGGAGAATACAGACATGATTACCGTTGCTTACATTGGATTTGGCGTCAGCGTTCGGGAGTACCACATTCCCTATGTGGAAAACCGGGAGGACATTCGGGTAAAGTACGTTTACCGCCGGGCAGAGGACATCGCCCAGTTTGCGGAGTACGAGCCCTTCTACCCGGAAATCATCTTCACCACCGATTTGGACCTGGTCCTCGGGGACCCGGAGGTCAATCTGGTGGTCGTCAACACCCCGGACCGGTTCCATGTGCCCTACGCCAAGCAGATTCTGAACGCCGGAAAGCACGCTTTGGTGGAGAAGCCCTTCGCCCCCACCGCCAAGGAAGCCAGAGAGGTCTTTGATTTGGCCAAGGAAAAGGGTCTTATCTGTATGCCCAACCAGAACCGCCGCTTTGATGCGGATTTCCTGGCGGTCAAGGACGTGCTGGCCAGTGGAAAGCTGGGCAAGCTGGTGCGTCTTGAAAGCCATTACGACTATTTCAAGACCAACGGCTGGTACGACCATCTGGGTACCCTCTATAACCTGGGCGTTCACACCACCGACCAGATCATCAGCCTGCTGGGGATGCCGGACCACACCCACTTTGATGTCCGCAGCATCCATCACCCCGGCGTAGGCGATGATTACTACGACCTGGAATTCTACTACGGCAACAGCAAGGCCACCGTCAGCACCAGTATGTGCGTGAGCATCGATTATCCCCGCTTCACCCTTCACGGCACCAACGGCAGCTTCACGCTTCCTCCGGTGATCCACAATTCCGGCAAGAAAAAGGTGGTGGGCCGCCACGTCATCAGCACCGCCATGGCCAGCGAGGACCGCTGGGGCACCCTGGTCTACCACAACGCCGCCGGGGAGGCAATTACGGAAAAGGTCCCCGTAGGCTGCGCCCACTATGAGCGCATTTACGACAGCCTCATCGACGCCATTGAAAACGGCGGTGAAAAGTGTGTCAAGGACGCTGAGGTCATCCGGGTCCTGGAAATTCTGGAGGAGGCTACCGAAGTGGCCAAGTCCCACGCAAAGGAGGGCTAAGCATGGAGGAAATTCGTCTCGGCACCATTGGCTCCGGTGTCATCGTTCATTCCGTTCTCGGAAACGTTCTGAAAACGCCGGGCATTCGCCTGACCGCCGTGTATTCCCGGTCCCAGGAAAAAGGCGACGCTTTGGCCGCCGAATTCGGTGCGAAAAAGGTCTATACGGATATGGACGCCTTCCTGGCCGACGAGGACACCAATTTTGTCTACATTGCGACCCCCAATCTGCTCCACTATCCCCAGGCAAAGAAAGCCCTGCTGGCCGGGAAAAATGTGATCCTGGAAAAGCCCTTCTGCACCACTGCAGACCATGCCCGGGAGCTGGTCGCTCTGGCCCGGGAAAAGGGTCTTTTCCTGATCGATGCAGTCCCCACAGCGTTTTTGCCGAATCTGGAGGTCCTGAAGGAGGCCCTTCCAAAAATTGGAAAAGTCAAGCTGGTCCAGGCCAATTACAGCCAGTATTCCAGCCGGTATGACCTGCTTCTGAAGGGCGAGATGCCCAACATCTTCAACCCGGAGTTCGCCGGCGGCTGCCTCATGGACATCAACTTCTACAATCTTTACCTGAACATCGCCCTGTTCGGAAAGCCCCAGAGCGCCATGTATTATCCCAATATCTACCCCGGCGCCGCCGACACCTCCGGTATTGTCGTGATGAACTACGACGGCTTCGTCAGCGAATCCGCCGGGGCCAAGGATACCTGGGGTGTAAATTTCTTCCAGATCGAAGGCGAAACCGGCTATATCTATGTGGCCGGGGGCTCCAACGGCCTGGCGGAAGTGCGGGTCGTAACCAAAACCTCCGACGAGACCATTAACCATCAGAGTGACCCCGACCGCTGGTTCTACGAGGTCCAGAATCTGACCGCCCTGGTGCTGGCCGACGATTATGCCGCCATTGAGGCCCGTCAGGACGTAATGCTGAACGTGATGGAAGTTCTGGAAACCGTCCGCCGAAATGCCGGGATCCGTTTCCCCGGCGACCGGTAACGGCCATGGAAATACCCAGAAACGAATATCCCCGGCCGCAAATGCGGCGGGAGGGCTGGATAAACCTGAACGGCATCTGGGAATTTGCCTTTGACTTTGGGCGAACCGGCAAGGAACGGGGAATGCAGAATGCGTCGAAGTTGAGCCGGGAAATTCTGGTACCCTTCTGCCCGGAAAGTGCGCTTTCCGGCATTCACTACCCGGATTTTATGAACGCCGTATGGTATCGCCGAAGCTTCAAGCTGGACGATCTTTCCAACGGAAACCGGGTGCTGCTGCACTTTGAGGCCGTGGACCATTTCTCTACCGTCTATCTCAACGGCACGGAACTGGGCAGCCATACCGGCGGCTTTACCCCCTTCTCCTTTGACATTACCGGCCAGGTCCGTCCGGGAGAAAATGTGCTGACGGTCTGCGCCGAAGATGACAGCCGGGACCCGCTGATTCCAAGAGGCAAGCAGTCGGAGCCATACGCCTCCCAGGGCTGCGATTATACCCGTGTCACCGGCATCTGGCAGACAGTCTGGCTGGAGATCGTCCCGGAGACCTATCTTGCGGACTACCGGGTCACCACGGACATCGACAACGGCACGGCAAGTTTCGCGCTGCACTTTAATCATGTCGGCAGCAAGCAGGTCGCCGTTCAGGTCCTGTATCAGGGGGAACCCATGGGCGATGCCCGCCTGCGCTGCACCGGCGACCGGCTCTGCTTTACCGTTCCCCTGAAAGAAACGCATCTCTGGGAAGTGGGAAAAGGCCGCTTATATGACGTTCTTTTCACCGTCACCGACGCCAACGGCCATGAAGACCATGTCAGCGGCTATTTCGGGATGCGGAGCGTGACCCTGAGCGAAAAGGCACTGTGCCTCAATGGAAAACCGCTTTTCCAGCGTCTGGTCCTGGATCAGGGCTTTTATCCGGACGGTATTTACACCGCCCCCAGCGACGAGGCTCTGCGGGAGGACATTCTCCGCTCCATGGCTCTGGGCTTCCAGGGCGCACGGCTCCACCAGAAGGTATTTGAACGCCGCTTTCTTTACTGGGCGGACCGGCTCGGCTATCTGGTCTGGGGCGAATACGGCAACTGGGGACTGGACCACTCGAACCCGGCAGCCCTGGGCGCTATGCTCACCCCGTGGCTGGAAGCCGTCGCACGGGATTTCAATGCGCCTTCCGTGATCGGCTGGTGTCCCTTTAACGAAACCTGGGACTACAAGGGCCGGCATCAGGAGGATTCGGTGATTCTGTCCGTCTACAAGGCAACCAAAGCCCTGGACCCCACCCGGCCGGTCATTGACACCAGCGGGAATTATCACACCCAGACCGACCTCTACGATGTCCATGACTACGAGCAGGATGTGGACGCTTTTGCCGCCCACTACGCCCCCATGGAAGCAGACGGGCCGGTATATGACTGGTGCGGCTGGCAGCACTATGGCGGTCAGCCCTATTGGGTCAGCGAATACGGCGGCATCCTATGGGACCCCCATCAGGAAGGCGGCTGGGGCTACGGCCATGGGCCGGAAAGTCCGGAGGAATACGTCCGGCGCTTCATTGGCCTGACCCGGGTCCTTATGAAAAATCCCAGGATCTGCGGTCTGTGCTACACCCAGCTCTACGACGTGGAGCAGGAAAAGAACGGAATTTATACCTACGACCGCCAGCCCAAGTTTACCCAGGCCCAAATGGAGCAGCTGCGTCAGGCCCTCTGCACCCCTGCGGCCATTGAGGAAACCCCATGAAGCTGGCAGCGCAAATTCTGGGCGTGCTGGCTCTGGGGGAGAATGCGTTTATTTTCCTGAGCCGGAAGCGAGAGCGTATTTTGCAGTTGAAGCTGCTGTCCGACATTCTGTGGATGGGGAACTATCTGCTGCTGGGCGCTTACACCGGTGCGGCCCTGAATGGCATTGCCATTCTGCGGGAGTTGGTCTTTTTGCAGCGGGACCGCCGACGCTGGGCGGATGCGCCCTGGTGGCCCGTTTTCTTCGCCGCCTTTTCCTGGATCTCTCCGATTCTGGAATGGGTCCGGCAGGGCCGAATGACACTGCTGCCCATTCTCCCGACCCTGGGCAGTATGCTCTTTGCCATTGCGCTTTACCAGCGCAAGCCCCTCTGGACCAAGCTGCTTTCCATTGCCGGGAATTTGCTCTGGATGATTTATGCCGGCATCGTCGGGAACCCCAGCGGGCTTCTGAGCAGCGGAATCCTTCTGGTTTCCGCCCTGCTCGGTCTGTTCCGGGAACAAACCGGCAGTCCAAAAAGCCAAAGCTAAAATTATGAGCGATGCCGTTTTTCTCCGGCATCGCTCATTTCTTATTTTGCTTTTGTTTTCCATTTCCCGATGGCATAGCGCCAGACGGAAACCAGACTCGCCAGGACCCAGGTAATTCCGCCGCACAGGAAGCAGCCCATGGGGCCGATTTTGGGGATCAGCACGAAGGCAAATGCGAGTCGGCACACAAGCTCAATGACCCCGTTGATGGCGGAGTACACCGCATCGCCTGCGCCGTTCAGCACGCCCCGGACCGCATACAGAAGGCCCAGGAACCCATAAAAATAGCTGTTGATCCGCAACCCCATCAGGGCCGTATGGATGACCTCCTGATCCCGCACGAAAATACCCAGCATCTGCTCCCCGAACAGAGCGACCAGCACAAACATCAGCAGCGTAAAGCCCAAATTGATGAGGACAGCTGCCCGCAGGCCCTGCCACACCCGTTTGTCCTTTCCCGCCCCTACGTTCTGTCCGGTGTAAGTTCCCAGTGCAGTTGCCATGGAGCTATACGGTTGCTGGACGATCTGGTCCAGCTTTCCCACGGTGGTGTAAGCCGTTACCATCACGGAGCCGAAACCGTTGACCGCCCCCTGCAAGGCCGAGGTAGACAAAGCAATCAACATATTCTGCCCCGTCAGGGGCAGACCCAGCCGGACGCACCGGCGCAGCAGCTCCCGGTCCGGCTTCAGGGAGCCCTTTTGGTAGCGGAACAGCGGCAGTGTCCGGTTTGCGGCCCAGAAGCTGGCAATGGCCGAGACCGTCTGGGAAACCACCGTGGCCAGCGCCACGCCGAAAACGTTCCAGTGGAAGCAGAGGACGAACAGCAGGTCCAGGACGATGTTCAGCAGACAGCAGAAAATCAGGATGATCAGCGGCGTTTTGGAATCTCCGAAAGCCCGCATGACCGCAGAAATTCCGCCATAGTAAATGGTCGCAATGTTCCCCAGAAAAAGCACCCGCAGATAGAGTTTAGCGTGGGGATACAGCTCCGGCGGCGTTTTCAACAATTGCAGGAACCACCCTGCCCCGCAGAAGCCCACACCGGCAATCAGCACCGATACGGCCAGAAGGATATAGAAGCTGTTGTAAATGGCCCGGTTCAGCCGTTCTTTCTCTCCGGAGCCGTATAAAATCGCCGTGAGAATTCCCACCGCCGAGGACATTCCATAGGAAATGGAGAAAACCAGGTAATCGATGGACCCGGTGCAGCCGATGCCGCCCAACTCATTGCTTCCGACAAATTGGCCGATCACAATGGAATCCACCAGGCTGTACAGCTGCTGGAACACATTCCCGATCAGCAGCGGCACGCCGAAGCGCAGCAGCAGCGCCGCCGGGGACCCGACGGTCATATCCCAGGCCGTATTTCTTATTTTTCTTGTCACAAAGGTACTCCTCAGTACATCGTCCGGGAGGCGATTTCCCGTTGGACATCCGGGGCCAGCGTGACGAATCTCGCCGAGAAGCCGCCGACCCGGACCATCAGGCTCTGATGGTTTTCCGGATGGGCAATGGCGTCCTCCAGATCTCCCCGGCGCAGCACATTGATCATAGCCTGCTGGCCGCCATTGCGGAAATAAGTCTCCAGCAATGCTTTGGCAATGGGCCGGTTGTCTACGAACAAGTCCTTGGAGAAGGTGATGTTCTGCACCGCTCCGGCATGAATATCCGTCCGCAGCTTCACCAGGGAGTTGAGCATGGCCGTAATGCCGCAACGGTCCGTGCCCCCGGCGGGATTATTGGCGTTGGCCATGGGGCTTCCCGCCAGTCGTCCGTCGGCAGAGGCCCCGGTAAAGCGGCCCAGCACCGTATTGGCTTCATTGTTGATAATGACCACCATGTAGGAGTGCATCCGGGTCTTATTTTTCAGGTCCCGCACCGTTGTGCATACGAAATTGTGAAAGTCCTGCGCCAGGGCATCCACCCCGTCCAGGTCATTTCCGTATTTTTCCGCCTGACAGAGCATCTGCCGCTCGGCCTCATAGCCCCGGAAATTGGCCCGGAGGGCATCCAGCAGCCGCTGGGGGGTAATTTTCTTTTCTTCGTACACCAGCGTGCGGATGGCGTAAAGGCTGTTCACGGTGTTGATGTTGCCATAGGTCTCCAGCGTTCCGCCCAGATACCGCACACCGCCTCCGCAGACGCTCCGGTTCCGTTCCAGGCAGTCATCCATCAGCATCGTGATATACAGGAACGCACCGACCCGGGCACACTCGTCATATTCCATCTGTTCCAACTGGGCCAGCATTTCGAATTGCCGGGTGATTTGCTTTTTATAAGCGTCATACAGCCGGTCGAAGGTTTCGAAATCCGCCAGGCTCCCCAGTTTTTCGCCCATTTCTTTCCCATCGTGCAGGTCCACGCCGTTAAAAAGCGTTACTTCCAGGGCTTTCAGCAGATTGATAATGCCGTTGGGGGACCCCATGCTTCTGTGATTCAGGACATATTCTCCGCAGCCGAAGAAGCAGTAATCCTCCGCCTCCTCCCGGCTGACATTGAAGGCGTGCATGACCGCCGGGATGTTGACGTCATCGTTATAGAGCATGGGGTAGATCTTCCCCTCCCCGATCACGTCCAGGGCTTTTTCCATCAGGGCCGGATTCTGTCCCTCATAAAAGCGCAGGGAAAGCTGGGGTTCTGCCTCCGCCACAATACGGCTGGCCTCCATGGCCAGGAGCGCAAACTGGTCCGCATTTTCTTCCCGGTGCCGTCCTCTGCCGCCAATGATGACCCGGCCGTGAAACACGGTCTTTCGGGCATCGATGAGCCGCCAGAGGCTGCAGGTCAGGTCCAGCGCTTTCTGCCGGTCCATCACGCCGTTGTCCAGGTCCCGGCCCAGGAAATCCCCCAGATAATCATCCATCCGGCCGTAATTCAGCACACCGCTGATGAGGCTGTACAGCCAGGCCAGCTGCATGGCCTCCAGAAAAGTCTCCGGTGCAGCATGGGCAATCTTCCGAAGGGCTTCCGCCAACGGGCCGGAGCAGGCCGACGCATAGCGCAGGCAGACCTTGCTGAGTGTGTCCAGTGCGATCCGGCAGGCATCAAACAGGTCCCCGGATTCCCCACGTTCTGCAGCTTTCTGCTTGCACCGATTCACCTCGGCGCGCATTCCGTCCAGGCCCAGCCGAAGCAGCTTGTTATAATCCAGATAAGCCCCGACTACCCGGTACAGCGGGAAGGCGATCTGGGCGTGTTCCCAATAAATGTCCTCCGGCATGGCCTGTGCGATCTCTGCCGGGTACTGTTTACGCAGATTTTTCCGGGTCTCCTGCTCTGCCCAGAAATCCAGCATTTTCCGGGCGTCCTCCACTTCCTCCGGGCTGGCACCGTCGGCCTGCAGGGCTTCCATGGCTCTGGGTACATCGTAGAACCAGCCCACGCTGCGCCCCAGCAGCGGCTCATTGCTGAAGCCCACGGGCATGACCCGCTTCCGTCCGGCCAACAGGTCCCCCTGCTCCATGGGCAGGAATTCATACCGGCTCATGACCTCCACGCAGTAGGCCTCCCGCAGGGCGCAGGGGTCATCCCGGTGGGCAAGGTACGTTTCGGTAAACTCCTTCAAATACTGATAAAAAGTCATAAATATTCTCCTTCTTTCAGTGCGGTATCGATTTTATATTGACAATCCAGTCATTATCCGATATGATTACTGATATCACAAAGGAGGCCTGCCTGGCTTATGGGAATCGTTTTTGATATTCAACGCTGCTGCTACCACGATGGCCCCGGAATCCGCACAACGGTTTTTCTCAAGGGCTGCAATCTTCGCTGTGCCTGGTGTCACAATCCGGAGTCGTTTATTCGTCAGCCACAGCTGAAATACACCGCCCGGAACTGCATCGGCTGCGGGAAGTGCCTGGAAGTCTGCCCCAACGGCGTTCATTCGCTGGCGGATGGGGTACACCATGTCGATTTTCTGAAATGTCTTGCCTGCGGCCGCTGTACTTCCGGCTGTCCCGGTCATGCGCTTTCCGTTGTAGGCCGGGAAATGACCGTGCCGGAAATTCTGGATATCGTCCTTCGGGACAAGGCCTATTACCAGGCCACCGGCGGCGGCCTTACCGTTTCCGGCGGAGAACCCACTTTTCAAAGTGATTTTCTCCGGGAACTTCTGACCGGAGCCAAAGCGCTGGGTATTCACACGGCACTGGAGACCAACGGCTACATAGCGCCCCAGGTCCTGGAAACGCTTCTGCCTGTTGCAGACCTGTTTCTGCTGGATTTCAAGCTGACCGACGCGGAAGGGCTTACTGCCCAGACCAACGCCAAGGGAGATGCCTGGGAGCATACCCTGGCCGCCTTGACCGCCCGGAATGTTCCCGTCATCCTCCGTCTGCCCGTTATTCCCGGCATCAATGACACCCGGGAGCATTTTGCCCGGGCAGCTGCGCTGGTCAAGTCAAATCCCAATGTTCTAAAAGCTGAGATTATGCCCTATCACGCCATCGGCGCCGACAAATGGGCAGAACTGGGACTGCGCTATGCCCTGCCCGACCTGCCCACGGTCCCGCCAGAGCAAGCCGCCCAATGGCAGCGCATTTTAGACGACCTGCTGCGCTGACCCCGAAAAAGCCGGAAATGACATCTGATGTGCATTTCCGGCTTTCCTTTTATCCGTCTGCCGGTCTCCGGTATTGCCGGAGCTTCTTCCAGCCGTAGATTCCCGCACCAATAATACCGTTGTCCTGATTGGGCCTGGCAAACCGGATTTGCAGGCCTTCCAGCGGCATAGGTTTGCGGGTATGGACCCGAATCCGGTGCAGGAACGTCTCCATGGGGAACCCCTTCATCTGGGGCAGTCCGCCGCCGATGATCACATAATCCGGGTCCAGAATATTGACCTCCGTGGCCACCGTAGCCGCCATGGCATCCACCTGGGCCAGGACCTCCGGCGTATCGGCATAGCAGGCATATAACTCCGCCACATCAATATTCCGGAATACGGATTTGCACAGCTGGCTCAGCCGGCGGCCTCCGCCGATGGGTTCCATACAGCCCACATTGCCGCAGCCGCAAATGTCCCCGGAACCCAGCTGCGGAATATGGCCCAGCTCTCCGGCCACGCCGTTTTTCCCCACCAACAGCTGTCCGTTCCAGCTGATGGCGTTTCCGATGCCGGTTCCGAAATAGATGCCGATAATCAGGCCTTCCTCTGGCAACGCCAAGGATTGAAGGTCATAGGTCAGCAGTAAATTCACGTCCTTTTCCAGAAATACCGGAAGATTCAGCGCTTTTTCCAGTATTTCCGCAATGGGGCAATTATCCAGCCCCGGCACATTGGGCGCCTGCACCACAACTCTGCGAGCCTTGTCCACCGTTGCCGGGACCCCCAACGACACCGCCGCCACCGTATATTCTTTCTCGGCTTCCACCCGGTATTGCTTCAGCGCCTCCGTCAGGCCCGGCAGGAATCCCCGGGCCGTTATTTCTTCCGTGAGGATAAACCGGGCATCCAGCAGGCAGTGCGCCTGATCGACCAAGCCCATGCGGACATTCGTTCCGCCAATATCCAAGCATATAATTACTTCATTTTTCACACCGTTTTCCTCGCAGTAATCGTTTTCTCACTCTCTGAAAGAAAAGAGGGGAGCATTGCCCCTCTTCTCTTTGGTCACACATGCGCATTCCTTCCCCGTGTGGATGCTCTCGGCATCAGGTATACAGGCACATGAGCGACCGTCTGCTCCGGGTCCTCTTTTCCGTCCAGGGCTGCCAGCAGCTGCTCCACAGTTTTTTCGCCAAGGACATCCACCTGCTGATGCACCGTGGAAATGGGCACGGAATTAAACGCCGTAATGGAAATATCATCGTAGCCAATGATCTTGGTCTGCTCCGGCACCCGGATTCCCTGGTCCGTCAATGCCTGGTAGCAACCCAACGCCAGCCAATCCGACGCCGCAAAAACGCCGTCATAGTCAAAGCGTCCCTGCCGGACCAATTCCGTCACCGCATCATAGGCTTCCTGATAGTGCAGGCGGTCCAGATATTCCACGCTGAGCCTGGCCTTGGGCGGATCCTGTGCAGACAGGACCTGTTCAAAGCCCTCCAGACGTTCCGTATAGGCGGAAACACGCCGACGGCTGGTCATGGCCAGGATATTTTTGCAGCCGCAGTCCAGCAACTCCTGGGCGGCTAAATTACCACCCTGTACGTTGTCGCTGGAAAGCATAAAGGCATTCTTTTTCGGATGCTCCGGGATACGGTCGATGTAAATGGCAGGCAGGTCCCGGCCGGATTCCTCCTGGGTGCTGCCGCTGGACAGGAAAATCAGGCCGCACACATTCTGGTTATACATCATCTGGATGCGTTTGCGCTCCTGCTCGTCGTCCTCGTCCGTATTGCACAGAAGGCTCTGATAGCCGTGGGCAAACAGGTTCTTATCAATTTCGGAAACCAGCTTCACAAAGAACTCGTTGGTGATATCCGGAACGACGATGCCCACATTCATGGTCCGCTGCTCCCGCAACCCCTTGGCGATCTGATTCGGGACATATTGCCGGTTGCGGATGATCTCCAGGACCTTCTGTTCCGTCTCCGGGGAATAGCGGCCATTCTTGTTGATGACCCGGGAAACCGTCGCAGCTGAAACACCCGCTTCTTTCGCAATATCTTTGATGGAAAAACTCTGTTTCACGGATGGGATCCCCCTCTGTCCATTCTTGACTGCAGTCTCCTACAAAAAACAAGGCAACACTTTTCATTCTGCTTCCTGACTGATCATCCTGGATTTTTTGTTTTATCATATCAAATTTACAATGCAAATGCAAGCATATTCTGGATGATTCTTGCATATAATTCCGTATCTCACCGGCCCCCGTGACGCTTTAATCGGTCGCCTGCGTGCTGCGGAGGGCTTCCAGGACTCCGCAGATCGTCCCCGTCTCCAAGTCGGTCAGGTGATAGCGTGCATCCTGCAGCCGTTCTTCCAGATACTCGATTGCTTTCTCCCGGTTCAACGGACGGGGCTTACTTCCTGCAAAGCGCAGGAAATTGTCAGCCGTAATACGCTGAATGGTCTTTACCGGCAGCCCTGCCCCCTGGATGAACCGATCCCACAGGGGGAAGCGGTCACTGCGGATCAGGAAATTCTGCTCCAGATCGTTGATCTCCCGGGCAATTTTCCGGTCCTGAGGCCCCGCCGGGAGGCAGTTATCCGTCCCGAAGAGAATCCTGTCCGAAAAGTCCAGGAAAAACTGACGCCACGCCTCCGGCTGACTGTCAAAAGCATAGTACATCTCCGTACCGGCCGTAATGTCCAGATTCAGGTTTGGAAACCGTTCCATTAAGTGCCGGAGGCGAGGCTCATCGTTGCTCATAAAGAACAGGTGGGCCATGCAGAACCGGACCTTCGGCCAGCGCTCCAGCATGGCGATCGTCTCCTCCGCAATCTGCTCATAGGAGGGAAACGTCCCGTCTCCGTAATAATATCCGGCATTCTTCGCCCATTCCGAGCAGGCATCCCAGTTCCAGTTTTCCACCGGGTCATTGACATGGATCAGCAGCGGAATGTTCCATCGGCTCGCCGTTTCATAGAGGCTGTCCAGGCAGGCGTCATCCTGCCGGATGCCCAACCGCTTGCGCTCGTTGGGCTTGTTCTCGATCATTTTCATGCCGTCCAAGCCGATATCCCAAAGCCGCCGGGCCTCCCGGCCGGTATCATAGGAAAACCGATGATGCAGCCCACCGAAGGCATAGTTGCGCCGGTCCAACAGCTTAAAGTAAATGGCCATGGCATTCTGCGCCGCATCGTCCATTCCCTCCACGCTGAGGAAATTGGAAGAAGCATAGCCATAAATCTCTCGCTGGCTGTGATTCAGTTCTTCCACATCCGCCATTCCGCCATTCAGAACGTGGACATGGCAGTCGATCCATTCATGCATGGGGGTACTCCTTGCACAGCAGCCGGTATGGGGCTTCATCTTCCTCGATGGCCGGGAATCTTCCGGGGACCGAAAGGAAATGATTGTCCGTATCGTCGTCGTTGCACATGCTGACCTCGCCGATCAGTACATCGCCGCAGCCTTCCTTGCCCCAGAACTCATGGTAAAGCCGCTGGGTGTAGGTCACGCTCTGGCCCTTCTTCAGTTCCAGAATACCGCCGGCAGGCAGCGTCAGCTTCACGCCGTCCGAAACGATCTCCACGGGTTTTTCCAGATCCAGCTCGTCCTTTTCGTTGGCACAGTACAGCTGCATCACCAGGATGCCGCCGCCCCGGTTGATGATGTCCTCCATCTTGTAGGTATGGAAGTGCATGGGGGTGTGCTGTCCCTCCCGGGCCACCAGGTACTTTTCCGCATAGGGCTTGGGGTACCGGGCCGGGTCCTTCTGATTGCCGTTGCGGAGCGTCACCGCCGTCAGGCCGATATGGTCAAAGTCGCCGGTGCCAAAATCCGTCACGTCCCAGCCCAGGGCATTGTCCCGAATTTCATCACATTCGTGGCCCTTCTCCTGCCACTCCTCCGGCGTCCAATTCAGAAACGGCGGCAGCACATAGCCGTTATCGGAAAGCAGTTTTTCCGTCTGGCGGATAATTTCATTCACTCTGGATCGTTTCATAGCAATTCCTCCGTTTTCTCAACCAACAAAGTTTGTATCTCAAAGGCATGGAAATGAATGCGTGCGCCTTCCTCTGTAATGACCAGGTCCTCGCTGTCAATCGGCTCTTCCAGCAGGTTGCACAGGCTGACTGCCCGCCAGCCGTTCAAGGCGATCCTCGCTTCCGCGGCCCCTCCGGCCGCTTCGTACAGGCGCAAAATCTGTCTGTCGCTGTCCTCCGCCGTCTTGATGGTCTCCACCAGGACCGTCCCGGACAGGACCCGGACGCCGGGAACATCCTGCCGCTTCTGCGGAATAATTTGGGCAGTCTCCAAGGGATAATTCAGGCAATAGCCCTCCCGGACAACGCCGCCGTCCCACGCATCTCCCCTGTGGGGATAGACCGCATAGGTAAAGCTGTGTTTTCCGATGTCCCCATGCTCGCAGGGGCAATTCTGGCTCCGCAGCAGGCACAGGTCCAGAACGTTGTCCCAGAGTTTATAGCCATATTTGCAATCGTTCAGCAGGGCCAGGCCCCCGGACCGGTCGGACATATCCGCCCATTTGTGGGCGCAGACCTCGAATTTGGCCTGATCCCAGGAGGTATTGTGATGGGTCGGCCGGAACACATGGCCGAACTGAATGTCGCAGGCGGCACTTTCCGCCACCACATCCACCGGCCACTGGACCCGGAGCATCTGGTATTCCTCCTGCCAGCTCACCTCCGTCCGGAAGTCAACACGGGCGGAATGATTGTTCAGGCAGACCGTCTGGGTGATCGTGGATGCTTTTCCCACTCGGAAGGTCATGTGCAGGAATTGTCCGGCCCCCCGGTCGTAGCGTTCCATGGTCAAGAGTCTTGCCGGTTGACCGGGCCGGTCCAGATAGGCCTTTTCAATATCCCAATGGGTGTTCTCATCCGGGAAGCACACCAGCCGGTTGCCCCGCTGGCCCGCAGGGAGCATTTCCCGTTCGGCGCATTTGTCGTAGAGGCTGTCCACGGTCCCATCCGGGCAGAAAGACAGCCGGACCCGATCATTTTCCAGAGTCTGTCCCTGCCGGTCCGTCCGGGTGATTGGCTGCGCCGTACTCAGGTCCACAACGGCAATTCCGTAAGCGGGGACGCTGACCGGCAGCTCCCTGCCGTCCCGTTCCAGGTACTCGGTACGGTCCACCGGTGCCGGATTGAACACGGCAACAGGCTTTTCCATACCGTCAGCATTCAATCCTGCGGCCAGGAATTGTTTTTGTTCCTCGATTCGACGCAGGGCCTCCAGATGCAGTTGGGCATAGCGGGCCTGAGTCTGGGCATAAACCCGGTCAATGGCCGAACCCGGAAGGCAATCGTGGAACTGATAGAGCATCACGTCCTGCCAGGCTTCGTAAAGCCAGTCTCTGGGATAGGTTCCTCCCAGAGAACTGAGCCATTCCAGCGTATGCAGGTCCTGCTCCAGGGTCCGGTTCCATTTTTTCTGTTTGGCCATGGACGTATAGGTTCCCTGGTGCCGCTCAAAATACAGCTCCCCATGCCAATCCCGGTATTGGTCTGCATTTTTTTCGATTCTCCTGAAGAAATCAACGACGAATTCGTCCTCCAGCGGCGGAGTCCCCTTCAGATTCCGGGACCGTCTGCGCCGCTTCATGTGTTCATATCCGGGACCGCCGCCTCCGTCTCCCAGACCGTAAAGCTGCAATCCTCTGGGGCAGACATCCTTGTCCGTATCGTGGTACTCCCCGTAGATGGCCATTTGCGGCACAGAAGCGCTGGTATAGCTGTTTTCCGGCAGCATGTGGGTCAGGATTCTGGTCCCATCCATGCCGTACCACCAGAAGGTATATCTGGGGAACCGGTTTGTATCGTTCATGGACAGCTTATTGGTGGTAAAGTACGGCACACCCGCCTTGACGAACAGCTGCGGCAGGGCGGCGCTGTATCCGAAAACGTCCGGCAGGAAGCCCACCTGCATATCCTGGCCGAATTCCTTCCGGAAGAATCGTTTTCCGTAGAGAAGCTGCCGCACCAGAGATTCGCCGCCAGGCAAATTGGTGTCGCACTCAATGTACAGCGCACCGACCACCTCCAGCCGCCCCTCCCGGATGCGCCGGCACATCCGCTCATATAGCTCCGGGTATTGCTCTTTCAGCCAGAGATACACCGGGGCCTGGCTCAATGTAAACTTATACTCCGGAAACCGGTCCATCATTTTCATAACCGTGGACATGGTCCGGGCGCATTTCCGGGGTGTCTCCCGCTGGGGCCATAGGAACAGCAGGTCCAGGTGGGAGTGTCCGATAGAGGAATACGTCAGCGTGGTCTGCTCGCAGGGCCGGGAAAGAATCTCCTCCAGGTACTTCTTGGCCTCCGTCACCCGGCCATGGTCCAGCAGCCGCTGCCGCTTTCGGGTCGGCTCCGTCTCCGGGTCCGGCCAGATGGAGAGCCGTTCTCCGGCTTTGTCCAGGCCGGAGGTTTCCTCCCCATAGGCATGGCGGGCCATCATCCGCTCCTGGGTACTGCCCACATCGGCGGAGGTATGTTCGGCCTCCTCCGGCCCAAGGGCAGACGCCGCCCGTTCCAGAAGCTGGCCGACTTCTTCGCCGTAGGCATCTCCGTTTTCGCAAAGGCCCACAAAAAGGCTCTGGCAGACCACCCAATCGTAAAAGGTCTCCCGCACCAGATCGTCCACCCACACCAGGCAGGCCTCCTTGATGCGGCCGTTGTTCCGGTACTGGCCTTCAATATCCATGCAGGTAAAGTCGCCCCAGAAGTCGATCTGCCCCTGCGCATTCAGGCAATCCTTTAATTCGATCGTGCGCTTGCCCCACAGGCCCAACGGAAACTCGTTGCGGGACGTGGCACTGGTCAGTCCCTGGACAGGGTTTCCGTTCTGATCCACCACCAGGCCCTCAGCAGACAAGTCCACCAGCACCGCCAGGTGCTTTCCGGCAGCCTCCGGCGGGATCGTTCCCGTAAAATGGAACCAACCGCAGTCGAACAGGTCGCCCCAATGCTCCCCCGGCTGCCAAAGCCGGTAAGCCCCCTTCTTTTTCTCCGAAAACGGCAGGGGTTCTTCGGAAGTATAGCCTTCTATTTTCAGATTCTGCACCACATGATAAACGCCGTATTCCAGTATTTCCCGCAGAGCCGTAAATCGCTGTTCCTGCATCCGAAATCGTTCCATAGAGAATTCCTCCCTCTTGTCGCACTGTCCGGCAGCCGGGCAGTATGACAAAAGGGAGGCCCAAAAGCCCAACATCGGTTTGGCCTTCGGACCTCCCGGTTCGTGTGTTTATTCGACGTGTTTCAAAGGCTTACGCCACAAAGACAGCGATATAGGTGCTGACCCAGCCGCCGTTGGAGGTGCCATGGATATAGGCGATCTGACCGGCTTCCAGAGTGACTTCCACCGTCTGCTGCGTAACATCGGCAGTAAACGGGATTTCCGCAACGTCCTCGCCGCCTACGCTGACGACGACCTTGTCGCTGCTCTGGCCCCACTTGTTCTGGGTGAACACGGTCAGGGTGTAAGTACCGGCTTCGGGAGCCTTAAAGCCAAGGGCCATGATCTCGCCGCCGTTTTCGGCAGACTCCGTCACGTTGACCTCCAGCCAATCCTTGCCAACATCGTAGTTGAAGCCCAGGCCGGTGCCGTTGGCGCTGTACCACTGCTCTGCATCGGGCTGATTGTCGCCATTCCAGTCGGGAGTATCGAAGTGGTCGGCGACGGTGTACTCCACGCCGTCGGTGGTAGAGGCGTAGACCCACAGGCCGTCGGCATTCTCGCCGGAGAATTCAGCGGTGGCGGAATGGGAAGCGCCCTCAACGTTCGGGACGATTTCCTCTTCCTTCTCCGGGATCACGACTTCCGGCTTGACCAGGATGGAAGGATCGGTGTTGTTCAGGTAAACCGTAATATCGGAATAGGAGCTGACCCAGTCAGCGGTGGAGAAACAGTAGAAGTACAGGATGTCGCCCTTCTTCAGTTCCACTTCCGTGGGCGTCAGATAGCCATTCACCTCGTTATACTGGCTGATGTCCTCGGTGGTCACGATGGTGCCGTCGTTCTTCGCAACGGTGAAGAGATCGGTGGGCTGACCCCAGGGATTGTAGACCTTGCCGGTCACGGTGTACTTGCCGTCCGCAGGAGCAACAAAGCCAAGGACGGCAGCCATGGCATCCTTGCCCTCGCAGTTCAGCTCCAGATAGCCGGGCTGGTCCGCATTCAGGTCGGCACCGACCCAGGACCCCTCCCAGGGATACCAACCGGCGCAGTTCACGCCTTCGGGTGCATGGTCAATATACTTCATCATGAGATTATAGGAGCTGTCGTTGGGGTCAAAGAAGTAATACTGCCAAACACTGTTGGCATCCTCCTCTGTGCGCAGCTCCTGGACGGAATTCCAGGTGCCCGTTTCCTGCTGGGGCTCGGTGGTAGGGGTCGCAGTGCTGGGAGCTTGGGTATCATCGGTTGCCTTGGGGTCGTTGGTAGTACCGGCGCAGGCTGCCATCGTCAGGACCAGCGTCAGTGCAAGGAACATTGCCAAAAACTTTTTCATAATTCTTCTCCCTTCGGATTTGTGTTTGAGTAAACCTTTACTCACAAGGAAATAGTAGCATATTTCTTTCCACTTTTCAAGATGCGAAAACGTTTTCTCTATTTTCACTAAAACATGGTGTCCAATTTTGTGCAGTTTAACGTCTGGTCATTTCCGCCGTACCAGGTAACGGCCAGACCGGCCAACCGGCTGCCGGATTCCAGTGCCTGCGGGAAGGTTTTTCCCTGAGAAAGGCCATACAGGAAGCCCGCCGCAAAATTATCTCCTGCGCCGCAGGCATCCCGGAATTTACCCATATTCACCGCCGGGAACGCATAACGCTCCCTATGATCCATGGCGATGCCGCCCCGGCTTCCCCGGGTCACGATCACGCCGCATTTCGTCCTGCTTCCCAGAAATGACAGCGCCGCCTCCGCATCCTCGCAGCCCGACAGGCAAGCTGCCTCCTGCTCGTTCACCTTCAGATAGTCAATACCTGGCAGGGCAGCCAATGCCGCCTCCCGGTCCCGAACATCGGCATAATTGGCATCCACGCACAGCGTTTTCCCGTGCTTTTCGCACAGCCGGGCAATGGGCTGCTGCCGGCAATAGCCCAGATAGGTCTGGACAATATCCGTCTGGGCAATCGCCGTCTCCAGAATGTCCCAGTCCAGGCCGCCGGTCCCGCCATAGGAGGCAAAGCAGCGGTCCGTATCCGTACTCATCACTGCGGAAACAGCCGTCCGGGTCCCCGGGCGGTGCTGCCGGCCCCAAAGCCGCACGCCGCTTTTTTTCAGCGTTTCGCCGATCTGGCGGCCCATATCGTCATCCCCCAGGGCCGTCAGCATGGAGACCGGGGTCCCCAGCAGACTCAGACTGATGGGGGTATTGGCTCCCCCGCCGGGTTTTATGACAAAATCGCTGCCGTAAATTTCCTCCCCCAGCCTGGGGATTCCGGGCATTCCCGCAAAAATCAGGTCGCAGCAGCATTCGGCAATACACAGAACGTTCTTTTTGCTCATTTCCACTGACCGATCCAGGGTTCATTGGCCTTGCAGTAGGCCTCTACCAGCTTCACCGCCAGGTCATAATCCTGGACCAGCGGATGAATGGTCAGGGCCTCTATGGCGGCGGCCTTATCCTTCCGGGCCACTGCCTCCACCGTCAGCTTTTCATAGCGCTTGATGGTCTTCATCAGGGCAAAGGCCGACGGGTCGATCTCCTCTTTGGTAAACTGCATGGGTACAGCACCCCGGTGGTCGATGGTGCAGGTGATCTCCACCACATCGTCGTTCTCCATGCCAGGGATAGCGCCGTTATTGGGTACGCTGATGGCCAGGTCGATGCCCCTGTCGTACTTGACCGCATCAATGTAGTTGAACACCACACCGGCATAGCCCTCATAGACCTCCGTTACCGGCTTGTTGCCCAGCAATTCCCGGATGCCCAGGGACTCTACATCCACCGGAGGCACATGGACCTGTTCACCCAGCTCGATGCTCATGTAGGAGCCTTCCCGGCGGTGCATGAAGTCCCGGTAAATGTCCATGCAGACCTGCGGCTCCTTTTCAATGTCATGCCTGCGCAGTTCCGCCATCATGGCCTCGTTATTCCGGCGGATAAACTCACCTCTGGATTCCGGAGCCTTTTCCAGATTCCGCAGGGCCTTCTCCCGGTGATAGAAATAATACAGGTAGCCGTTGGGGATCTGGCCCAGGTGACGAATCAGATTCCGGTCAAAATAAGCGAACTGATGGAATCCCTGCACAAAGTTGTCATTGCGCATCAGCCGGGGCAGAATATTCACGCCGCCGAGCTCCACCCGGTTGGCCCAGGACAGGTGATTCAGGCCATAGACCTTCACCATCAGGTCGCTGGCATTGACCCGCAGAGCCTCCGCCACGTCGATTTTGATGCCCGTGGCATTGTCACAGATGCCGATAATGTTGTCGAATCCCGCATCATAAAGCGCCTGGGTCACCAGACCGGAGGGATTGGTGAAGTTGAACACCGGCGCATTTGGCTTTGCCACCCGGCGGATCAGCTTCATGTACTCGATCATGGTGGGGATGGTGCGGATGGCATAGGAGAAGCCGCCTGCGCCCGTGGTCTCCTGACCGATGACGCCCAGATTCAGGGCCGTCCGCTCATCCACCGTCCGGGCTGCATCCTCGCCCACCCGGACCGTGGTCACCACATAGTCCGCATCCGTCAGGGCCTGCACCGGGTCCTCAGTAAGAATGACCTCCAGGCCGCTGTCCGTGCTTTCGCAGAGATATTTGGCGATGCCGCCAAAGTAGCGCAGCTTTTCCCCGTTGTTGTCCATGACCGCCACCTGAGAAATATCCATTTCCCGGCAGAATTTCATCAGAGATTCAATGAAATAATAGGTGCGGACGCTGCCGCCGCCGATCAGCGATAGTTTCTTTCCCATTTTTATTTCCTCAGCATCTCTACAACGCGGTTTTTGAATTCCTGCACCCGCACATCCGTGGCCACCAGAACCTTGGCCCCATCATCCCAGGTGCAGTCAACGCTCACGCCCCTGGTGAATTCCCCACGGGTCTCAATAAGCACCCGTTTTTCTTCCAGGGTGAGAATATCCTCCCAAAGCAACACCGACATGGCCAGGGGGTCATGCAAAATCGGCAGATAGCCCCATTTCTCCATAAACACCGCCATCATCTCCCCCAGCAGACGGCTGCGAGGATTGTCCGCCTCCGAAATGGCGTCCACTTCTTCCCGGGTAAACTGGCAGCGGTCGGTAACGTCCTTTCCGACCATGGTGATTCTGGCTCCGCTTTCAAACACGGCCCGTGCAGCCTCCGGATCGCACAGAATGTTCCATTCCGGCACGGCCCGGTCGATCTGACCGCCCATCATCACAATTTCGACCCGTTCCGCAATCTCCGGATCTTTCGCCAGGGCCAGCGCCACGTTGGTCATGGGACCCATGGCGACGATGGTCAGGCCCTCATGTTGCTTCGCCGCCTGCACGATCACATCTGCCGCGCAGGGCAATTCTTCTCCCCGGAAGGTCCCGAAGCTGTCCAGCGGCCGGGGATGATGGTCGTCGCTCCACCAGCCGACCAGAGGTTTCTCCGCGCCGGCCGCCACCGGAATCCGGTCGTCCACACCCCAGGTCTGTAAGATCCGGTGGGTAACACCCGCCCGCCAGGCATTGGCAAGATACACATTGGTAATGGCAACAATGTCCAGTTCCGAAGAATTCAATGCCATTGCCAAAGCCAATGCGTCATCCACATCTCCGCCAATATCCGTGTCGATCAGTATTTTCTTCATGGCTCATTCTCCTTTATCGGGTCCGCCTGTAAACAAAAAGACGGCCTGATCCGTAAAACCCGGCAGCACCCAGCGAAATGGATGCTGCCGGGCCGTTTTCTTATACCTCCAGCATATACCGGTCCATGGGCACGATCCGTGCATCCATCAGGCCGGAAGGCGTATGACTGGATTCCAGCAGGTTCATCAACGTATTGACAACGCCAAGCCGAATCTCATTTTCCCCTTCCCGAACAAAGGCACTGATGTCTGCCGTGTAGGGCTTCCACAGGCAATTCTTTACAGGGTTCCCGTTGACTTCAATCAGCAGAACATCCTTGCCCAACTCACACTGGAGCATCAGCTTCTTGCGAAGCTGCTCTGCACTCAGATGGAACTTTGTGGTATAGAAGCCGGTGCCGGAGTAATAGGGCATCTTCTTCTCCACCCAATCGCCCAGTTCCATGGTCTTGACCAGCGGCACGATGGTCTCCACGCCGTCCACCTTGTCCACGCTGAAGGAGCCGATGATCTTCAGAAGGTCGATCATGCCGTCGCTCTTTTTGGTGACGGTCAGCCGAACGGCAATGGTGTTCGCGCCCACCCGGAAGTAGGGCGTCATGGGCACTTCCTTCATTTCCGCATCCAGATAGCTGCGGACCGGCGTTTCCGTGACCTGCCGCCCGTTTACATACAGCTTGTACCCGGCGCCCTTGAAGCCGTCGATCATCAGCCGCAGGTCCTCCGGCACAAAGTCCGCACGCACCTGGGTCACATACCACAGGTCCACGGGATAGGTGCTCTCGTCCCGCTCCATGGGCAGCTGCAGTTCCCAGGCACCCATGTGCATGGAGAACCAAGCGGACATATCTGCCTTGCCGGTGGTAATGGCTTCTACGTCATCGTTCTCTTTGGCGTAGGTCATTTTCCAATCGTCAGTATTCAGGGAGTTGGGCTTGTTGATGGCAAAATCGAAGGGACCGGAAAGTTCGATGGGCTTCATGCAGTCTCCTGCCGGAACGGACAGAGTCTCCTTGCCCTGGGGCAGCTGCACGGTGACGGTGCCGGTCTTTTCCAGTCTGCCGCTGGCTGCAATCGTATGGCCGTCAAAGGACTCCACTTCTACGTCGGACTGCGCCACATGGGCCGTTTCCGTATCCTTGGCAAAGGCATAGAGCGCCGAGCCGTAGGGCTCCAGATGGAGCCGGACCCGGGTCTTGCCGTCCACCCAGTCATACACGGGAGCGGTGCGAATATCGCCGGTCTCCAGATCCCAGATCTCCGGGGTATGGATGCCCTGCCAGGTGACGGTAATGTCCGCAGCCGTCTCCACGGGGTTGATGATAAAGAAGATGTCCGTTCCGTCCTTGACACGGTGGAGGTAGAACACCTCGTCGTTGTCGATTTCCAGTTCCAGCGTAATGCAGGCACGGACCAGACGGTTCAGCACATTCATTCTGTCCGCTTCCTCCGGGACAGCCTTGAAGCCCAGGCCGTCCACGAATGCAACGGTCCCGGCCCCGACCTTCCGGACGGTCAGGTGCTGCATGGGGTCCTGAGAGGTCAGGAAGCTGCTGCGCAGGGCCGCAGGATCGATGCCGAACAGCTTCTCGATCCGCCGGGCCAGGTCCGGTGCCTGCCTCTCAATGCACTTGTAGGGCAGCAGAGCGTCTCCGGCCAGCTTGCCGCCGGCCGCCACAAAGGCTTCCATCTTCTCCAGGGTCTTGGCCTTGATGTGGGTGCAGGGCGGGAGCAGCAGCATCTCGTACTTTTCGCCCTTGATGCAGAGCTTTCCGTCCTCGATGGTGCACTGGTCAGCCAGCACGTCCTCGTCCAGGTAGTCAAAGTCCACATGCAGACGCAGCAGGCGGTCCGTCATTGTCGCAAAGTCATTTTCAATGGCGTCGCCGATCTTATCCCGCTTTTCGGGCACATAGTTGGCCCAGACGGAGTTCAGCGGGTAGAGCATGGCGATTTTGGCCACATGGTCGCCGCCGGACAGGGCATAGCCCATCCGGGTCATGTAGTCGTTGAACTGGCCGTACTGCTCCCACCAGGTGAACTGATAGAACATGGAAGGCGGCCAATCCCGTTTCCGCTCTCCTTCCACAGAATAGTGGAGGCCGTGGGGAATGAACTGGTTCACGCCCAGCATATATTCCCAGTCTGCAATCCACTTCATCCGCTCCATAGTGCAGTCCCAGTAGGAGCCGCCCATGGATTCACTGCCCAGACGGACGGAGCCGTTCTGGTGAGCAGCAGAGGAGGCAATTTTCAGCGCAACGTGCTCATTTTCCATCTCCCGGGTGCCGATTCTGGGATACAGATGGTCAATGCCCGTCATGTCGAACTGGGCCAGATGCTTGAAAAGGTTGCCGTCCACCCGGCCATGGAGCCGCATGGACTCCTCATAGAGCAGATGTCCGGTAAAGACCATGTCGTTTTCCTTGCACCAGTCGTGGATCTGACCGAAATAGGCTTTGTTGTACTGGTCCGTCAGGGTGCTCCAGTAATCGTAGCGGACCTGTTCCGTGTCGCCTCCGCAGTCATAGAACAGCTTCGGTAGGTTTTTCCGCAGATCATAGCCATTCCGTTCCCGGAAGATTTTGAACATCTGGCTGGTCCAGGGAATGCAGAAGTTGTCCCGGCCGGTCTCAAAATAGTGCATGGCCGGCTCGTCCGTGAAGAAGCCCTTCACCTCTGCAAAGTCCTTCTCACCCAGGTACTCCTTGTACTTGTCGTGGGTATAATCCAGGAACACCTTGGTGGTCTCCGGGTTCAGGACGTCGGAATACCAGGTGCTTTTCCGTTCGATGAAATAGAACAGCTTCCAGGGTCCCTTGGGAGCCTCCCAGGTGATGACCTTGTCAAAGGACAGGCTGGGCATCAGGTCCACCAGCTGGTAATTGCCCTTTTCCATATCCTCATGCTTGATGGCGCAGGCATAGATGGGCTCGGACTGCTCCATGTCATTATAACGGGAGTCCGTGCCCTCCATGAACATGAAATACTGTCCCGGCAGGTCCACTTCCACCAGTTCCAGATAGACGTTGGTCAGTTCCGGATGGTCCTTCATAATGGTCTGGCCGCAGGTGCCGCTGGGCCAGTTGTACTCGTCATAAATCCAGGTCTGCAGGCCCAGTTCCTTGGCCTTCTCGATGGTGAATTTGCACCGGTCCAGCCAGGCGTCGTTCATATAGCCCAGCTCTTCCCGGACGCCGAAGCGGGCGTGGATGTAAATACCGGGGCAGCCCTTTGCCTTGAATTCCTTGAGCTGATATTCGATCTCCTCATAGCTCATTTCCCCGTTCCAGAACCAGAACGGCAGAATACCGAACTCCTTGCTCGGCACGGCGAATTTCTCTTTGCTCAGGGCCTCGCCGTCAACCAGTTTGTTGTATTCCATGTATTCCCCTCACTTTGTCAATTCGATGACCGCATACAGCGGCAGGTCCATTTTTACCGTCATCACGCCGTTTTCCACGCTGACCGCAGCCGGAAGATCGCCGCAGCCCAGTCCGTAGACCTTGGCACCGGTCACATCCTCCGCCACCGGGATCGTCACGGTCAGGCCGGGAATGGTCTCCACCCGGTCTGTATGCTCGTCATAATGATAGTTCAGCAGGTGAACGCTGACCGTCTCGCCGTTCCGGTGCGTATGTACGCCGATGTCGCCGCATTGGGCCGGATCTTCCGTTTGCAGCGTGACCTGTGCAATCTCCCGGCTCAGAGGACGGAAGACAGCGTCCAGATTCCGGACGGCTTCCCGCCGGGCATCGGGATTTTCGGCAACAGCCACACCGTCCATAGATGCCATACGCTCCGCCCAGCCGGGATGATTCTCTGCCGCGCGGCCAAAGAGAACCAGCTTTCCTCCGTCAGAAACATACTTTTCCAGCTCCTCGCACTGGTTTTCCGTCAGGTAGGTACACTCCGGAAGAAGAATCAGCGCATACTGCTTCCAGTCCTCGGCGCTGACCCGATCCGGCCGCAGATCATCATCGCCGAACATCCGCACATCATAGATGGTCTGCTGCTCGCTCAGATATTTCACCGTATCCCAGAACGGCAGCCGGGAGGCCTTGTCGCTCTCCTGATCCAAAGACTGATAGGCCAGAATGGAGCTGTTCACATCCGTGAACTGGTCGCCGCTGTCCTTGGTGACCTCCCGCCAGTAGTAGCTGGGGAAGGAATAGGGAACCAGAATTCTGGCACCGCTTTCCTTGCTGTACAGTCCGTCGTGGTCATACAGGAAGGTCTGCACTTCCTCGGTCACGTCTCTTGGGGGCCAGAAGCCGGTCTTGATGGTGTTGCCCATCCAGCCGCCGTAGGGCACGCTCATGTTGCAGCCATACACACTGGCTTCCAGCTGCAAAAGCCTATAAAGGTCATAGCCCTTTCCGTGGTCCAGTTTTTCCGCCAGCATGGGAATGATGCCGCCGTAGGGATTTTCCGCCACAATGACCGGCTTGCTGCCGGAGAAGCCGCTGATGTAGCGATACCAATGGGGCTGACGGAACAGGGTGTGGTCCATTTCCGTAATGACCACATCCACCGTGTTCTCAAAGGGGTAGTACACCGGCATACAGGTGAAGAAGTTACCGGACATCCACAGCTCCCGGTCATACTTTTCCTTGGCATAGCCCCGGGCAAAATCCACCAGCTCCGTAAAGTGCTTTTTCACCGCCCGCAACTGGAACTCATAATAGTCCCGCATCAATGGCGAATCATTGGGATGGGCATAGCCGCCATCCAGCACATATTGCTTATTCCCTCGAGCAGCGTAGACATTTCCTTCAGGATGGATGCGGAAGAGCTGGAGATCCCATCGATTCTCCCGATTTCCGCATAGTATTCGTCCAGTTTTTCCTTGCACGCCGCCAGGCCTTCCAGTAGGTCGGGGATATTGCCCTCCAGGTCAAAGTCCCGGTTCAGGTCCACCGTAACACGGGAGGAGTCTGCGTTGAAGCCGGTGATCCGGATGATCTCCCGATACCAGCCCTGCAGCTGACTGTTCACAGCACTGACACCCTGCAGCACCTGGGCAAAATCCGTATCCAGCGCCGCCGTCATGCCCAGAACGTGCCGTCCGGCCGTCAAGTAGATCTCCATGGGCTTGCCGTTGTCATCGGCCATCGGCTGCACATACCAGCTGGAGGCATAGCCGAACTTCTGGCAGCTCATCTCGGCGCAGAGCACCTGGCCGTCAATGGAAATTTCCCGACCGGAGAAGGCATTGGTTTTGGTATTCTGCTTGACCTTGAAGGCCAGGCAATAGGTACCATCCTCCGGGACTTCAAATTCCCAGGTGATCTGCTGACCCAGCTCCTTCCAGGTGTTCTTTCCGATGGTATTGTAGTACACGCTCTTGGCGCTGGAAGGCGTTACATGGGCGTAGGCCGTATCATAAGTGGCAAACAGCGTCACGGCGTTCTTCAGATAGCTCTTTTCCGCCTCATAGGCAGCCATGTAACCCTGGGTGGCTTTCCCGGACCACTGAGCAGACACCTCCGCATAGGACTGCAGCGCCGGAGCATTGCCAAAGACCAGGCTTTCCAGTGCGAAGCATTCCTCATTCAGCTCCACCGTCACGGTATGTTCGCCCTTGGTCAGGTAAAAATATACCGGCTGAGCGCTGTCCCCGCGGGAACTCATCAGCGTTTCACTTTTCCAATCGAACTGTTCCACCATGGCCGGACGAAGATCGTCGCCGACCACGTTCTGATGGAAGGCGTTGTCATCCATCCCAAAATAAGTCTCATCCAGGAACGTCCGGTGGAGATTCACATTCTGAGTGCCGGAAAAAGGCACTTCCCCGTCCAGCGATACCGTCACAACGATGTTGTTGTTCTTACCGGAGATGGGGCAGTAATTCAGCGTCAGCTGATAATAGCCTTCCTCCTCTGCCCGGAACTTCCAAGTAACGCTGCCGCCCTCCTGCTCCCAGTACAGTGCGGTTTTGCCTCTGTACTCCGAGAGATAGGCGTCGGCATCCATGCTTTCATAACCGGCTGCCGGAATCTCAATGGACCGGGAGGGCGTATTTTCCGCAGTGGGCTGACCGTGTTCTGCCAGGTAGGTCGAATATGCTTCTGCCAACAGGGTCTGCACGGGTTCCTCCGCGCTCTGCGTATCCGTCTCCGCAGCCCGCACAGGCATCCCGGAGCTCATACATCCGAACAGCAATACACTCGCCAGAATTCCGGATATCCATTTCGTAATTTTCATACCGATCCCTCACGATGTCGTTGTGTAATCGTTTACTCACACTATTCTACACGTCTTGCGGCCCCTTGTCAATCCGATTGAATAGCCAAAAATACCCGTTCCGTTTTGTTCATATTGCCCAGTTTCCTTTACGCCTCTCCCTCGGAGGGAGGCGGTGCATACCGGTTCAGAAGGCGGCGCATACACAAAGCATCCGCCCATCCCATCACGCCGGGAAGCGCTACAAACAGCACCGCAAAATTCAGACACAACACGATCAGCCCTACGTTAATTGCCAGAATCAGCAGCGTCACCGGCAAGTGCCGCATACCGATATAGAATGCGTTCTTCACCGTCGCCAGCAGCGGCAGCTCCCGCCGAAGGGCATAAGGAAACACATAAAGCATGGTACACAGGTAGATGACCGTAGCCGCTGCAAACAGGCCGAACAGCACCACGCCCATCCAGGACCCCGCCGCAGACCAGAGATAGTAAAAATACAGGTCCAGCCCGAAAAACAGGCCCAGAGCCAGCAGCACCAGCCACAGCTTGGTATAAAATCCGAACCGATGCCGGAACGCCCCGAAAAAGTCCCGGAGAACGCCGTCCTCCCGGCCGTCCAGAACATTCAGCAGTACCTGATACATGGCTGCAGTCGAGGCCCCAATGGTCACGACAGGGATGCTGCACACCAGCCACAGAATACCCGCCAGCAGCACATCGGAAACCTGCGTTAAGAAATCCATAAAACTCCCGTCCGGGGAGAACAGGCGATTGAGAAATGCTTCGATTTTTTTCATAAGTTCCTTTCTTGTGTGGGAAATTCTTACAGATTCACGCTGATTTTCTGCAATCCTCCGCCTTCATAAAAGCTGGGGCGAAGGATATCCCGGCACACGGTTTTCCGCACGCCTGCGGCCTCCACCGTGATCTCATAAGTGCCAAAAAACAGCCGCGTCCCGCAAATGCCCGCCGTAGAGGTGGTCAGATCCGCATCCGTATGCCACTGGCGATTGATGAGATCGTCCAGGGCTGCGTAGACCGGCTTCGGGTTCAGATCATCGTCCACCAATCCTGCCGGAGCATTCAGCCAGCGATGATCCGTAAAGTCGAACCAGGACAGCGCCTCCACCGCCGGGTGGCTGAACACCAGCGTATAAAAATCCTTTGTAAAATCCGCCTGCCAGTACAGGTCCTCCTCAGTCTCCGAGAACCGGTTCACTGCCCCGGCACCATAATTCATCTCCCCGATAGGCTTGCCGCTGCAAACACTGCACTCCGGAAAATGAATGGGCCAGCCGAATTCCGCTGCCCGGTCCATGACCCGCAGGGTCTCCTCCTGGGTCCACAAGTCCCGGTGCTGATGGCTCTGCATACCGATGATGTCAATATCCACGTCGTTTTCCCGCAGAGTCCGCAGGAAATCAAAATATTCCTCCCCGTGGACGTTCCAGTCCCCGTACAGCAGCTTTGCATCCGGCTTCCACTGCCGCACCAGGCGGCTGCCGAACTTCATCATCTCCACAGGACCCTTCCGCCGGACCCACCGGGAGACCGGATTGTCAAAGCGGTCGTTGACCGTGGTCTCATTGGCCAGGTCAAAGAAATCAAAATCATTTCCGTACACAGCCATTAAGTGGTCGATTCGGCGGACATACTCCGCTTCCACATTTTCGTCCGTCACCCAATCCGGGCAAAGCTCATGCCAGATCAGAGCATGGAGCTTTTTCTTTAATCCCTGCTCCGTGGCCCAACGCACCAGATTGCCGGTGTACGGCTCGGCATACACACCCCGTTCCGGTTCATACCACTGCCAGTGGTAGGGCACCATGGTATAGTTCATCAATTTCGTGAATTCCCGGGTAAAGCGTTCCTCCCGCCCTGGATGCCCCAGCTTTCCATGGGCGTAGCAAACAGCGCCGAACAAAAACTGATGGTTCTTCATCCGCAGGCTCACCGCTGCATTTTCCGCCGGCTTTCCGTCCTTGAGGACCGTGATCTCCACATCCGTCATTCGGATCTGCCGGATTCGCTTCCTTGCTTCGTAAATGTACTCGCTCATCTTGTCCTCCCATTGGATGCTTTTTCCGGCCCCATCAGCTTTTCCTTGATCCAGCGGCGGAAGGCATCCTGGTCGCAGGCCTCCGCCAGCATCACGTTTCCTTCCGCATCCGCTCCGTAGTCCACCAGCGTTCCCCGGGTCAGGCTGCCCCGCATTTCCACGGCGATCCGGCTTTTCCGGAACACAAAGAATTCCGGCCGGACCAGCATGGCCAGCGCCATGGGGTCGTGCATCATGGGCAGGAAGCCGAACTTCCGTGTAAAGGTGTTCATCATACCCCGGAGAAAATCCCGATGGGCCGTTCCGGAAACGGCATCCACTTCTTCCTGAGAGAATCCGCTCTGCATGGTCACATCAAAGGGGACCAGGTAGATTTTCAGGCCCGAATTCAGCACCAGGTTGGCACTCTCCGGGTCGCAGAGAATGTTCCATTCCGGCCGGCCATTGTTCACCCGGCCGCCCATGATATATACCGGGCAATCAGTCAGGGCCTCCCGGTCCTTCATCAGGGCCAGGGCCAGATTGGTCAGCGGGCCAATGGCCAGAATTGCCATATTGGGGTTATCACGGGCGCATTGAAGCAAAAGGTCACTGCCGTGAAGTCCGGACAGTACATACATATTTTCAGCCAGTACCCCGGTATCCGGGATATTGCGCTCATCCCATTCCCCGCAAAGCGGATTCCCGCAACCGGCCGCCACCGGCACCGGCGCTCCGCCGCATTGCTCGATCACGTTGCAGGCCACCTGCGCCCGCCATTCCGGCCGGAGATACACCGTGGATACGCCCAACAGGCGGATGCTTTCACACCGGAGGGCCGCCGTCAGGGCCAGGGCATCATCCACGTCTCCACCCATATCCGTATCGATAAAAAGCTTGATTTTGTCCATAGTCTTTCCTCTCATCGGAAATTCCGGTACAGCTCCGAATCAATCACTTCCGCATAGGAAGGAACGGAATCGGCAGCACCGGGCCGGGTCACCGCAATGGCGCTGGCCACCGTCGCCAGCTTCAAGGTTTCTTCCTGGCTGCGGCCATCCAGAATACCCCGCAGGAAGAAGCCGATGAAGGTATCTCCGGCAGCCGTGGTATCCACCGCCTCCACGGAGCAGGCCTTCACACGGGTGCGGACTCCGTTAGCAGCATAAATGGCCCCGTCTTTTCCCAGGGTCAGCAGGACGTTTATCCGGGGGTAGGCTTTCTCCAGGGCGTCCAGAATTCCCTCCGGTTCCGTTTCATCAGAAAGCCCTGCGCCCTCCACCTCGTTCACAATCAGCCAGGTAACCTTGTCCAGCGGGTACTGACGGACGGAATCGTCATAAGGAGCCGCATTGAACGCAATCCGCAAGCCTCGCTCCCAGGCCTGTTCCATGATATAGGGAATATTGTTGATTTCGTTCTGCAGGACGATCACATCCCCCGGCTGGCACTGTTCCAGCACCTCGTCCACAAATCCGTGCGTGAACTGCCGGTTGGTCCCGCCGTAGAGGATGATGGAATTCTGACCGTTGGCGTCCACCTGGATGATGGCGTGGCCGTTGGCCCCATTTCCTGTGCGGACAAGGCGGGTGTCCACTCCCTTGGACGCCATTTTTTCTTTCAGAAAATCGCCCTCCGGACCGATATAGGCGGCGTGCCAGACCTCCACCCCGGAGCGGGCAATGGCAATGGACTGGTTCAAGCCCTTTCCGCCGCAGCCCTTGGTCATGCGGATGCAGTCCTTGGTCTCGCCGGGCTGAATAAAATGCTCCATGGCATAAACATAGTCGATGTTGCAGGAGCCGATGTTCACAGCTTTCATTCAATTTTCCTCCTCACAGGAAATCCGTCCAGGTACGCCGGACGGTAATCGTTTACTCACCCTCATTCTATCTATAACCGTTCAGAATGTCAAGGAATTTTTTGTAGAAGATTACAACTTCCTGTTGACATTGGCCCCTGGGGATGATATTCTATACTCGCATAGAGAAAACGATTACTCTTTTCTTCATTTTTTCACTTGGAGGGTACCCACCATGACACTGTCCAACGATTTTCTCACCTGCCGTTTTGACGACGCCGGGAAGCTCTTATCCGTTTCCCACGGGGCGCTCCGGCTGCCCTTCGACGGCTTTGCCTTTGATCTGGGCTGCCAGGAGCAGTCCGTGAACGGCCTGCTGGAATACGAATCCATGCTGGAATTCCGCACCTGGAACCTGCCGGACATCCGGCCCACGGGAAAGCGCTTCTCCCGCACCCCAAAAAGCATCGCCCAGGCAAAAGACCAAATCACCGTGACCTATGCTCTGGAACAGCTGGATGTTGCCGTCTCCTATGTTCTGATGCCGACCGCCCTGAAAATCGATCTGCGTATTCTGAACACCACTGCTGCGCCGCTGTATCTCAACGCCTGCGCATTCCTGCTGTCTCTGGCCCAGACGGAGGGCGTCGTATTTGACTTCCCCGGAAACGCCCCCATCTATCACTGTGAAAGCACCCTTCTGGAAAACCGGAAGCCGGTCCAGACGGGTCTTATCAACTTTGCCACCCACACGTCTCTACCCGGAGGCGACATGAACCTCCTTTTCCTGGACAAAATTGAAAAATGGGGCTGCGGCGTTTACCGGGATGACGACCGCACCACCTACGTCTACAATGCAGGCCTGGAGATCGACCTCAAGGCTCAGGAAAGCTGCTGTGTGGGCAGCCTTTACCTGACGCCCTGCATTCCCGCTGAGGACGGGAACCCCTATCTGCAAATTCGGGATCTGGTGGCCTCCCTTGGCTACGCCCCCACCACCCAGGGCATTCATGACGGCGTGATGTATTCCTGCCACCCCTCCGGGACCATGGATGCAGGCTTCCCCCTGAAGGATGATCTCTACCAGTACGCCGAATATCTCCCCAAGCTGAAGTCCATGGGCATTGACCATGTGTGGCTGCTGCCGGTCTTTGACCACAACGAAAACGGCGTCTACCATTCCAATGACCAGTCCGTGATCGATCAGCGCTACGGCGGAGAAGAAGGCTGCAAATACTACTGCGACAAGGCCCACGACCTGGGCATGACCATTCTCTTTGACTATGTTCCCCACGGCCCCGCCCCGGAGTTCCCCGTCGCACGGGACAACCCCGAATGGCCCAGCAAGCGTCGGGACGGCAGCCTGCAGGACGAATGGGAATGTGTTTCCATGGACTATAACCATCCCGGTTATCAGGAATACACCGCCGAGCTGGTCCACGATCACGTCAGGCGCTTCGGAGTGGACGGCGCCCGGATTGACTGCGCCATGGGCGGTCTGTCCAACTGGCGGCCCTACCGGGACAACCGTCCCAGCGGCAACAGCGTCCTGGCCGGTGTGCATATCACCGAAGCCATCCGCAATGGCTTCCTCCGTGGCGGCAAGCCCAGCTTCATCCTGCCGGAGAACTTCAACCTGATTCCCAACTATTACCACTGCACCGATCTGTTCTACGGCATGAACCTTTACCGGGCGTTCGTAGAGCTGGAAAGCCTCCTGAAAACCGCCCCGGCCCAGTATGCGGCGCTGCTCACCGATTTCCTGGAGCGGGAAAGCTGGATCACCCCGGCAGACTACCACAAAATGCGCTTCCTGGGCAATCACGATACCGTTTCCTGGGTCTGGCAGTCCAAGCGTGCCGTGGATTGCTACGGCGTTGGCGGAGCGAAAGCCCTGTTCGCCCTCATCAGCCTCATTGACGGCGTTCCCATGATCTATCAGGGAGACGAGGACCCCACCATCTACGGCGGGACCACCGAGAATCTCACGGACTTCTTCACCCGGCTCTTTGCGGACCGGAAGCACTTCCTGCCCAGAGGCAGCAACCTGACCACCTATCTGCACACCGGCACGCCGGTCATGGCCTTCATCCGGGAGCCTCAGGAGGTCCCCGCCGCCGACTACCAGACCGAAGGGGCCGGACGTGTCCTGGTCCTCATCAATCTGTCGGACACGCCTCAGCCCGTTCCGGCCCAGGCCCAGGGCTGCTCTGTACTTGCCGACTCTGCCGGTGCAGCCCAGGCGGATGCGGACCTGGCTCCCTTTGCCTACCGGCTTCTTCAGGTGGTGTAAGCCATGAAAAAAGCAATCTGTTTTCTTCTGGTCCTCTCCCTTGCCTTTGGCATGAGTGCCTGCGCCGGAAACGGAAAAGGCGGCTTTGTCAAGACGGATGCCGGGCTGACCCTGACCCGGAACGGCCTTACCGTCACCGTGGACCCGGACACGGGTCTGGTCATTGGTCTGGCCTCCTCCACGGACAGCCTGGAGATGGACGGCATTTTTGTGGATGCCGGAATTGACGAAGCCTCCGTTTTCAGCCAGCTGGGCTATAAGGACATGAGTGGCCTGGCCACCTATGAGCTGCCCACGCTTTATCCCCGCATGAAGGAGAAAACCTCCTATTCCGTCGGGAAGATCACGGTCACGGAGGACGGCTTCCAGATTCCCCTGACCTGCGGCGACTACACGTTTCTTTATAAATACACCTTCTATCCCAACGCCCTTGGATTGAACGTCGAGCTTTCGACCTCCGCTGATGCCAAGGCGGCTGTCAACGGCGTAGGCTTCTTGGTTCAGGGAATTCACGGCTTCCGACTGTCGGATGCTACTTTTTCCTTCCCCGGCTCCACCCCTGCCGGAAGCATTTCTTTCCTCCACGCCAATCACTACAAGACTACCACTGCAGATTATTCCGCACCGGCCGTGGTTCTGGAGGACGGCAGCAAAACGAGCAGCGTTCTGTTCGTAGACGAAGTAGAAAAGTGGACCACCGGCAGCTGGTACAAAGAGACCGGCGACCTGTGCGTGGGGTTTCTCGCCGCTGTGGAGGGCTATCTGGACGCTTCCGCCCCTATGACAGTGGGAACGCTCTACATTCCCCTGCAAGCCTCCGGCCGCACGGTCTATCAGAACATCTCCGATTTCTGGATGGTCCTGGGGTATCATACCCCCACGGATACCACCGCCACCGAGGGCCTGGCCGCCATTTACTCCGGCCACCCCTACGGGACCATGGACACCGGCTACTTCAACCGGCTGACCCTGGCCGAATATGCGCAAACCATTGACAGCGTTGCGGATATGGGCTTTGACGCCATGTGGCTCCTGCCCGTGTTCGCCCACAGCGGCGACAACGTGTACGAGCCCACGGATCAGGGCATCATCGACAAGCGCTACGGCGGTGAGCAGGAGGCGGCGGTCTTTATCGACCGGGCCCACACCTTAGGGATGAAGGTTCTCTTTGACTTTGTGCCCCACGGCCCCCGGCCCGTGTATTCCTTTGCCAAGGAGCACGAGGACTGGGTCAGCAAGAAGAAAGACGGCAGCCTCCAGATCGAATGGGAATGCGTCTCCATGGACTACAACAACCCGGATTACGCTGCCTACAATCAGGCGCTGGCTGCCTACTATGCCAAAGACCTGGGCCTGGACGGTGCCCGGATTGATTGCTCCATGGGTGGTCTCCCGAACTGGGACAATGCCCAGGGACTTCGGGCCAGTGCCGCCGGACTTCAGGCCGGTGTGACCGTCGTTTCCAGCCTTCGGGAGGGCTTCAAGGAGGGCGGAGCCGATGTGCTGCTTCTTCCGGAAAACTTTCACCCCAGTCCCGCTTACGCATCCGTTACCGACGTATTCTACGATATGCCCCTGTACCGCTGCCTGTATGATCTGAACCAGCGGGGCCTCAGCGGCCGGGAATACGCTGCCGCCGTGACGGAATTCCTGAATGCGGAGCATCAATCCTCCGTTTCCGGGCAGCTGAAGCTGCGCTTCCTGGGAAATCACGACACGGTCACCTGGACCTTTGACGCCCAGCGGGCCCAGACCCTCTACGGAACCGAGAAAGCCAAGGCCCTGTGGATGATGCTGGGCTGGATCGACGGCGTTCTGTACATCTATCAAGGGGATGAGGACCCTGCCGCCTATCATCTGGAAGGGGAAAATCTGGAAGCCTTCTTCACGGACCTGATCGCCGCCAAGCGGGAATACCTGCCCAACACGCTGGACACGGCGTATTTGCAGACCGGCAGCGCCGTATTCGCCTGCCGCCGGTTTGACGAAAATACCTCCCGTCTTGTGCTGGTGAATCTTTCGGACGAGGAGACGACCTACACGCTGAGCGTCTCCGCCTCCGTTCTGACGGCGTTGGGCAACGTCACACTGGCTGGCAACACCGTCACCCTGAGCCCTTATTCCGGAGCGATCCTTCAGGAAGGGTGAGCGGAAAGGAGCAGAACATGAAAAATACATACATCGGTATTGACCTGGGGACCTCGGCGGCGAAGCTGCTGCTGGTGGATGCGGACGGTTCCATCCTGAATTCCGTCACAAAAGAGTATCCCCTGGAATTTCCTCAGCCCGGCTGGAGCCAGCAGGACCCGGAGGACTGGAAATGGGCCGTGTTTTCCGGCATTCCGGAGCTGCTCCGGGGCTTTGACGCTGCAGCCGTTGCCGGTATCGGCTGCGGCGGGCAGATGCACGGGCTGGTAGTGCTGGACGCTCAGGACCGGGTCATCCGCCCGGCGATTCTCTGGAATGATGGCCGGACCTGCGACGAGGTGGACTACCTGAACAACGTCGTTGGCAAAGAAAAACTGTCCCAGTGGACCGCCAACATTGCCTTTGCGGGCTTCACCGCCCCGAAAATCCTGTGGCTGCAAAAGCACGAGCCGGAGAACTTCCGGAAAATCACAAAGGTCATGCTGCCGAAGGATTATGTGAACTATATGCTCACGGGAACCCACGGCTGCGACTACTCCGACGCCTCCGGGATGCTGCTTCTGGACGTGAAAAATAAGCGCTGGTCCAAAGAGATGTTGGAAATCTGCGGCATTTCGGAGGAGCAAATGCCCCGGCTCTACGAAAGCTATGAAAAAGTTGGCACTGTAAAGCCGGAGATCGCCGCTCTGCTGGGTATCCCGGCGGACACCGTTGTGGTGGCCGGTGCCGGGGACAACGCCGCAGCGGCGGTAGGAACCGGCACCGTGGGAGACGGCGGCTGCAATATCAGTCTCGGCACCTCCGGCACGGTGTTCATTTCCTCCAAAACATTCGGCGTGGACCCAAATAACGCCCTCCACGCCTTTGCCCACGCCGACGGCGGCTATCACCTGATGGGCTGTATGCTCTCCGCCGCCAGCTGCAACAAGTGGTTCTGCGAGGATATTCTGAAAACCGCCGATTTTGCGGCGGAGCAGCAGGCCATTGAAGAAAAGAAGCTGGGCGAGAATCACGTTTATTTCCTGCCCTATCTCATGGGCGAGCGAAGCCCCATCAACGACACCGCTGCCCGGGGAACTTTCCTGGGCATGACCATGGACACCACCCGGGCGGACCTCACCCAGGCGCTGCTGGAGGGCGTGGCCTTCGCCATCCGGGATTCCTTTGAGGTGGCCAAAAGCCTGGGAATCGCCATTCCCCGTTCCAATCTCTGCGGCGGCGGAGCGAAAAGTCCCCTTTGGCGGAAAATCTTTGCCAACGTCCTGGGCATCCCCCTGGACATGGTAAAAACCGAGCAGGGCCCCAGCTACGGGGCGGCCATGCTGGCCATGGTGGGCTGCGGCCGGTTTGCCTCCGTGCAGGAGGCCGCCGACGCCCTGGTGGAGACGGCTTCCACCACGGAGCCGGACCCCATTCTCAAAGAAAAGTACGAAAAGCGCTACCGGCAGTTCCGGCTGCTCTACCCGGCGCTGAAAACCACATTTGCCCGACTGGCGAAGGAGGAAGTATGAAAATTTATTCTGTTTACGACCCGGAATTCAAGTCTTACGGTCAGATCGTCGATGGTCTGGCGGACACAATTCAGGAAATTCTGCCTGTGCTGCAGGCGGCTCCTCAGGGAGCCGGTGTGGAATATGTGCCGGAATACAAGCCTCTGCAGGAGCTGTCCGCCATGGTGGAGATCAGCGAGCATTGCTACGGCGGAATGCCCGTGGAGCTGGGCTGGTGCAATGGCCATAACACAACCCTGAACTGTCTGGAATACCACCGGGACAGCGAATTCAATCTGGGTACGGAGGATTTCGTTCTGCTGCTGGCACGGCAGGAGGAGATTGAGGACGGCGTTCTGGACACCGCCAAGGTCAAGGCCTTCCGGGTCCCGGCGGGGGTGCCGGTGGAGGTCTACGCCACCACGCTGCACTATGCGCCCTGCCATCTGGACGAAGCCAAGGGCTTCCGGGTGATGGTGGCCCTGCCCATGGGGACCAACACGGAAAAGCCGGTGATGCAGGCGCAGACCAATGAGGACCGGCGGCTCTGGGCCAAAAATAAATGGCTGCTGGCCCACCCGGAATCCCAGGAAGCCCAAAGCGGCGCTTATATCGGCCTGACGGGCAAAAATATTGATCTGCGCGACCTGTGATACGGTCTCAAAAAGTGAAATCAGCAAGCCTCACGGCGGCCCTGACAGGCTGCCGTGAGGCTCTTTTATATGCTGTTTGCACTTTCACGGATTCTGGTCTGCCTCTGCGCAGCCGTCAAAAGCATAAAAAACCTGCCGCAGGGAGTAGTCTGCGGCAGGTTCTTTATGGGGTTTTATCCCCTTGGGGGTGCTTTCGCACCCCCGGAGGGAAATATGGTCGCTTAGTGCTTCTTGGACTTCTTGGAAGCCAGGGCCACGTAGGCCGCAGCGCCCAGAGCCAGGAGCATCATGCCGGTCCAGAACATGGGATCGAAGCTGTCGCCGGTGGCCGGGGTCACGGTGACGGCGGTCCACTTGGCGCTCAGGGTCAGGCTGCCGGTGACGACGGTATCGGCAGTCACGGCATTGCCCTTGGCGTCGAACCAGCCGCCGAAGGTGTAGCCATCCCGCTTGGGCGTGGGCAGAGTACCGATCTTCTCGCCGTAGTTCACGGTGATGGTGGTGGTATTGCCGCAGCCGTCATCCAGGGTCACGGTATAAGCCAGAGGCACCCACTTGGCGGTGACGGTGCTGTCGGCAGCGGTCTCATAGACCGTCTCGGCAGTGACCTGCTTGCCGTCGGCGCTGTACCAACCGGCGAAGGTGTAGCCGTCCTTGATGGCCACGGGCAGCTTGCCGATGGCAGTGCCGAAGGTCACGTTCAGGGTATCCGGCTCCACGATGCCGCCGTCGGCATCCAGCGTCAGGGTGTAGGTGTTGGCGGTCCACTTGGCGCTCAGGGTGATGTCGGCAGCCGCCTCGAAGATGGTCTCGGCGGTGTACTCGTTGCCCTCTGCATCGAACCAACCGGCGAAGGTGTAGCCCTCCCGGACAGGCACAGGCAGCGTGCTGACCGCAGCGCCCTGAGCGACAGCCACGGTGTCGGGGTCAACGGTGCCGCCGTTGGCGTCCAGGGTGATGGTGAAGGCCTTTTCTGCCCAGTGAGCAGTAAAGGTGCTGTCGTGGGGGATCCGATACTCAGTGGAGGACAGGACCTTGTCACCGTTCTCATCGAACCAGCCGATGAAGCCATAGCCTTCACGGGTCGGCACGGGCAGGGCGCCCACCTCGGCGCCGAAGGTAACGGTCACGGTCGTCGGATCCACGGTACCGCCGGCAGCATCCAGAGTCACGGTGTAATCCTTGGCGGTCCACTTGGCGCTCAGGGTGATGTTGTCGTCCATGGTGTAAACGGTGTCGGCGGTGTACTCGTTGCCGTCCAGGTCGAACCAGCCCACAAAGTCGTAGCCCTCACGGGTCGCTGCGGGCAGCTCGCCAACAGCCTGGCCGAAGGTCACGGTCAAGTTCTCCGGGCTGACCTTGCCGCCCCGGGCATCCAGATGGATCAGGTAGGAATTGACCTTCCAGGTAGCGGTGTAGGTAGCATGGGCCGTAACGGTCTCGGCCACCTCGGGGGTCCAGCCGGTGAAGGTGTAACCCTTTCGGGCAGGGGTACCACGGAAATCGGGGGTCGCCTTTCCGGCCTCAGCGGCGAAGCGCTGATCCGGGAACACTTCCTCGTTCTCCACGCCGTCGGTGTAAATAACGGTGTAGCTGAGGGTCGGATCAATGGCCAATCCGCGGATCTCCTGGTCCATGGTGTCCACCAGCCCGGTGTTGCCCTCCATGTCCATTGCATAGATGCGGTTCAGGCCGTCCGTCAGATAGAACTTATTGCCGGAGGCATCATAATCCATTTCGGTGACGCCGGCTTTGATGTTCACATTCACGCCCCGCTTCACCACGGTCCGGTCGGACAGGTACTTATCGGAGTACTTGACCAGCAGCGGAGTGGAGTTGTACAGATCGGTGCCGACCACATACACGGCTCCGTCCACAACGGCCACGCCGGAGTGGGTGATGTATTCCGTGTCCATCATGTAGGCACTGTAGGGCATGGACTCGCCGTTGGCCTTGCTCAGGTCAAACTGGAACAGGTAGAAGCCGCCTACCGCATACAGAAGGTCATTCTGCTTATCATAGGCAATATCGGCCACGGTGGTCCAGGTCTGTGCCAGACCCAGGTAGGTGCTCTGACCAGTGACAAAGTCATAACGATAAATGCCGGGATAAGAACCGGAATCCAGAGCGTAGTACAGGCAGTTGTCGCCGTAAGCCATGCCGACAACCTTACCGCTGGACGCGAAGTCGCCGATTACCGCAGTGGTTTCCGAAGGCAGATTGGGGTTGAAGGAAAGCAGCTTGTCGCCCTTGGGAGTGACGGTGTAGGCAGTGGAGGAAGGACCGGTGGCATCCACCACGGTGACCTTCACGGTGGCCTTCAGGCCGTTGCCGGTGGTGATGGTGATGGTGGTCTCGCCTTCCTTCACGCCGGTGATCAGGCCGGTGGAGGACACGGCGGCAATGGCCGCATCCGTGGCCGCATAGGTCAGGGACGGATCGGTGGCATTTGCCGGGCGGACCCGGGCGTCAATCTGAGCGGTGCCGCCCACGCTGATGCGGTAGGCGTCCTTGCTCAGCACCACGCCGTTGGGAGCGGTGGAGGGAACTTCTTCATCCTCGGGAATCAGTGCCATCAGGCCCAGATACACGTCACCGAACTTCATGGAAGAACCGGCACGGGTGTAGAGGCTGATGCCGCCCAGGCTGTAAACCTCGGGCGTCTCACCGCCAAGCTGAATCAGGTACATACCGAATGCCTTCGAGGCAGACTTCGTGCTGGATGTCGCATTCAGGTACAGTCGGTCGGTACCGAAATCGTAGGTCATCTGCGTATTGTAGCGCATATCGCCGTAGTAGGTGTTGCCGGTATAAATGCTCATGCCGGTCAAGTCCTTCACCTTGGTCAGCACACCGGTGGTCTTGTCCATGGTGTAGAGGACTGCGTCGGTGTAGTAGTCGGCAGAACCGGCCACATACATGGTGCCGTTCTTGTCGATGGCCATGGCAAAGACCTTGTTGGTCATATCCAGCTCGGCAATCTTGGTAACCTTACCGGTATCCAGGTCCACGGTAGCCAGGGAGCCGGGACGGCTGACGGCCGCATCCACACTGTAATCCCAGGTACAAGGCAGCGTCAGGGCGTACATGGTACCGGTGGTATAATCCATGGCCATGGCCGTGACCTGATCGTAGGAAACGTCCAGACCGGAAGCACCCAGCACCGTATAAGCGGTGGTATCCTTCGGGTCAATGCGGAGCACCTCGCCCTTGTCGTTGAAGGCATAGAAGAATCCATCGTAGTAGGTACCGGACTGCAGGGACAGAACGCTGATCATGCTGTTGCCGGCGCTGGCGTGACGCAGATCATAGTCGTTCATGCTGATCCAGAAGTCGTAGTAGCCGGTGCCGCCCTCATCGTTGTTCAGGAAGGCATCGATCTTGCCGGCAGACTCCAGGACGGTCACCTCTACGGAAGCGGTGATGGGCTTGCCGTCCACGGTGTTCTTGGAGATGGTGGCCGTGACGGTGGCGGTGCCCACGCCGATGTAGGTCAGCTTACCGAACTGGTCCACGGTAACGACCTTCTCATCGCTGGAGGTCCAGGCCTTCACCTGAGAGGAGGGACGGGCCGGGGTGGTGCTGGTGGTCAACTGCAGTTCACCGCCCATGATGCCGGTGACCTTGCTGCCATTGGTGATGGTCAGGCTCTCCACGGGGATATAGGTGGTCTCGGGCTCGTTGTCGGGGATAGCGAACATCACGGTCTGCTCCACGCCGGACCTGGAGGAAACATTGCCCAGCTTCATGATGGAAGCCTCGGGAGCGTCGCTCCACTCGTTGGTGCCCATGGTCACCAGGTACAGGCTGGAGGAACCGGCGGACATACAGGGGTTCCAGTAGATGTTGCCGGTGTTGTAGTCGTACATCATACCGGCGTAGTACCAGGTGTCGGAATTGATGGAGCCGACCTGAGTGGTGGACAGGGTATCCGGGTCCACGGTGTACAGCTTGCCATCCATGGAAGCAATGAGGATGGTGCCGTCAGCGGTGACGGTCATGGCGGTAGCCAGAGCCGGGCCGCCGATGTCGCCGGAGAAGGTGCCCAGAGGATCGATGGCGCCTGTCTCGATATCCAGGATGGCCAGGCCGCCATTGGTCATGTCGCAGGCGTACATACGGCCTGTGTTGTAATCGAAGGCCAGGTTGCCCAGCTCAATGCCGGTGGTGTAGCCGATCTCCTCGGGGGCGCCGATGACGGTCTTGTCCGGAGTCTCGCCCTTGGTGACCTTGCTGCGGTAGAGGACACTGGCGCCCACGCCGCCCCGGCCCTGAGCCATGACGGTGTACAGATAGCCGTTGTAGTAAGCGCCGCCCTGCCACAGAGCATCGGTAGCTGTCAGATTCCCGTCGGTATCGGGCACATCCACGGTCACATGGCTGCCGAGCTTGGTGATGGAGCCGGGGTTCCGGTCTGCGTAGGTGACCCAGGTGAAGCGGTTGCCGATGTTGGCAAAGTCCTCCACGATGAAGCCGTACATACCGGTCTCGCTCTTGACCACGGTGACGATGCACTCCACGGTCCGGTCGCTCCAGGTCTTCTCCCAGGAGTCGTAGACCTGAGCGGTGGCACTGATGGTGGCAGTGCCCTCCTTGACGGCGGTGACGATGCCGTTGCCGTCAACGGTGGCCACGGTGTCGTCGCTGCTCTTCCAGGCGATTTCCGTGGGTTTGCAGTTCCAGGGGGTCCAGTCCACACTCAGACGGCGGTTCTGGCCGGCCACCATGGTGACCTTGTAGGAATCCAGATTGAACTGGTTGGGCTCCACACCCATGACGAACATATCGGACGTCATATCGGTAGGCACAAACAGGGAGGTCCGGCCGCTGGTGCCGTAGCCGCCGATTGCGGTGCACTTGGCGGTCTCGAGATTGACCTTGTAGGTCATATCCGCAAAGACCTTGTCGCCCTGGCTCAGTGCGAACCAGTACATGGTGTCGGTATTGTGGTCATAGCCCATGGACTGAATGACGTTGGTACCGGCGTAGTTCTCCACGTTCACGAAGTCGGTCTCGCCGATGTATCTGGCGGTAGCGCCCCGGGCATCGTCGTTCAGGCTCAGGGAGTACAGGGCGCCGTCGGTGCCGATGGTGTACATCTCGCCCTCGGTGGTAATGCCCAGTGTCAGAAGCTCCGCGCCGTCCTTGCCGCCGGTGATCTTACCGATCTCGTCCACGGACCACTGGCCGTTCCACTTGGAGGTCCAGATGCGGTACAGGCAGTTGTAGCCGTCGTCGTGGCCGTCCTTGTCGTTGTCGCCCTTATAGGCCCAGCCCAGAGCGAACAGGGTGTCGGTGCCGTTGGTAGACTCATAGGGGTCCAGAACCTTGGCATACTTGCCGGAGTAATCCAGAGCCATATCATAGAGGACCCAGGAACCGGCCTCCCCGGCCTTGGTGCTCTGTGTCACCAGAGTCTGGGTCTTCCAGTAGGTACCGGAGGGGGTGACCAGCTCCAGGCTGCCGGTGGAGGCACTCTGGGCGATCAGGTAGCCGTTGATATACTCGGCTGCATAGTAGCGGTTGTTGGAATCGAAGGTCTCGTTGCGCAGGTCGGAGAAGGTCTCCTTATCGCCGGAGAACCAGCCGCCTTCCACGGCGGAATTGCTGGAGGTCTCGTTGCCGTAGATCCGGTCCTTGCTCAGGTTCACGGCCTCGGGCTTGTCGTTGTCATCCAGCTTTACGATCACGTCCAGGACGGTCTCGTTGCAGGCGTAGTCCGCAGCCACGATGGTGAACTCATTGCCGAAGCCGGTGATGTCGAACTTCTGCTCGAAGGCCACGCCCGGCTCGTTCTCCACATCGAACTTACCCATGATGGCGCCGGAGGTGCTTTCAAACAGCACGGCGGCCATGTAGGCGTTGTCCTGGAGCTTCAGCGTCAGGTAGTTCCGGCCGTTCTCGGTGGAGAGGCTGGCCTGGATGTCGTCGGCGTTGAGGATCTGGGGCTTCTCGGTATCCAGGGTCATGTCAAAGACGATGCTGTCGTCCACGGTGTCGTCGCCGTCGTCCAGATAGGCGTCCATCCGGAAGGTGACCTTGGTGCCATCGGGCAGTGCGTTGCCGTCCTTGTCATTGCCATCCCACAGGTCCTTCTGCTCCAGATAAGCGGGGATGACCTGGCCGTAGCTGGCACTGTAGTAACTCTTGGTGGCGTAGTTCCAGGTCTCGTCAAAGTACTTGGTGCCGTTTGCGGTATCGGTGACGGTGATGACGATCTTCCGGGCGTTCCGGAGCATACCGAAGTCGATCTCCGCCAGGGGGTTATCGTAAGAGAAAGCGTTGTACTTGTCGCCGGATTTGCCGGTACGGATGTAGGGGTTGGTGCCCAGCTGAGCGGCATTGGTGAAGGAGCGCACGGGGTACAGGGAGTAGTTTTCCTCGTCCTCGGTGTCGAACACGTCGGCCGCGGACCAGTCGCCGTAGAAGCCCACAAGAGGCAGGCTCAGGGTCACAGGGCTGCTGCCCTCACCGTCAGCGGCGGGCGTGGCGTAGATGAAGCCTTCCACGAACATACCGTTGGGGAACTTGTTCAGGTAAGCCTTGTCGGCATCGGTCAGGGTGATGGTACCGGTAACGGTTACGCTGCCGGAGGCAGGCACGGTGACGGCATCGCCGCCAGTGAAGCTGACCTTGGCTTCCAGAGCATAGGGGGAAGCGTTGATGTACTTATCCTGATAGATGGCCTCGGTGATGAGGTTGGAGGACAGCGTGTAGGTCAGGGCCTTATCCTTCAGATTGTTGATCTCGAAGGTGAAGGTGTACACGCCGGTCTTGTCGTCGTCATCGCCGAACTCGATCTTCGGGCGGCCCTCGCTGGCGTCCTTGTTGGACAGGTAAGCGGGGCTGGTGGTGGCGCTGACCAGGTTGGCCAGGCCTGCGCCCTGGGCTCTGGGAGAATACTCCAGCGTGGAGGTGGCCATCAGGGGATCGGCGGTGGACATCAGCAGGTCCGCAGCCACTTTCCGCTGCTCGGCACCGGTCAGGTCCGGATAATTCTTGTCCAGGTACTCGATGAGCACGGCCATGGCACCGGTGATCTGAGGCGTTGCCATGGAAGTACCGCTCATGTAATCATAGTAGCCGCCGGAAATGGCCGGGTCGGTGGCGGAGTAGATGCTGCCGCCCACGCCGGAAATTTCGGGCTTCAGCTTCAAGTCAGGGGTAACGCCCCAGGAGGAGAAGCTGCTTACCGTCCGGTCCAGCCGGAACAGCTTGGTGTCGCCGTTGCAGACGGTCAGCTCGCCGGAGCCGTTTTTCAGAGCTTCGCCGCAGGCCTGGGTCACGCTGATGGCGGGGATGTTGCCCTCACCGTCATTGATCTGCATCCGGATGACGCCCAGTTCATTGTTATAGATGATGGCGGCAATGGCGCCGTGAGCCTGGGCAACGGACTGCTTCTCCGGGAAGGAGGAGGCGCCACGGGAAATAACGGCCACCTTGCCGGTGACGTCGATGCCTTCATAATCACTGTCGGCACCGTAACCGGGGACCATCACATATTCCAGTTCCTTGTTGCGGAAGTTCTCCTGGAAATTGGTGGCAGCCTTGGCGGCAGTATCCAGATAGCCGAACTCCTGGCCGTCCACGGTGATATACAGCTGGGTGTAGCCGTCGTTGTCCACGGAAGCCACGGACAGAGCGGCGGAGTAAGTGGCAGGGGTGCCCACCAGGCCGGTGTCGGGGTTCGCCAGCAGGGACTTGTTCAGACCGTAATGGTTGCCCTGGGCGTTGTTGGTGTCGTTACCGGCAGCGATCAGAACCTGGATGTCGGAATCCTGGAACTGCTTCATGACCTCGATCATGTCGGGGGTATCGGTAAAACCGGCAGCGGAGCCCAGGGACAGGTTCACGCTGTCCACCTTCAGCCGGACGCAGTCCTCCAGAGCCGCCAGAATGGTAGCCCAGCCTGCGCCGCCGCCGTTGGAGAACACCTGCATGACCACCAGCTGTGCGTCGGGGGCAACGCCCACCACACGGGAGTCGGCGATCTTGTTCGCTGCGGCGATACCGGCAACATGGGTGCCGTGGTCGGAGCCTGCGTAGGTGTTGGACACGTCGAATTCACCGTTGGAATAGTTGAAGGCGAAGGGGATCTTACTATTCTTATAGGACTGGTTCAGACGGTTGGTGAGGTGGCTGGCATTCAGGGTATCCCAGATGTCGTCCACGCTCTGCCGGGTCATGGGGTCCTCCAGTGCGCTGTCGGGCAGGGCAGCGAAGCTGGGGTGATCCACCAGAATGCCGGTATCCAGGATGGCGATGCGCATACCCTTGCCGGTGTAGCCGGAGGTATTCAGCACGTCAGCGCCGATCATGGTGGTGGCATTATTGGTGTAGGGGGTGTAGTCGGTCTCCTTGCCGTCCTCGGGCAGGTAGAAGGTGGGGGCCACGTACACGCTCTTGACACCGGGCAGGGCCTCCAGCTCCGCCTTGTTGGCGTAGTCGGTGGTCACGGAGAAGCCGGTGGTGGAGATGGTGTAATCAAAGCCCATCTCGCACTCGTCCAGAGCATCCTCGGCCAGGGCCTTTACGGCATCCAGGGTCTGGGTCTGCCGGGCCTCGCTGCTCACCACGGCGGCAGTCTGGTCCGCGATGTCCTCCACGGAATAGGTTGCCAGCAGGGGCTGCTCATCCACGACCACGATGAAGGTCACCTGGTCACCGGCTTCATAGCCGGAGGCAGCCTCCTCCTGGGAGAAGGGGGTGGAGGAGGGCTCGAACTTGGTCAAGTCCTCGGACGCTGTTGTGGATTCTGTCGAATCGTCAGGTGTATCTCCGCCGTCGGCGAATCCGCTGGAAGCTGCGGAAGCGTCGGGCAGAGACAGGGGTCCGTTCAGGGCGCTGCCGGTGGAAGAAGTGTCGGCACTGGTCTCGCTGGCGAAAGCCGCCAGGGGAACGGAGCCGAGGATCATCACCAGCGCCAGAACGGCGGCAAGTACTCTCTTCATACTGTTTCCTCCTTGAAATAGGTTCCGGATGCTCCTGCCCGCCGATCTCAGATCCGTCGAAAAAGGCAGAAATTCCCAGATTCAGGTACATTGTATCACGCTGCGAAAACAGATGTCAATTCTGTATATGCAACAAAATAGTTCACATCCGGTTCATATAATCCTGTGCAAATTGACAGTCGTATTTCCACGACACACAAAATCAGCATTTTCAATGGCGCAAGTACGCTATACACGGACAGTTTCATTCCGAATATGCAAGTTCAGAATCATGAGCGCCGGATTATGCATGGAATCTTTCATGCTTTTTTGCAACTTTTTCCAGTTTTTTCCAATTCCGGCAGTCCCGGAGTCCATCCCCCAGTGCAAAAGGGGCCCCGCTGAATTTCTGCACCAGTTTTCCCCCTCAGAATATGGCTTTTTTGTGAAGAAGCGAGAAACTGCAAAATTCGACATTTCCGGTGTTGACAAACCGGCCGTTTGGGGGTAGGATAGGGCCATAAAGCTTCTGCCGATATAGTTTCGGATGAACGGCCCGAATGTTTCTACCGTGACGCCTAGGAAGTCACGACTATTGGCAAAAAGAGTCCTCTGCACCTGTTTTCAACAGGGGCAGTTTTCCCTTTTTGCAAGCTGAAACACATAGGGCGAACGGGATCTTTTCCGTTCGCTTTCTTATTTTCTGGGAGGTTTTTCAATGCGTTTCATGGAAGAAAAAATTCGTGCCGAGGGCAAGGTCCTGCCCGGCCAGATCCTGAAAGTCGGCAGCTTTCTCAACCAGCAGATCGACACGGCGTTCCTGAAGGAGGTCGCCGAGGCCATGGCCCAGGCGTTCCGGGACAGCGGCGTTACCAAAATTCTGACCATCGAGTCCTCCGGCATCGCCATCGCCACCGCCGTAGGGCTGGAGCTGGGCGTGCCCGTGGTGTTTGCCAAGAAGCATAAGTCCAGCAACGTGGACGGGGCCGTGTATACCGCCGAGGTCTACTCCTATACCCATAACACCAGCTACACCATTGTGGTGAGCAGCGATTACCTGAAGTCCACCGACACGGTTCTGCTGGTGGATGATTTTCTTGCCAACGGCAAGGCCCTCAACGGCCTGACGGAGCTGGTGGAGCAGGCAGGGGCCAGGCTGGCCGGTGCCGCCATCGCCATCGAGAAGGGCTTCCAGGGCGGCGGAGACGCCCTCCGGGCCAAGGGGGTCCGGGTGGAATCCATGGCCGTCATTGACTCCATGACCGACGACGCCATTGTGTTCCGTTCTTAAATTTGTTCGCAAATACCCTTTATCCATATCCACCGTTCGTATAATTACAAGGAGGAAAACGAAAACATGAAAAAGATTTTTGCTCTGATCCTGGCCATGGTGCTCTGCATCGGTCTGCTGGCCGCCTGCGGCAACGGCGACACCAAGGACACCACCCCCGCCGCTTCCGATTCCGGCAATACCGACACCAAGGGCACCACCCCCGCCGCTTCCAGTTCCGGCAATACCGACACCAAGGGCCTGAAGCTGGGCTTCATCTTCCTGCATGACGAGAACTCCACCTATGACCTGAACTTCATGAATGCCGCCAAGGAGGCCATTGCCGCCCTGGGCCTGACCGAAGATCAGTACCTGTTCCGCACCAACATCCCCGAAGGACAGGAGTGCTACAACGCCGCCGCTGAGCTGGCCGACGCCGGCTGCAACATCATCTTCGCCGACTCCTTCGGCCATGAGGATTACATCATCCAGGCCGCTAAGGAATTCCCCGATGTGCAGTTCTGCCACGCCACCGGCACCCGTGCCCACACCGAGGGCCTCAAGAACTTCCACAACGCCTTTGCCGCCATCTATGAGGGCCGTTACCTGGCCGGTGTGGCTGCCGGCCTGAAGCTGAACGAGATGATCGCCAACGGCGAGTTCACCGCCGATGAGGCCAAGATGGGCTATGTGGGCGCTTACACCTACGCCGAGGTGGTCTCCGGCTACACCAGCTTCTACCTGGGCGCCAAGAGCGTCTGCCCCAGCGTGACCATGGAAGTGACCTTCACCGGTTCCTGGTACGATGAGACCGCCGAAAAGGAAGGCGCCAACAAGCTGATCCAGAACGGCTGCAAGCTGATCTCCCAGCACGCCGACTCCATGGGCGCTCCCACTGCCTGCGAGACCGCCGGTATCCCCAACGTGTCCTACAACGGCTCCACCGTGTCCGCCTGCCCCAACACCTTCATCGTGTCCTCCCGCATCAACTGGGCCCCCTACTACGAGTACGTGGTCAACTGCTATCTGAACGGTGAGGAGATCGCCGCCGACTGGACCGGCACCATCGCCACCGGCTCCGTGGTTCTGACCGATGTGAACGAGAAGGCCGCCGCTGCCGGCACTGCCGACAAGATCGCCGAGGTCACCAAGGCTCTGGAAGACGGCTCCCTGCACGTGTTCGACACCTCCACCTTCACCGTGGAAGGCAAGCCTGTCACCAGCTTCATGGCCGACGTGGACACCGACGCTGCCTACACCCCCGACACCGAGGCCGTGAAGGACGGCTACATCCACGAGTCCGAGTACCGCTCCGCACCTTACTTCACCCTGCAGATTGACGGCATCGATCTGCTGGATACCGCTTACTAAGATCATTCTGTTTCCTCGTCTATCCCCGGAGGTCTTGCCTCCGGGGAGAAGCGTTTTTCAAATGCTGCGAAGGGCAGCGCAGCGAATACAATCACTGCGCTGCCCTTTGAAACATTTTTTCAAAACTGCCGGGCAACCGGACGACATACAAGGGAGTGAACCGTCTTTGGAAGAAAAAACCGCCGCAGTACAGATGCGGAACATCACCAAGACCTTTGGCAGCGTGGTGGCCAATGACCGTGTCTGGCTGGACATTTACAAAGGGGAAATTCTGGCCCTGCTGGGTGAGAACGGCAGCGGAAAGACCACATTGATGAATATGCTCTCCGGCATTTATGCCCCCGACAGCGGAGAAATTTACATCAACGGCCGGGAAGCCTCCATCCGCTCGCCCAAGGATGCCTTCTCCTACGGCATCGGCATGATCCATCAGCACTTCAAGCTGGTAGACGTGCTGTCCGCTGCGGAGAACATCGTCCTGGGTCTGAAAGAACCGGGGCGGCTGGACCTGGACAAGGTGGCCCAGAAGGTCAAAGCCATCTGCGACACCTACGGCTTCCAGGTGGACCCCTACCAGAAAATTTACACCATGTCCGTGTCCCAGAAGCAGACCGTGGAAATCGTCAAGGTTCTCTACCGGGGCGCCGACATTCTCATTCTGGACGAGCCCACCGCCGTGCTGACCCCCCAGGAGACGGACAAGCTGTTCGCCGTGCTGCGGGCCATGCGGGACGACGGCAAGGCCATCGTCATCATCACCCACAAAATGCACGAGGTGGAGGCCCTGTCCGACCGGGTAGCCATTCTCCGCCACGGCCAGTTCATGGGCGATATGCTCACCAGGAACACCAACGCCCAGGAGATGACCAATATGATGGTGGGTCACGCCGTGACGCTGAACATCGAACGGCCGGACCCGGTGGACCCCAAGCCCCGTATCGCCGTAGAGCATCTGACCGTCCGGGATATGGACGGCATCGTGAAGCTGGACGATGTTTCCTTCACCGCCAACAGCGGTGAGATTCTGGGCATCGCCGGTATTTCCGGCTGCGGCCAGAAGGAGCTGCTGGAGGCCATTGCGGGCCTGCAGCCCACGGAATCCGGCAGCATTTCCTACATCACCGATTCCGGGGAAAAAGAGGAACTCATCGGCAAGGACCCCCTGGCCATTGCCGATATGGGCGTGTCCCTTTCCTTCGTACCGGAGGACCGGCTGGGCATGGGCCTGGTGGGCAGCATGGACCTGACGGACAATATGATGCTCCGGTCCTTCCGGAAGGGCAAGAGCTGGTTCGCCAACCGGAAGGCCCCCAAGCAGCTGGCCGAGCAGGTGGTAAAAGAGTTGGAGGTCAACACCCCCGGCGTGTCCACCCCCGTCCGCCGTCTTTCCGGCGGCAACGTGCAGAAGGTCCTGGTAGGCCGGGAAATTGCTTCCGCTCCCACGGTGCTGCTGACGGCCTACGCCGTCCGTGGCCTGGACATCCACTCCTCTTATACCATCTATGACCTCATCAACCGGCAGAAAGAGTCCGGCGTGGCCGTTGTATATGTTGGCGAGGACCTGGACGTGCTGCTGGAGCTGTGCGACCGGATTCTGGTTCTCTGCGGCGGCAAGGTCAGCGGCATCGTCCCCGGCAGAGGGGCCACCAAAGAAAAAGTCGGCATGATGATGACCCGGCTGGGAGGGACTGAAAATGGGTAATTTCCATATTTCCAAGCGGAAAACGCTGGCCTGGTACACCGCCTGGGCCATTCGGGGCTGCGCCATTCTTCTGGCGCTGCTGGTCTGCGCCGTGGTCACCACGGCCCTCACCGGTGAGGACCCCATCGCCGTCTATAAGACCATGTTTTCCGGCGCTTTCGGCACCCCCCGGAAGCTCTGGACCCTGGGCCAGAACATCGCCATTCTTCTGTGCGTCTCTCTGGCCGTGACTCCCGCCTTCAAAATGCGCTTCTGGAACGTGGGCGGCGAAGGTCAGATTCTGATCGGCGGCCTGGCCACGGCGGCCTGCATGATCCTGCTGGGGGACAAGCTGCCCAACTGGCTGCTCATTCTCATCATGCTGCTGTGTGCCTGCGGCGCAGGTGCCGTCTGGGGCATGATCCCCGCCATTTTCAAGGCCAAGTGGAACACCAACGAAACACTGTTCACCCTGATGATGAACTATGTGGCCACCCAGCTGGTAGCCTACTTCGTCATCGTCTGGGAGGTCCCCAAGGGGGCCGGTAAGATCGGCATCATCAACCAGACCACGGAATCCGGCTGGTTGCCGCAGGTTGGCCCCTCCAAATATTTCCTGAACATTCTGGTCGTGGCCGTGCTGACGATGCTCATGTACCTGTACCTGAGCCGGTCCAAACAGGGCTACGAGATCAGCGTGGTGGGCGAAAGCGAGCGCACCGCCCGGTACGTCGGCATCAAGGTCAGCCGGGTCATTGTCCGGACCATGGCCATTTCCGGTGCCTTGTGCGGCCTTGCGGGATTGCTGCTGGTAGGCGGCACGGACCACACCATCACCACCACCATTGCCGACGGCCGGGGCTTCACCGCCGTCATGGTGGCCTGGCTGGCCAAGTTCAACCCTCTGTCCATGGTGTTCACCTCGTTCCTTCTGGTGTTCCTGGACCGGGGCGCCAGCGAGATCAGCACCATTTTCGGCCTGAATCACGCCTTTGGCGACATTCTCACCGGCATCATTCTTTTCTTCATCATCGGCAGCGAGTTCTTCATCACCTACGAGCTGAAGTTCCGCAAGCACACCAAGGAGGTCGGAAGCCATGTTGTTTGATTTCGTTTCCTTCATCCCCCGGGCCGTGGTCCAGGGCATTCCCCTGCTCTACGGCTCCACCGGCGAGACCCTCACGGAAAAATCCGGCAACCTGAATCTGGGCATTCCGGGTATCATGTATGTGGGCGGCATCTGCGGCGTCATCGGCTCCTTCTTCTATGAACAGAGCACAGCCACTATTTCCGCCTTTCCGGCCATCGTCATTCCCCTGCTCTGCTCCCTGCTGGGGTCCTTCCTGATGGGCCTTCTCTACTGCTTCCTGACCGTGACCCTCCGGGCCAACCAGAACGTCACCGGTCTGGCCCTGACCACCTTCGGCGTGGGCTTCGGCAATTTCTTCGGCGGCTCCCTCATCAAGCTCACCGGCAGCGAGGTCCCCTCCATTGCCCTTTCCGCCACCAGCAGCTATTTCTCCGCCAGTCTGCCCTTTGCGGACAAGCTGGGCTGGTTTGGGAAAATTTTCCTGTCCTACGGTTTCCTGGCCTACCTGGCCATTGCCATCGCCCTGACGGTCTCCTATTTCCTGACCCACACCCGCAAGGGCCTGCAGCTCCGGGCCGTGGGCGAAAGCCCCGCCACCGCCGACGCAGCGGGCATCAATATTACCCGCTACAAATACACCGCCACCTGCGTGGGCAGCATGATCGCGGGCCTGGGCGGACTGTACTACGTCATGGACTACGCCTGCGGCGTCTGGTCCAATGATGCCTTCGGCGACCGGGGCTGGCTGGCCATCGCGCTGGTCATCTTCACCATCTGGCGGCCCAATGTGGGCATTCTCTCCTCCATCCTGTTCGGCGGGCTGTACATCCTGTACCTGTTCCTGCCCACCCCGGACCTGGCGGTGAAGGAGCTTTACAAGATGCTCCCCTATCTCGTCACCATCCTGGTGCTCATCGTCACCAGTATGCGCAACAAGCGGGAAAATCAGCCCCCCGAGGGCCTGGGCCAGGCCTACTTCCGGGAGGACCGCTAAAAAAGAATTTCACCGTCCTGACGCAAATCAGGACGGTGTTTTTTTCACGTCCCCGGCGGGCAGGTTTTTTCTGCCCGCCGGGGGCCTTTTATTCGGGGAAACGCCGTGTTCTCGGCGTTTCCCTTGTTTTCTACTTACTGGAAGTTACCCTTCAGCCATTCGCTGCCGTCGGCAGTGATGCGGTAGTGAGCATCGAAGGCATCCGCCTCCACCCAGTCTGCACCATTCTTTCGCAGCAGGACAATGTGCAGATTCGTCCAGTCCCCGGCGGCAAGCGCCCCGTTTCCGAGACTTGCAAAGGGGATGGCCAGTTCCATTCGCCCGGAATTGACCTCCCACTGCGGGGCCAGAACAGAATCCACGGTTCCGGCCAGGGTCCAGCCGTCGCTTCCTGCGGTGTAGCGGCAGTAGTCGCCGCTGTCGCTGGAACGCATGACCATGCTCCGCATGGAATGGGTCATTTCCCCGCCGGTCATGGTGGTGGTCATGGCCGTTCCCGTGCCGCCATCGGCATAGATCTGCACGGCAAACACGTCCTCCGCCTGATACCCGGGCAGGGTCCAGCCGTCCAGGTCCAGCCGCAGGTAAACATTTCCGCCGTCATTGGCCAGATACACCCGTTTCAGGTCGTAGGAACCGCTGGCATCGCCCACCGGGTCCGTGTAGTAGGGGACTCCCGCCCACTGGGTCCAGTCTCCCACGCAGCCGTCGTGCATAGTCACGGTCCGGTAAGCCCCTGCGTTCACCTGGGGGCCGTAGATGCGCATATCGAACTGTCCGTCATAGGCCAGCGCCGTCATCAGGTAAGCCGCCCCGGTGATGGGCTCGCACATGGTACTCAGGTGGGGCTTACGGGTGATATTGGAGAAGCACTCGCCCTGGGGCATATAACCCTCTGCCGTCCGGTCCACGAACCATTGGAGCCGCCGGTAAGCATTGGTCCGGTAGGCCTTGTAGCCGGATTGCAGCTCGTACATGGCAATCCACATGGCCATCTGAGGCCAGGAGGGCTCGTCCTCGTAGGCCTCGTTTCCGCCGGGGTCCCAGGACATCCGGTGATAGAAGCCGTCGTTTTCATACCGGGCCACACCGTAGGTATCGTGGCCCAGATTTTCCAGAATCCCGTCGATATGGGACTTGGCACGGGAGGACTCCGCATCTACCACGCCGTAGGAGATCAGCACGTCCGAGGAGGAATCGTAGGTGGTATTGGCCGTGCCATCCAGATTCACCGCCCGGTTGAACCGCTGGGATTCGGTGTTCCACAGGCCCTTGGGAGAAGCGGTGTCGTCCCGGAGAATGGCCGTACGGATGGTGGAAGCCCCGCCATTGTAGAGGTCCGCCACATCTTGCAGCCCCTTGGCCGCCGCCATGTGCTGGGCCGCATCCAGCCCAGCTACATACAGGGCCTGGGTGAAGGCGTTGTACTCGTTCTGCTCCTCCCAGATGCTGCAATCCGCCGGGCCGAAGCCGGCGTCCGTGATATTGTTCAGCACATAGTCGGCGCTGCGGCGGTAAGCAGGCCAGATCTTCTCCAGGAAGGCCGTTTTCGCAGAACCGGTAAGCTGCTCATAGTGACGATAGGCTCCCACCAGGAACATTCCGATGGAATCGAATTCCGGCTCCACGAAGGACACCGGCCCGTTGTCCCAGACCCAGTAGCAGGTCCAGAAGGTCCCCGGCTTCTTCCAGGAGCCTTCGTCGGTGGTGATCTGCCGGTCGGCAAGCCAGGTCCAGTAGTTTTCCGCCTCACGCAGGTGGCCGGTGGCATCCAGGCCCATGGCCGTCACAGCGGAATCCCGTGCCCAGACCTTATAGGAATAAGCGGAGGGGTTGGTGGTCGCCGGGAAAGCGGCGAAGCGGACATTGCCGTCAGCATCCGTACCGGGAACGATGGACTGCTTCATAAAAACGGAAATGCTCTTGTAAGCATCATTCAGCTTGTCCTCCCCCAGCTCCGGCGTCCGGCCTTCCGCCAGCCAGGCGGCATAGGCGGAGCGGGTGGTCTCCATCCAATGGTCCCCGGAGGCATTTGTGACCTTGGCTATGGCTGCGTTCAGGGCATCCTCCGTTCCGGCAGCAGCCACATAGAAATACAATGTCTGCGTCTGGCCGGGAGCCAGGGTCACGGCAGCGGAAAGGCCGGAGGAAATGTCGGCGCAGGTCACGGAACCGTTGCCGTTCAGGCTTCCGTTGGCGTTGAAGGAGTGCCAAGGCGAGCCGGCCGTACCGGTGGACTGGGTATCGTCGGCCACCTGGTAGCCGGACAAGGCCTCCGTCGACAGCACTCCGTGGGCAATGTAGGGCAGCCCCGCCCCGGAAAGATCATAGCGGACCGTATGGTCTCCGGCGGAATAGGCGGCGGAGACATTTGCGCCGCTGTCGTTGCGGATGTGCAGCATATCCAGAAGGTCCACGGTCCGGGCGCTGTCCCCCGGATTGGTCAGGTCGTAGCGGACCACCAGGAACTGCTCGTTGGGTACGAAAGCATACTGCTTGGTCAGCGTCACCGGCAGGGCAGCACCGTCATAGCTTCGATAGGTGTTCACCAGCACGCCGCCCTGGTCGAAATACCCGGAGGAGGAGAACTTGGAGCCGGTGGTATAGGACACCTGGGCCGTCTCGTCCCGCAGGAAGGTGGAGTAATTCCTGATGAGGTTGGTGTTGTAATTTCCGGAGGCCGTTCCGTCATAATAGCGCAATTCATAGAGACCGGGCCCGTCGGCGTTCACGGCCGTTGCCTGGTTCACGAAGGAGTCCTGCCAGATGGCCACCAGATTTTTCCAGTTGTTCAGGTACAGGCTCCGGGTGGTCTCACTTCTGGATGTCAGTTCCATGGAATCCAGATTGATGGCCCCGTACTCATAGTCCCCATAATATAGGACCACGGTATGGACCCCCGCCGGAAGATCGATGCCCACCTCGGCCGTCGCCCAGGTATCCCAATCGCTTTGGGCCACGAAATAGGCTTTGTTTGCGTAGGTCCCGTCCACGATCACGGACCGGGCCGCCTCGGATCCGGAGCCGTTGGCATAGCGCAGGCGCAGGGTATAGGCCCCGTCCTCCGGGACGGATACGGTGAAGCCCACGCTGTCCCCCTGCTCGGCAAACTGGTCCACAAAGCCGGTGCCGGTATAGCCTGCATGGTCCGTATCCACGGCCACGCCGGTTTTCAGGGCGTTTTCCGCCTCAAAAACCGTATCCGAGCCGTTGGAGCGGCGGATGTAGATCATGTCCCAGTATTCCAGGCTGGGCACCGTGAAAGCAACATAACTGCCCTTCTCATCGGCGCCGGTGGTGTAGGAAAGGGAGGTGGACTGACAGCCGTCCCGGTCCGGGGATGCCAGGTAGACCCCGGAAACGGCGGCATTTTCGCCCAGATAATACCGCACGGCAAGGTTTTCCTTGGTAGCAGGCGCTGCCGTGGCGTTGCGCCACTGCGTATCGTCCTCGCCGGTAAGGTTGATGAGGTGGAGGATGCTGTAATCCTCGTTCTGCCGGGCTATGTACCAGATTTTTCCCGCCTCGCCGGATCCGCTGACCGCCTCATTGGCAATGGTCAGATACTGGGTCCCGGTATCGGCATAGGCAATTTCCGGAGCATAGAGCAGGTTCTCGTAGGCGGTGATGAAGTCATAATGCCGCTCCATGGCTCCCTGCAAGGCACTGTCCATGACCTTTGCGTTCATGGGATAATACTCATGAGAGAGCATGGTCCCCTGGCCCTGTCCGGCCCCCAGCTCGATGTGGTAAGCACCGCTGGCGGCAAAGGCCGCATCGGCCAGCCGCACGGAGTGCTCATCAAAGGTCCCCAGGGTCAGGCTGTCCAGATTGATCGCCCCGGCGCAGCCGGTGTCGTAGGACAGCCGGACTGTGTGGGTCCCGGCGGTAAGATAGGTGCTGCAGTTGGCATCCTGCGCCCAATCGTCCCAGGAGGACATTGTCTTGAAGGACACCTGGTCCAGGATGGTCCCGTCCACATAGACCTTCCGGGTGGCCCCGCTGCCTGCATTGGCGTAGCGGAACACAAAGGCATAAAGCCCGTCCTCCGGAGCGGTAACGGTGAAGGTCACGCTGTCCCCTGCCTCGGCAAAGCCGTCCACGAAGCCGGAGCCGGTGTAGCCGGTGTGGTCCGTGTTCACGCTCGTGCCGTCCAGTGCGGCGTTTTCGGCCTCATAGACCGTGCCGCAGTTGTCGTTGTAATTCATGTAGGCCGCCAGTACCAGGGCTTTCCCGCCGGACTGGCTGCGGACCTGCTCAATATAATTTTTGATGTCGTTATAATTGTTGGACAGCCACCAGATCTCACTGAAATTGAAATCCGTGTTGGCGTTCCGGGTCACGTCGTCCATGGCCCAGCCGTTGACGGTGCCGTCCACAATGTTGAAGGTCACGGCGTCCTTTTCCGCATTATTGGCGGTCAGGGCTGCCTTTGCGGCATTGACGAAATCGGAGAAGGTATCCTCCAGATAGACCTTCTGGCCCCGATAGTCGTACACATTGTTCCGCTGGCCCATCTGGTCGATCTGCAGGCCGTCAAAGCCCAGGGTATTCACAGCGTCGGTGTACTGGGCCGTCATGGTCTGCTGCCAGACCTCGTTGGCCGGGTCAAAGAGCCAGAGGTAGGTAGAATCGTCGCCGAAATCCACGTTCAGCTGGCTTTCGTGGCCCTGGTCGGTGAACAGTCCCGCCGAAGGGTCGATGCCTTTGTCCGTGTAGCCCTCCCGTGCGGCATAGGACATGACGTAGGCCATGGCCGCACCGTTCCGGGAATGGATGGCGGAAATATAATCCCGGATGGTCTGGACGGAAATGGTCCTGCCGAACAGGTCCTGCCAGGAATCGGCGGCCTCCGTGCCGGAGCGCTGAATCAGCGTCTCATGCCGCCACATCCAGTCGTAAAGCTGATAGGCGTTGATGTGATACCGGTCCGAAAGAGCCCGGATCTCCGCCTGGGCCTGGGCCGTGTCGGCGGTATAGTCCGAAACATACCCGTACCGGGGAAATACAGTGAAGTCCGAGGAGCAATCCAGGCCGGTGGTCGCCCACGTTCCCTCATTGAAATACGCCTTCACCAGATAGCCGGTAAAGTCCTGCTCCGGCAGGACCCACTGGGCCGTGCAGGTAGTTTTGGCATCCGCCGGGACGCTGACCTGGATATTCAGATCCGCCACGGCGTTTTCCAGATGGTAGATTTGAAAATACAGGGTGCCGTTCCAGGCTTCCCCGCCGGAATTGTCGATGTCCACGGTGAACGTGGCCGTTTCGCCGGGGGCATACATGGCCTTGTCGGCGGACAGTCCGGTGAGGGAGGGAACGGCCTGAGAAACCGCTGCGGCGGGGCTTCCCAAGCCCAGCAGGACCACAGCGCAGAGCAGCAAAGCGATCAGTCGATAAAAGCCGTTTTTCATGTTGAAACCTCCGTTTCTGCAAATCGGTTTGACGGTAAATGACAAAGAAACTGTTAATACCCCCTTTTCCGAGATTTTCTGCGTGCTATCGGAATTTCACCTCCCGGAATACCGGCCAAAAAAACCGGGTATTTCTCTTTCTCTCTGCCATTATTCTAAGGAATCCGGTGCCTTTCGTCAATGAACAAGAGCGACTGCTTTTGCACTACGGCGACATTTCCGGGAAAGACCGTTCGACGCTTTTCGGCAAATTCCGTGATTTTTTCGTGATTCTGCACAAAAATGAGAGTCAATTTTCTACACCCGCCAAGAAAGTGCCGGATGACATTTTTTAGAAAAATCGCTATAATACAAATAAAGACGCCCCACGCCATTCACCTGCCGCCTCCGGCGGGGTATAATCAAAATGCGACTTGGGAAAGCCGCACAAATATGAAAATCAGGAGGAAAAAACTATGAAAAAGCACTTTTCAAAATGGATGGCGCTTGTATTGGCGCTGACGATGCTCTGCCTGTGTCTCGGGGCCTGCGGAGAGCCGGACACGCCGGTCACTGACCCGGCTGCTTCCACCAATAAACCCACCGATAAGCCTGCCGACACCACCGGCTCCACTCAGCCGGCCTCGGAACCCATCACCATCACCTTCTGGCATACATACGGTGACAGCGAAGAAGCCCAGTTCCGGGACGTGGTGCTGCCCCTTTGGGAAAAAGCCCACCCGGACATCCATGTGGAGGCCGTCCGGCAGGACAGCAGCCAGTACCATCAGATGATCGTCACCTCCTTCGGCACCGGTATGAGCCCGGACGTGGCCCGGGTGGACATTGCCAACATCGCCGCCTACGCCAAGCAGGGCGGTCTGGCCGCCCTCAGCGATTACGCCGACTTTGCCGAGCTTTCCGGGAATTATCTGGAGGCCCCCCTGTCCACCAACCTCTATCAGGGCAAATACTACGGTCTGCCCCTGGACACCAACTGCAAGGCCGCCGTGGTGAACACCAACGTGCTGAAAAGCCTGGGTCTGGACGAGGTGCCCGCCACCATGGAGGCATTCATCGAAGCCGCCAAGGCCCGCGGGACCTACTCCCTGAACGTGTCCGGCGTAGGCGACTGGGATATGTACCCCTATTTCTGGCTTTTCGGCGGGGAGCTGACCGATGACGGCTTCACCAAGGCCACAGGCTATCTGGACAGCGACAAGAGCATCGCCGCCATGGAAAAGATCGTGGCCCTGCACAACGATAAGGTCCTGACCATCCGGGACGTGGACGGCTCCGTGGATGCCTGGGACGGCATCAACAGCGAATACGCCATGTTCTTTGAGGGTCCCTGGTATTTCGGCTCCTATGAGGACTGCACCGCCAAGGGCATCGTGGCCGCCACCATCCCCACTTACGAAGGCCGCAGCGCTTCCGTAGTGGGCGGCGAGGACATCGCCGTGTTCGCCACCAGCAAATATCCGGAGGCCGCATACGAATTTGCAAAGTTCATGACCTCCGAGGAGGTCCAGCTGGCCATGCTGGAGGCAGGGCAGCTGCCCATTCTGAAATCTCTGGTGGACAGCGAGGCCGTGCAGAATAACCCGGTCTGGAGCGTGTATATGCGCCAGATGGAGTCCGCCAAGGCCCGCATCCCCTCCCCGAATAATTCCGCCATTCAGGAGATCTGGAGCGAAATGGTCACGGGCATTTTCGTGGACGGAGCCGACGTGGCCCAATCCCTGCACGACGCTGCAGCAAAGATCGACGAGCAGCTTCGTTAACAGACGCACCGGGCCGCAGGACCATACCGTCCTGCGGCCCCTTTGGAAGGAGAATGACCTATGGTGACTTCTGTCCGTCCCACCCCCGTCCGGCTGAAAAAGGGACTGCGGGGCTGGTTGACGGCTTTGCCGTTTATTCTGCCGGGGCTTGTGCTGGTGACGGCCTTCATCCTCTATCCCCTGCTCTTTACGGTCCGCATTGCCCTTTCGGACTACCAGATCGTCCAGGGAAAAATCACCTTTCTGGGCCTGGATAATTTCCGGAAGGTCCTGTCCGGCGGCTCCCGGTTCTGGTATGCCTACCGGAACAATTTTCTCTACGCCCTGGTGACGGTCCCCTTCATCCTGCTGGGCGGGATGCTGTTCGCCTATCTCATCAACGGCCTGAAAAAGGGCCAGAGCATCTTCCGGGTAGGCTTCTACCTGCCGGTGATCACCTCCTGGGTGATCGTCAGTCTGGTCTTTCAGTATATGTTCAACAACTCCAACCGGGGGCTTATCAACTACATCCTCGTGGACGTGCTGCACATTCTGGACGACTATGTGCCCTGGCTTCTGCGGGAGTGGTCCGGCAACGCGGCCATCTGGCTCATGGGCATCTGGAAAAACCTGGGCTGGGCCATGCTCATTTACCTGGCAGCCCTGCAGGGCATTCCCAAGGACCGCTATGAAGCGGCGGAGCTGGACGGAGCCGGTCTCTGGGCCAAATTCTGGCACATCACCATTCCCTCCCTGCGCCCCACCACCTTCTATGTGATGGTGAACATGATCATCGGCTCCTTCAACGTGTTCATCCAGGTGATGATGCTCACCGGCGGAAATCCCAACGGCAAGACCTCCACGCTGCAATACCTGCTCTACGACAAAGCCTTCAATCAATTCCAGTTTGGCGAAGCCTCAGCCATCGGCATGATCTCCGCCGTGACCATTGTGGTCTTGACGGTAGTCCTGAACCGGGTCTTCCGGCTGGACAATGTGGACCAGGAGGGATAAGCATGAAAAGCAAAAAACGTTCGGAAATTCTGGGTCAGGCCCTGCTGTGGGTGCTGCTCATCGGGGCGCTGCTGGTGTTTTCCGTGCCCTTCCTCTTTATGATCTCCAATTCCTTTGAGGAATTCAGCTATGTGCTTCCCTATCCCCCAAAGCTCCTGCCTACCCGGCTGGACTTCTCGGCCTACAAGCACATTCTGGATATGAACATTTTCCCGGTGGCCGTCCGCAACAGCATCGTCAACACCTGCCTGACGGTGGTCCTGTCCGTGTTCGTATCCACCCTTTCCGCCTACGGCTTCGCCCGTGTTCCCTTCCCGGGCCGGGAAAAGCTCTTTGGAATTTATCTTTTCACCCTGATGATGCCGGGATTCCTGAACATCATCCCCCAATTCCTCATTCTGAAGGGAATCCGGCTTCCGGGCCTGCCCAACGGACTGGTGGGGACCCGAGCGGGACTGATCCTCATTTATGTGGCCACCAACGTCTGCGGCCACACCTTCTTCCTGCGGAATTTCTTCCGGAGTCTGCCGGATTCCCTGTCGGAATCGGTCATTGTGGACGGCGGCGGACACGGGACCATTTTCTTCAGGATCATGCTTCCCCTGTCCACCCCAGCCATCGGCACCATGACCATTTTTGCCTTTCAGGGTTTCTGGGAGGAGTATTTCACCGCCAAGGTGCTGGTAGGCGCCGATGAAACCATGATCACCTTTCCCCTGCTGCTGCAGCGGCTCAACGGCCAGCACGCCACCCGCTGGGAGTGGGTCTTTGCGGCCTCTATTCTGGCGCTGATTCCGGTGGTGGTGCTGTTCCTGCTGTTCCAGCGGAAAATGGTGGTGGGCGGTCTGACCCAGGGGGCGGTGAAGGGATGAAGCTGACTGCTTTTCTGGATAAGGCCCAGTACCTGCCGGGCGACACCGTAAAACTGACCCTCAACGCCGATGCCGCCGGTGCGGAAGTGACCCTGACCCGGCTGGAGCAGGCCGTTCCCTGTGTCTGCCAATGGGAAGGCCGGGAGATTCGCCTGTCCGGTCTGCCCGAAGGCTGCTACGGTCTCACCGTAACGGCGGCAGGAGCGCGCTGGGAAGGAGCCTTTGACATCCTCCGGGACCGGCGCAGCGTGACCCGCTATGCCTTTTTGTCGGATTTCGGCCCCGGTGACGGGAACCCGGAGGCCGTCCAATGGCTCCGGGACCTGCACTTCAACGCCATACAATTCTACGACTGGATGTACCGTCACGACGCCCTGCTTCCTCCGGCGGACCGGTTCCGGGACCCTCTGGGCCGGGAAATGGATCTGAGCGTCATCCGGGAAAAAATAGCCGCCTGCAAAACCAGCGGTATCCGCCCCATTGCCTACGGGGCCATCTATGCCGCCGACAAAGAGCGGTTCCAGGCCCACCCGGAATGGGGGATGTACACCCTGGACGGCCAGCCCATGACCTTCGCCGGATGGCTGTATTACATGAACATCGCCCGGAGCTGCGGCTGGTCGGACCACATTCTGGAGGAATACCGCAAGGCCATTGCCTTCGGCTTTTCCGGCATTCACATGGACACCTACGGCTTCCCCAAGCAGGTCTGGGACAACCAACACCGGCCCGTGGACCTGGCGGAGGAAATCCCAATGCTCATTGACCGGGCGGCGGCCATTGTCCGCCGGGAGGACCCGGAGGGCGGTGTCATCTTCAACGCCGTAAACAACTGGCCCATGGAGGCCGTGGCCCAAACGGGACAGGACGCCGTATATATTGAAGTCTGGCCTCCCAATGACCGCTACCGGGACCTGTACACCCTCATCGCTCAGGCCCGGCGCTGCTCCGGCAAGCCGGTGGTACTGGCGGCCTATCTGAAGGCCTTTCTGGAGCCTGACCAAGCGCGCGCAGAGCGGGCCTTCCGGCTGTGCTGGGCGGCCATTCACGCCTCCGGCGGCACCCAGCTGGTGCTTGGCGAAAACCGGGCGGTCCTGCGGGACAGCTATTACGCCAATTATGCACCCCTGCGGGCCGAATTCCTGCCGGTGGTCCAGAAATACTGTGATTTTATCGTCCGCTATGGGGAGCTGACCCTGGAAAACACCGGCGTGGACATCAGCCGCACCGCTTCGGACGGCATCAATGAGGATGTCCGCTTCACCGGCGGAGACTGCGTTTTCTCCACCGATGCCCAGGCGGATACCGTCTGGACCATTCTCCGGGAGGAAAAGCACCGCCTGAGCCTGCACCTTGTGAACCTGCGGGGCAATGATGACCGCTGGAACGCACCCAAGGCCCAGCCGGTCCTTACGGAGCATATCCTGCTCCACCTGCGGCTGGACCGGTCCGTCACGGGCATCTACGCCGCCTCCCCCGACGGAGATTCGCTGGCCCCGGAAAGCCTGCTCTTCACCTGGCAGGATACGCCTCAGGGCCGCATTTACACGGCGGAACTGCCGCCGCTGGCATACTGGATGACCCTCTGGGTCCTTACGGAGGTTTAAAAAATGCTGTTCTCCTACAATGCAGACCTGCTGCCCCAGGTCCGGATGATGGGCCAGATCCGGTACAGTGAACCCTGGCTCCACTTTTCCCGGTGCATCAACGAGTGGGTCCTCTATGTGATCCGGGACGGGAATCTCTACTTGCAGGAGGACGGCGTGCGCTATCACCTGGCCGCCGGAGACTTTTTCCTGCTGGAACCGGGATTGACCCACGAGGGCTATCAGCGCTCCGCCTGTGACTATTACTACGTCCATTTCTCCCACCCGGACATGGGCCGGATGGAAGACGAAACCGCCGCCATGGCGGCTCTGGCGGATAAGCGCCGGAAAAGTCTGACCAGCTACAATCTGGACCCGGAGGACCCCACGGACCCCATTACTTATCTACCCAAGCAGTTCCACCTGACCGGCGGGGAATTCAAGGCAGAGCTGCGCCACGCCGTAGAGGTCTACGACAGCCGGGAGGAGCATTACAAGCGCCGGACCTCCACTCTGCTCCACAGCTTCCTGCTGGAAACGGCCCACGAAAATCTGCTCGCCCATAGCCGCTCCCCCGGAAAACGCATCCGGAAATCCGATGTGATGGCGGAAAAGCTGTTGCGTTACGTCAACCAGAACTATACCCGCCACCTGACCAGCCGGGACATTGAGGAGCAGTTCGAGGGGAATTTTGACTATCTGAACCGGACCTTCGCCGCCCTCACCGGCTCGCCGGTATTCACCTACATCAACATTCTGCGCATCAATAACGCCAAGCAGCTCATCGCCACCACCGACCTGCCCTTCTCGGAGATCGGCTACCTGGTGGGGGTGGAGGACCGGTACTATTTTTCCAAGCTTTTCCGAAAAATGACCGGCATGAGTCCCTCGGACTACTACAAAGAAGTCAGGAGCGAATAACATGGAGAACGTCGAAAAGGGTCTGGTCCGGCAATGCTGGCGGCATTTGTTTTCCCTGATGGTCCTGAATCTGCTGACGCTGGCAGGCTGTCTGCCCATTCTCACCATCCCCGCTGCCCTGACGGCCCTGAGCCGCAGCTGTCAGGACCTGCTGCTGGAAAAGCCCCAGCCCATCCGGGGTTTCTGGCGGACCTTCCGGACCCATTTGCTCCCGGCGCTGCCCCTGGGACTGCTGTTCCCGCTGACCCCGGCGGCAGCCCTGTACGGCTGCCTTTTCTATGTACAGAACGCAGGAACGCGCCCCTGGCTGCTGATTCCCGGCATTTTCTGCCTACTGGTGGGCTGTCTGGCGGTCTTCGCATCCGGTCTGGCCTACCCCATGCTGGCCCGGACAGACCTGTCCGCCCGGATGGTCCTTCGCAACAGCTTCCTGCTGCTGTTCCGGGGCTGCGGCTTCGGTACGCTGCTGCTTTCGGCCCTGCTGGAGGCAGGGATGGTCCTTCTCTTTCCACATTCCCTCCCGGCGCTGGTGCTGCTGGGGGCCTCCCTTCCCGCTTTCACCGCCGCTTACGGCACCCTGCCCGCGCTGGACGCCCTGGTGGTGAAAAAGGCACGTGAATAAAGACGTCCCGGAGTGGGGAACACTCCGGGACTTTCTTTTCACTTAACCCTTTACATTATAATCGGCATTCATCAGGTTGACGGCGTTGAAGAGCTTGTGCAGGAACACGAAGGGACCCACAAGGATCAGCGCACCCAGCACGTTCCAAAGCCAATAGTCCCTGGCGCCGAAGCTGTATGCGATACCCCGGCGCTGAAGCTCTGCGCCGATGCGGTTGCACAGTTTGTGGTTCCAGACAATGTAGCCGATGCCCAGCGTCAGCGGCCCCACCAGGAACACCAGCAGGCAGTAATGCATGGTTTTCTTGCCGTCATAGCGGGAGGCGACGACGTTGATGTCATTGGACACCGAGGACATGACCACGATGCCGTAAATTCCGAACGTAATAATGGACAGCAAGATCGTTTTCAATAAACCTTTGTTCGTTTTCAGCTGGCCCACCGGGGCCGTCGGGACAGGATTTGCCGTGTTTTCCATAAAAATGCTCCTTTCCGTTTTGCAGAAAAAATTCAGTTTTCTTTCCAACTTCTGCACTTTTAGTATATCATAGCCAATACTCGGTGTCAATAGGAAAGCGTTTTTTCCGATATATCAATATAAATTTATATTTATACTATGTGCTTACGTCAGCATCCAATGTCTTTTTCGTCGGTATTCAGGTGTTCTTCCGGCAATGCCTGTTGGGTACTTTTCCGTTCAGGCAATATCCGCCAGCTTTTTGGTGATCCGCAGGGTCACTTCCATCCTCCGCCCACAGTATAGAGCGTTCCCGGAGAATGGTTCATCCGTTCGACCGTTTCCGGCGGAGCCTGTCCCCTTCCCTTTCCCGATAAAGCGCCGCTTCGCTTCATAAAAATGCCTCCTTATTTGTGATGGCGTGGACCGCCTCACAGCAGGGCCTGTAAATTTCGCGAAAAACAGCGTTTGCAATTTTCGTCTTTTTCTGTTATAATATGTTATTATATGCCTCTCACGGGAGGCTTTGGGGGCCTTCCCCACCGGCAGCCGCAGGCAAGGCGGCTTTTCCGAAGCGGGTTCGTTAGTTTAGACTAACTTTCCCGGAATTTTCGCATTGGAGTTCACCGCATGAACGTAAAACGACTGATTTTTCTCATTCTGGGCTGCATTTGCCTGGCCCTGGGCTGCATCGGCATCGTGCTGCCCATCCTGCCCACGGTCCCCTTCTTCCTGGCCACGGTTTTTTGCTTTTCCCAGTCCTCTCAAAAACTCCACGACTGGTTTTTGGGTACGAAGCTCTACAAAAACGACCTGGAATCCTATGTGAAGGGCCAGGGCATGACCGCCGGCACCAAGGCAAAAATTCTTACAACGGTCACGGCCCTGATGGCCTTCGGCTTCTACATGATGTTCCGCAAGGCCCTGTATATCCCCTGCGGCATTCTGGCCTGCGTGTGGGTGGCACACCTGATCTACTTCCTGTTCGGGGTCAAGGCCCTGGAAAAATCCCCCGCCGCATAAAAAAGCACCCGGTATTGCGAAAATACCGGGTGCTTTTTCAATTCAGGTCCATTTCCCGGAGCAGTTCATCCAGATTCCGCCGCCCGTAGAGGACCCGCAGAATATAGATTCTTTCGTCCTCCCTGTCGGAAAAATAATAGAGCATATCGCTGCCCACCAGCTTTTTGCGGACGGTCCCGTTGGGCAGAAAGGCATTGTCCACCGGAGCGCCGCTTTCCGGGAAGGCACAGGCTTCCCGAATGGCCCCCTGCAGCTTTTCCAGAAAATCCGCTCCCCGGAAATTTGGGGAGCGGCTTGCTTTATGCTTCGTTCAGAATTTCCGAAAGGGTCTTTAAGAAGGCGTTCGGGTCAATGGGCTTGGCCAAGTGGCCGTTCATTCCGGCGGCGATGGCGTCCTGCCGGTCCTCCTCAAAGGCGTTGGCGGTCATGGCCAGAATGGGGATGGCCCTGCAGAAGGGAGCCTCCATGGCCCGAATCTTCCGGGTGGCCTCGTAGCCGTCCATAACGGGCATCTGAATATCCATCAGAATCAGATCGTACTGCCCCGGAACGGCGTTCCTCATTTTCTCCACTGCCACAGAGCCGTCCGACGCTACTTCCACCAGGAAGCCCGCTTCCCGGAGAATTTCCACGGCGATTTCCTGATTCAGGGCATTGTCCTCCACCAGCAGGATGCGCTTTTCTGCATGGGAGGGGGCTTTCTGCTCCGGCTTCGGGGCGGGCAGCGGCACCGGCTGGGAGAGAATGTCCCGCAGCTCGGACATAAAGAGGGGCTTTTCACAGAAGGCCGTGACCCCGGCCTCCCGGGCTTCCTCCTCCACATCGGACCAGTCGTAGGCGGTCAGAATAATGATGGGCTTGTCGTCCCCGATGACCTTCCGGATGCGCCGGACCGTCTCGATGCCGTTCATATCCGGCATGAGCCAGTCGATGATGTAGGCATAGAACGCGTCGCCCATTTCCATGGCGTGCTTGGCCCGGATGACGGCCTCCTTGCCGGAGACGGTCCACTCGGACCGCATTCCGATCTCCGTCAGCATGGAGGAAACGCTCAGGCAGGTGTCCGTATCATCGTCGGCCACCAGCACCCGCAGACCCTGCAAGGACTCCACCTTCTGGTAGACATTTTGTTCCCCGGTAAGCCGGAAGGTCAGGCACACGTCAAATTCGCTGCCCACGCCCTCCTCACTTTTCAGGCGGATGGTGCCGCCCATCATGTCCACGATTTTCTTGGTAATGGCCAGGCCCAGGCCGGTGCCCTGGATGCCGGAGACCGTGGCGCTTTCGGCCCGGGAGAAGGACTCGAAAATATGCTGCTGGAACTCCTTGCTGATGCCGATGCCCGTGTCCCGAAGGACGAAGTGATACCGGGCGCAGCCCTTGGGGGCCTTGTTCTCCTGCTTGACCCGGAGGCTGATCAGGCCGCCGGTCTTGTTGAACTTCACCCCGTTGCCCAGGATATTCAGCAGAATTTGAGTCAGGCGCAGCTTGTCGGCGTACACGTCCTCGTCCACCACATCCACGGTGTTGATGAGGAAATCCAGCTGCTTGGAGGTGATGGTGGGCTGGATGATGGTGCGGATGTCGTGGAGCAGGTCCGGCAGGTGCAGGGGCTTCTCGTCGATTTTGACCTTTCCGCTTTCGATGCGGCTCATATCCAGCACGTCGTTGATAAGGGACAGCAGATGCTCGCTGGAGGTGCCGATCTTGCGCAGGTATTCCTTGACCTTCTCCTTATTATCAATGTGGGAAGCGGCCAGGGACGTGAAGCCGATGATGGCGTTCATGGGGGTCCGGATGTCGTGGGACATATTGTTCAGGAACTGGGTCTTGGCATGATTGGCGTATTCCGCTGCCGCCAGAGCCTCGGTGAGCTTTTCGTTCTTCTCCCGCTCCGCCAGCACGATGGCGTTGACGTTCTTGAAGCCCAGGATGAAATCCCCGCTGCCCGGCTCCCCGGCGGCGGTATAGCTCACCTGGAAATATTCCTGCTTGCCCTTGTAGAGCCGCTTGTAAATAACGCTGTAAATGGGCTGCCGCTGAATTTCGTGCAGCACCACCTCATACTGGGTCTTGCGGGAAAATTCTTCCTTGTCCTCCTCGCAGACGTAATGGACCAGGTAATCCTGCATGGCCAGGGCGTAATTCATGCTGTCCTGGGCGAAGATCACCGATTCCCGGGCTACGTTATCTTCACCCTCGTCCCGGTACTTGACGCTGTGGCGGCCCTCCTGGGTGACCAGCCAGACGGTGGTATACTCCCGGGCCAGGCCGCTGATGACCCGGGTCTGCTCGTCCAGCAGCCGGTGCTCCCGCTCCCGCTGGCGTTCCTCGGCCACGGCTGCCGAAACATCCTCCACGGCGAACAGGACCGTGGACACCTGACCCTGCTCATCCCGGGAGGCGGCGATCCAGCTGGCCCGGCACCATTCCCAGGGGTCCAGCTTCCCATGAAATGCCTCCACCAGCAGGTCGTTTTTCTCCAGTTCTTCCGGGAGCCGCCGCCGGTCCGTAAAGGCCCGCATTTTTTCCTGATCCTCCGGCCGCACGCACAGACTCAGGAAGGCTTCCGTCACGGCATCCGCCGTGAGGCAGTGCTCCACGGCCTGATCAAAGTAGGGGATATTTTTCAGAGCCTTGCAGGTATTGGTCCGCAGGTCCACCCAGTACACAGCAAAATAGGCGTTGTACAGCCCGCCGATGGTATGAAGCTGCTCCTCCAGCTGGGCGTTCACCGCCTGGAGCCGGGCCTTTTTCTGCTCCTCCCGGGTAATGATGTCGTCAATGAGCCGGAAGCCCACCACGGCCCCGGTGCCGGTTTCCCCGGTGAGCGCACCGGTTACCTCCAGATAGTGCCGCTCTCCGGTCTCCGCCACGATGCAGAACCGGTAGGAGAGCCGTGCGTGATCCCGGAGATAGGCCTTCAGATTCCGGGGCAGCAGCGTTTCCACAAAATCCGGGGCGGACCCCCGGTCGATGAATCGGGCAAAGCACGCTTCCAGCTTCCCCCGATAATCGGAAAAGTTGGAGACGGTTTTGCCCGCATCCAGAAAGCGGTTGGTCTGGGCGTCGGATTTCAGGACCGTAACGGTCTCTTTTTCAAAATTCAGATAGAAGAACGATAGAAAATCCTGACACAGGGTGTCGAGAATGTGCTTCTCATTTTTCAAAGACTCGTTTTCGGAAATGTCCAGGAAGGTTGTATAGACGAACCGTTCCCCCTGAGGGGTAGTCATGACCTCCGTGTGGGCCAGCAGACTGGCGGTGCGCCCGTCCTCGCCCACCACGTCGCAGACGTAATCCACGGAACCGTCCTGAGTACGCAGAGAGCGGAGCTTCTGAAGGTCTGCGGCGCTGCGGTAAACGGCTTTGGCCATCAGGGCATCCAGATTCCGCCCGGCCTCCTCCAAATCCCGGACCCCGCAGGTCCGCAGGGCCACTTCATTCATATAGAGGTCCGCCCGGCTGGGCAGGGTATAGCAGACGATGCCGCAGGCCGCCCGGTCGGTGATGCTGCGGTTATAGGCCTCCGTCTGGGTCCGGGCCAGCTCCAGGTCCCGGTTGCGCTGCTGGAGCCAGCGTTCGGACTGGTTCTCGTCCTCCAGGCGAAATACGTCGGAAAATTCCCGGTGATAGCCGACGATGGTCACGAAGGGCTTGCCGGTCTCCATGCGCCGGCCGCCGCAGCGGACACGCATTTCGCCGGTGAGGGGATGCACATAGCGGTACACGATGTCCGCCTCGCCCCGCATCAGCTCCTGCTGATAGGCGTTCATCAGCGGCCGGTCCTCCGGGTGGATATGGCCCAGGAAGAAGGCATAACACTCCTCCGGAGTGATGTCCGGCGTTACGCCCAGCAGGTCCTGCATGATGGGGTCGGCGTACAGACGGCCCGGCCCGTCGGAAAGCTCCATTTTCCAGAAGCCGGTGCGGCTTTCCTGAATGTAATTCTTGGCTGCTTGGGTATCCAGTTCAATCATAGATGGGATCTCCGATACTCTTTATTTTTGCGAGGGTGTTTGCATGGAAAATGCTCCGGGGCAGGCAAAAAAAGACGCACTGCCCATCAGGCAATGCATCCAAAGCAAAAGCAGCTGGCTGCCATTTTACAGGCCCTATAGCTTTGCGTCTCAGACTTTCGACTGATTTGCCAAATATTCAATAAGAAATCCGCAGAATCAAATTCTTACTTTTATTATATCATGGAGATTCCCGCTCTTCAAGGCAATTTTGCGATAATTTCATGGAAAAATCCAGAAATATGCAGAAAAAGTTCCCCCGGCGAAACAAAGGCTCTCCTGTGTAGGGGGGGAGCTGTCACCGAATGGGACGGAGGGGGTGTACGCTGCCGAATTCCTGTATATCCCCCGGCGAGGCACTGTAGGGGCGAGGCACGCCTCGCCCGCCAACTTCCAATATTTGAGCGGCAAAAATCGACGTAAACGCCCTCCGGGACGGAGAAAAGCCTTCCCCTGGGGGGTTGTGCCCCGCGCAGCGAATAGAAATGAATATGACTGCCGGTGGCAGTCATACCTCTACTAAGTGGCTGCCCGTAAGGGAAGACGGATGAGGGGCGGTAGGGGTTGCCGGTTTGCACAGACCAAAGCCTTCCCCTGGAGGGGAAGGTGTCACGCCAAAAGCGTGACTGATGAGGTCGAAGGGAACAGTTTTGTACCAACCTATGGTGATGATTGGTAGCTTCGACCTCATCAGTCAGCCCTTGCGGGCTGCCAGCTTCCCCTCCAGGAGAAGCCTTTTCTCAGAAGTACCGGGCCAGTCTCTCCTGCTGGAGCGTGCCCGTCAAGGGGTGGGGCAAAACAGGACGTTCAGCGGATTCTGCACCGAAATTTGAAATTCGACGCTGAATCTTGAATTTTCTAAATTTTGAAGTTCACTTTTT
>UQVA01000007.1 GCA_900544405.1 uncultured Eubacteriales bacterium
TAGGAACGGCAAAATTTTTTACACTTCTATTACTTCTTTATCGCACATCAGTAAAGTCACAGGGAATCAAGCAGCTTGTCGCCGGAGGTGGCGTTGCCCTGATCGGTATGACCCTTGTTCCGCTGCTGTCCGGGCTGCTGGGATAACCCCCATGTGCCTTAGAAAACCCTCCGCGCCCTCTCTGATCTGGGAGGGCGCGGGAAAGGAGGTGTCCCCACATGATCGGTGATTTAATCGGGGAATGGATCAAAGGAATCCTGATCGACGGTATCATGGGCAACCTGTCCGGCCTGTTTAACACGGTCAATACCAAAGTCGGGGAAATCGCGTCGGATGTGGGCAGTACCCCGCAGGACTGGAACGGCGGCATTTTCTCCATGCTGCAAAACCTGTCCGAAACGGTGATCGTCCCCATTGCGGCGGCCATTCTCGCCCTTGTGATGTGCTATGAGCTGATCGACATGATTGTGGAAAAGAACAATATGCACGACTTCGACAGCTCCATGTTCTTCCGCTGGATTTTCAAAAGCGCCTTTGCCATCCTCATTGTGACGAACACATGGAATATCGTCATGGGCGTGTTTGACGCCACCCAGCAGGTCGTCAACCAGAGCGCCGGGGTGATTATCGGAGATACCAGCATTGATTTTGACACGCTGCTGCCCGATCTGGAAAGCCGCCTTGAAGCAATGGACATCGGGCCGCTGCTGGGCCTGTGGTTCCAGACCCTTGTTGTGGGGCTGACGATGAACATTCTTTCCATCTGCATTTTCCTTGTGACCTATGGAAGAATGATTGAAATTTACGCCGTGACCGCATTGGGGCCGATCCCCCTTGCCACGCTGGGCAATGCAGAGTGGCGCGGCATGGGCCAGAACTACTTGAAATCCCTGCTTGCGCTGGGCTTCCAAGCCTTTTTAATCATGGTGGTTGTCGGGATTTATGCGGTGCTGATCCAGCAGATCGGAACCGCCGACGACATATCCGGCGCAATCTGGGGCTGTATGGGCTATACCGTTTTGCTTTGCTTCTGTCTGTTCAAGACCGGCAGCATATCGAAAGCCGTATTTACCGCACATTGACAGACAGGAGGAATACCAACCATCAAAGAAACACAAAAGAAAACCTACAACATCCTTTACGCCGACCCGCCGTGGCGATATGAGTGCAAACGGACAGGGGCGGCGGAACATCACTATCCCACCATGAGCATTGACGAGCTGTGCGCCCTGCCGGTGGAAACGCTGGCGGAAAAAGACTGCCTCTTGTTTTTGTGGGCGACTTTCCCCCAGCTCCCGGAGGCGCTGCGTCTGATTAAGGCATGGGGCTTTTCCTTTAAGACCGTGGCCTTTGTCTGGCTGAAATTGAACCGCAAAAGCCCCACATGGTTTTACGGGCTGGGCTATTGGACGAGAGGAAACGCGGAAATCTGCCTGCTTGCCAAGCGGGGCCATCCCAAGCGTTACTCCAAAAGCGTCCATCAGTTTATCATTTCCCCGGTGGAGGAACACAGCAAGAAACCAGACATTACCCGTGAGAAAATCATAGAGCTTGCGGGCGACTTGCCCCGCGCAGAACTGTTTGCCAGACAGAAAACCCCCGGCTGGGATGCGTGGGGCAATGAATTGGACAGCGATTTTTCCCTGTCCGTACCAGAAACGAGGTGACTTTTTATGGCTTATGTAACTGTCCCCAAGGATTTAACCAAGGTCAAATCCAAGGTAGTATTCGGGCTGACGAAACGCCAGCTCATTTGTTTTGGCGGCGCGCTGCTGGTAGGCGTCCCGCTTTTCTTTTTGATCCGGGGCCGCGTCCCGACCAGCGCGGCGGCGCTCATTATGGTGTTTGCCATGCTGCCGGGCTTTCTGCTGGCGCTTTACGAAAAACACGGCCAGCCCCTTGAAGTGGTGGTGCGCCAGATCGTAGAGTGCTGCTTCATCCAGCCCAAGGAGAGGCCCTACCAGACCAACAACGCTTATACCGCCCTTGTGCGGCAATCCCAAATGGAAAAGGAGGTCAACGCCATTGTCCAAAAAGCAAAAGAACGAAACGAGCGCAAAAGCGCCGGTCAAGCTCACCCGCGCCGAAAAGAAAGAGATTCAGGCCGTCATCCGAAAGTATAAGGGCGACGGCAAACCCCATTCGGCGCAGGCCAGTATTCCCTATGAGGCCATGTATCAGGACGGCGTGTGCCGGGTAACGCCCCGCACCTTTTCCAAGTGCATTGAGTTTACGGACATCAGCTACCAACTGGCGCAGGCGGACACCAAGACCGCCATCTTTGAAAACCTGTGCGACCTCTACAACTATCTGGACGCCTCCATTCATGTGCAGTTTTCCTTTATCAACCGCAAGATCGACCCCAAGCAGTACGCCAAGAGCTTTGAAATCCGGGCGCAGGGGGACGACTTTGACGACATCCGCAGCGAGTATTCCGACATTTTGCAAGACCAGCTTGTGAACGGGAACAACGGCCTGATGAAGCGGAAATTTATGACCTACACCATCGAGGCGGACAGCCTGAAAATGGCCCGCGCCAGACTGCGCCGGATCGAAACCGACCTTTTGGGCTATTTCAAGAGCATGGGGGCCTCCGCGTGGGGACTGGACGCCAAGGAACGGCTGGAAGTCATGCACAGCATTTTCCACCCGGACGGGGAGCCGTTTTCTTTTGACTGGAAGTGGCTTGCCCCGTCGGGGCTTTCCACCAAGGACTTTATCGCCCCGTCCTCGTTCCGCTTCGGCAATGCCCGGATGTTCGGGCTGGGCGGCAAATACGGGGCGGTGAGCTTCCTGCAAATCCTCTCCCCGGAGCTGTCGGATGAAATGCTGGCCGACTTCCTCAACACAGAAAACGGCATTGTGGTGAACCTCCATGTGCAGGCCATCGACCAGAGCGACGCCATTAAGACGGTCAAGCGCAAGATCACCGACCTTGACGCCATGAAGATTCAGGAACAGAAACGGGCGGTAAGAAGTGGTTACGACATGGATATACTTCCCAGCGACCTTGCCACCTACGGGCAGGACGCCAAGGAGCTGCTAAAGACCTTGCAGAGCCGGAATGAACGGATGTTCCAGCTTACCTTTTTGGTGCTGAACACCGCAGACACCCGGCAAAAGCTGGAAAACGATGTGTTCTGGGCTGCCGGGATCGCCCAGAAATACAACTGTTCCCTTGTACGGCTGGACTACCAGCAGGAACAGGGGCTTATGAGTAGCCTGCCGCTGGGGGCCAGCCACATCCAGATTGAACGCTCCCTGACGACTTCCAGCGTGGCCGTGTTCGTCCCCTTTGTGACGCAGGAGCTTTTTCAGGGCGGCGACGCCATGTATTACGGGATCAACGCCAAGACCGGCAACATGATTATGCTCGACCGCAAACGGGCGAGGTGTCCCAACGGGCTAAAGCTGGGGACACCGGGAAGCGGCAAAAGTATGAGCTGTAAATCAGAAATTTTGAGCGTGTTCCTCTGCACCCCGGACGATGTGTATATCTGTGATCCAGAGGCCGAGTATTACCCCCTTGTGAAGCGGCTGCATGGGCAGGTGGTGAAGCTGTCGCCTACCAGCAAAAACTATGTGAACCCGCTGGACATCAACCTGAATTACTCCGAGGACGAAAACCCGCTGGCCTTGAAATCCGACTTTGTGCTGTCGTTCTGTGAGCTTGTCATGGGCGGCAAGAACGGGCTGGAAGCCATTGAAAAGACGGTGATCGACCGGGCGGTACAGGTGATCTACCGACCTTATCTGGCAAACCCCAAGCCGGAAAATATGCCCATCCTTGCAGACCTACACAAAGCCCTGTTAGACCAGCATATCCCGGAGGCCGACCGGGTGGCGCAGGCCCTTGACCTGTATGTGTCCGGCAGCCTAAATGTGTTCAACCACAGAACCAACATCGACATTCAAAACCGCATTGTGGCCTTTGACATCAAGGAGCTGGGCAAGCAGCTAAAGAAAATCGGTATGCTCATTGTCCAAGACCAGATTTGGGGGCGCGTCACCCAAAACCGCAGCAAGGGCAAGGCGACATGGTATTTCTGTGATGAGTTCCACCTGCTTTTGCGTGAGGAACAGACGGCGGCCTTTTCCTGTGAGATTTGGAAGCGTTTCCGTAAGTGGGGCGGGATTCCCACAGGTGCGACGCAGAATGTAAAAGACCTGCTTTCCTCCCCGGAAATTGAGAACATTTTGGAAAACAGCGACTTTATCTGCCTGCTCAATCAGGCCAGCGGCGACCGCAAAATCCTTGCGGAACGGCTGAACATTTCGCCCCAGCAATTACGGTATGTTGACAATTCCGAACCCGGCGAGGGGCTTCTCATTTACGAAAATGTGATCCTGCCCTTTAAGAACCCCATCCCGAAAAACACCCAGCTCTACCAGATCATGACGACCCGGTTAGGTGAGGGGGCGACGGTATGAGCGCCTTAACACATTTCAGCCTGTTTTCCGGGATCGGCGGGATCGACCTTGCGGCGGAAGCCGCAGGGTTTACCACCGTATGCCAGTGCGAATGGGCGGATTTCCCGATGGAAGTTTTGAAAAAGCACTGGCCGCAGGTACCAAAATTCCGGGACATTACCACAGTGACAAAGGAGGAATTTTTTGAAAAAACAGGACGAGAAACCACCACACTTATTTCCGGGGGATTCCCCTGCCAGCCCTTTTCCAGCGCCGGGAAACAACGGGGATTTGAGGACGAACGGTATTTATGGCCCGAAATGCTCCGCGTTATCCGGGAACTGCACCCCTCTTGGGTGCTTGGAGAAAATGTTGCTGGCTTCATCCATCTGGGGCTCGACAAGACGGTTTTTGACTTGGAGCAGGCAGGCTACGCCGTTAGGGTTTTCGTACTTCCTGCTGTCGCCGTCGGCGCATGGCATGAGCGCAAAAGAACTTTCATCATCGGCCATGCTGCTTCCCACGCCCCTTGCCAGCGACACGGGGGATGTGGGGAAAACTGTCGATGTACGGATGACCCCGACCGGGAGCTTCCGAAAATACAACCCCAGCGGAACCGTATGGACGGCGCGGCTGTCATGGGCGGTTTACAAACTGCTGGGCAGCCCGCCGGGGGATGTGAAACTGAATCCCGACTGGGTGGAATGGCTGATGGGATTCCCCCGGAGATGGACGGACATTCCATGTGGGCCAAAGAACCGGCGCAAATCCCGTACTTAATCAGCGACCCGCCGGCGAATGTGGCAAAGCGGTTAAAGACTTTGGGAAACGCAGTTGTTCCCCCGCAGGTGTACCCCATCCTGCGTTATATTGCAGAGATCGAAACCGGGCGCTGCCGGAACAGACCGCAAGGAGGTGATGTTACATGAACCCATTGAAACCCCGCGACAAGGTAACGCAGCACATGACCCGCGACGGCCTGACGCTGGATAACCAGACCACCGGCGAAAGCGTCAATGTGTCCAGCCGGGAGGCCGAGCAGGAATACACCGCCCAGCCGGAGGGCGCGGCGGAAAAAATACTGGAACGGGCGGACGAACTGCACGACCGCCACAAGGCAAAGAAAGCGGCCAAGGACGCCGGGGAAACCGTGGCGCAGACCACCGGCCCCGTTTCCCGGTTGCAGTTTACCGCCGAGGAACGGGCCTCCCCAGAGCTGGCCCCGTATATCAAAAAGGCAGAAAAGCGGGCGGATAAGCTGGAAGCGGCCAAAGAAGCCCTGCCGAAAAAGCGCGTCGTCACCAAGGAAACCGTTTATGACGAGGCCAAGGGCAAGGCCAAAAGCAGGCTGTATTTTGACAAGGTGGAGAAAGCCCCTCCCCAGCTCAAACCAAACCCGGCCAGCCGTCCCATACAGGAAGCCGGGCTTTACCTCCACGGAAAAATCCATGAGGTAGAACACGAAAATGTGGGCGTGGAGGGCGGCCACAAGGGGGAGGAACTGGCGGAACGGCAGGTGGGCCGCATGATCCGCAGCGGCGTCCACCGCCACAAGCTCAAACCCTACCGGGCCGCAGCCAAGGCCGAGCGAAAGTCCATCGCTGCCAACGCCGAGTTTGCGTATCAAAAATCCCTGCGGGACAACCCGGAGCTGGCGCAGGCGGTCAAGAACCCCGTTTCCCGCTTCTGGCAGAAACAGCACATCAAGCGGGAATATGCCAAGGTAGCAAGGGCGGCGGGTCAGACCGCACAGGGGGCCGCAGGCACCGCCAAGACCACGGGTGCCGCAGCCAAGAAAGCCGCAGAAAAAAGCAGACAGGCCGCGTCCTTTGCCGCCCGGCACTGGAAAGGGGCGCTGATCGTCGGCGGCGTGGGCCTCATGCTCCTGCTGGTGATGGGCGGCCTGCAATCCTGCACCGCCATGTTTGGCAGCACCGGGACGGGCCTTGCCGCCACCTCCTATCTCTCCGAGGACAGCGATATGCTGGGAGCCGAAGCCGCCTATGCCGCGCTGGAAGCAGACTTGCAGCACGAACTTGACAACTACGAAAGCCTGCACCCTGGCTATGACGAATACCGTTTCGATCTGGACGAGATCAAACATGACCCCTATGTGCTGACCTCCATCCTCTCCGCGCTGCATAACGGCGTGTTCACTTTGGGGGAGGTACAGGGCGACCTTGCCATGCTCTTTGAAAAGCAGTACATCCTGACCCAGACCATCGAAACGGAAACCCGCTACCGCACCGAAACGAGGACGGACAGCGAGGGAAACACCTATACCGTGGAAGTTCCCTACACCTATTACATCTGCAATGTGAAGCTGGAAAACTTTGACCTGTCCCACCTGCCCATCTACATTCTCACCGAGGAACAGATGGGCTTTTATGCTGCCTATATGCAGACTTTGGGCAACCGGCCAGACCTGTTTCCCAACGGCAGCTATCCCCACGCCTCCACCCCGAAAGAGCCGACCTACTATGAAATCCCCCCGGAGGCGCTAAAGGACGAAGCCTTTGCCGCCATGATCGCGGAGGCGGAAAAGTATGTGGGCTATCCCTATGTGTGGGGCGGCAGCTCCCCAAGCACCAGCTTTGATTGTTCCGGCTTCATTAGCTGGGTTATCAATCATTCCGGCTGGAATGTGGGACGCCAGACGGCGCAGGGGCTTTACAACATCTGCACTCCCGTTTCCCCGGAGCAGGCCAAGCCCGGCGACCTTGTATTTTTCGTCGGCACTTATGACACTGCCGGGATGTCCCATGTGGGGCTGTATGTGGGAAATTCGGTCATGCTGCACTGCGGCGACCCCATTTCCTACACGAACCTCAATTCAAGCTACTGGCAGCAGCATTTTTATTGTTACGGGCGTTTGCCTTAAACGCCAGAAAGGAGTAAATCACTATGGCAATGAACAAATTGGAACGCATTGAAAAGGATATTGAGAAAACCAAGGGCAAGATCGCGGAGCTGCAAAAGCAGCTTCGGGAGCTGGAAGCGGCCAAGACCGAACAGGAAAACTTGCAGATCGTCCAGCTTGTGCGCGGCCTCAACATGACCCCGCAGGAGTTCGCCGCCTTTGTGCGCGGCGGCGCGTTGCAGGCGGCCCCGGCCCCGATCCCGGACTTTGAACAGGAGGACAGCGCCCATGAAGAAATCTAAACTGTTCCGCACCTTGACGCTGGCTGTGGCCGCTGCGCTCTGCATGGCGACCATGACCGTTACTGCCTATGCCGGGGGCGCTGACCCTGACCCGGTGCCGCTGCCGGAAACCACCGAAGCCCCCGCAGAAGTGCCGGAGGAAACCGAAGAACCCACCACCGGCGGCATGGAGCCGGAGGGCGTACCTGTCACCCCGCAGGGTAACGCCGCGCTGGTGGATGATTTTTTCGGGGATAAGCAGCTTATCACCGTTACCACCAAGGCCGGGAATTATTTTTACATCCTGATCGACCGGGCCAACGAGGACAAGGAAACGGCAGTGCATTTCCTCAACCAAGTGGACGACGCCGACCTGCAAGCCTTGTTGGAGGACGGGAAAAAAGAGCCGGAGGTCTGCAACTGTACGGCCAAATGTCAAGCCGGGGCCGTCAATACGGCTTGCCCGGTCTGTAAAAACAACCTGACCGCCTGCAACGGGCCGGAACCGAAGCCCCAGCCGGAGGAAGAAAAGCCGCAGGAGGAAAAGCCAAGCGGCATGGGCGGCCTTGTGGTGTTCTTTGTGGTGGTGCTGCTGGGCGGCGGCGCAGCCCTCTACTTCCTGAAATTCAAATAGGAAAAAGCCGACACCACAGGCAATGACGATCTGACCGAGTATGATTTTGGCGAGGACGAGGACGACGAGGACGAAGCCCCGGAGCCGGACGAGGATATGACAGACGAAGATGGAAATAAGGAGGACGAAGTATGAGCTATCAGTTAGTAATTGCAGAGAAACCAAGCGTCGCCCGCAGCATTGCGGGCGTGATCGGCGCGGACAAAAAACAGGACGGCTATATGGAGGGGAACGGCTATCTGGTGAGCTGGTGTATCGGCCACCTTGTTTCCCTTGCCGACGCCGGGACTTATGACGAGCGTTTCAAAAAATGGCGCTATGACGACCTGCCGATTCTGCCGCAGGAATGGCAGTACATCATTCCCGACGATAAGAGAAAGCAGTTTGACACCCTGCGTTCTTTGATGGAGCGCCCCGATGTCACCGGCCTTGTGTGCGCCACCGACGCCGGGCGCGAGGGGGAATTGATTTTCCGCTTTGTCTACCAGATGGCGGGCTGCAAGAAACCGTTTCAGCGCCTTTGGATTTCCAGTATGGAGGACGCGGCCATTAAAGACGGCTTTGCCCATCTGAAACCGGGAACCGATTATGATAACCTGTATCAGTCGGCCCTTTGCCGGGCACAGGCGGATTGGCTGGTGGGGATCAACGCGACCCGGCTGTTCTCCATCCTCTACCACAAGACCCTGACCGTGGGCCGTGTCCAGACGCCGACCCTGAAAATGCTGGTTGACCGAGAGGCCAAGATCAGCAGCTTTCAGAAAGAGAAATACCACATCGTCCAGATCGCGGCGGGCGGCATGGAGGCGGCCAGTGAACGCATGGGAAACGCAGACGACGCCAAGGCCCTGAAATCCACCTGTGAAACGGCGCAGGCCGTTTGTGTGTCGGTGACACGGGAGAAAAAGACGGAGCAGCCGCCCCGCCTCTATGACCTCACCACCTTGCAGCGGGAAGCAAACCGCCTGTTTGGATTTACCGCCAAGCAGACCCTTGACTATGCCCAGCAGCTCTATGAAAAGAAGCTGCTGACCTATCCCCGCACCGACAGTCAGTATTTGACCGATGATATGCTGCCAACGGCGGAAAGCCTTGTGTCCGGCCTGTGGCCGCTGCTTCCCTTTGTGGCGGGGCTTGACCTGTCCCCGCAGTTTGGCCGGGTGCTGAACAGCAAAAAGGTGAGCGACCACCACGCCATTGTCCCGACGATGGAATTTGTGCAGAAAGGCTTTGACGGGCTGGCCGAGGGGGAAAAGAAACTGCTGTCCCTTGTGTGCTGCAAGCTGCTGTGCGCCGTGGCCGCGCCCCATGTGTATGAAGCTGTCACCGCCACATTCACCTGTGCCGGGAACACCTTTACCGCCAAGGGAAAAACCATCCTGACCCCCGGCTGGAAAGAGCTTGACCGCCGCTTTAAGGCGTCGTTCAAAACAGACGCCGACGACACCGCCCCGGAGCCTGCGCGGGAACTGCCGGAGATCACCGAGGGACAGACCTTTGACAAGGTAACTGCCGCCGTCACCGAGCATTTCACCGCACCGCCAAAATCCTACACGGAAGATACCCTGCTTTCTGCTATGGAGCGCGCCGGTGCGGACGATCTGCCGGAGGACGCCGAGCGGCAGGGATTGGGAACCCCGGCCACCCGCGCCTCCATCTTAGAAAAGCTGGTGCAGATGGGCTTTGTGGAGCGCAGGGGAAAACAGCTACTTCCCACCAAGGACGGCCACAACCTTGCCTGTGTGCTGCCGGAAGTGCTGACCTCTCCCCAGCTTACGGCACAGTGGGAAACGGAGCTGACGGCCATTGCCAAGGGGCAGGCCGACCCGGAGGGCTTCATGGCTGGCATTGCAGAAATGACAAGGGGCCTGATCGTGGGCTACTCCCAGATCAGCGAGGACGCGCAGAAGTTGTTTCAGACCGAGCGTGTGGTTATCGGCAAATGTCCGCGCTGCGGGGAAAGCGTCTACGAGGGCAAAAAGAACTACTACTGCGGAAACCGAAGCTGCCAGTTTGTCATGTGGAAGAATGACCGATTTTTTGAGGAACGAGGCAAGGCGTTCACCCCGAAGATCGCCGCCGCGCTCCTTAAAGACGGAAAAGCAAAGGTAAAGGGCCTGCGCTCCATGAAAACCGGCAAAACCTATGACGGGACGGTGCTTTTGGCCGATACCGGCGGCAAGTATGTGAACTACCGCATGGAACAGAGGGGCAAAAACTAAAAACAGCAAGCATAGGGAGTGTAGCCACACTCCCGGCAAAATTCCTGACCCGGCGCACCTGCCGGGCCGGGGATTTTCTCTTTGGGGAAGCCCCAAACCCTTATATTATGTGAAAGGAGCGATTCAATGAGCGAAGTGTTTTCCGTACTTCTTCATAACCGACAGCGTTATGAGCAAGGCAAAGAGGGCCTATGGTTTTCTCTGCCGACCACAACCGAAAAACTGCAAGCAGCCCTGCGGGAAATCGGAATCAGCACCGACAATCCACAGGACTTTTTTCTATATGGGTATAGAAGCCCACAGAAGCGACCTATTAAGCTGCCCCGTGATATGGTGCTGTCCGCAGGCATGGATGAATTAAACTTCCTTGCTGCAAGATTGGAAAAGCTGGACGCCGCCGAACTTACGGAGCTGAACGCCGCCCTGACAAGCCCGCAGAGTGATTTTCACAATATCGGCCAGATTATCGACTATCCCGAAAATGTGGACTTTTATGTGCATTTGCCGGATGTCACCAGCACAGGACAGTTGGGCGACTACTATCTAAACCGTTCCGGCATGGTGGATATGCCGGAGGAATGGAAAGCAGGGATTCTCCTGCCCCGTTTTGGCCTGCATATTGCCAACACAGAGCATGGTGTTTTTACCGATTATGGCTATCTGGTAAAAAGCGGCGACGAATGGCAGCGCGTCCATGAGGGCCAGCCAGTGCCGGAACAATACCGGGTGATGGCCTATCCTGCGCCGGAAATTCTGCGGGAGGAAAGCAAGGTACAGCCGGAGGCGGCAGCGCCTACAAAGGCCCCGCAGCCTGTCACCCCCATTCTCTTAAACGGCCAGAACAGCGCCGAGCGCATGAAAGAGATCACCGACCGGCTGGAAACCGGCATACAGGAGCTTTTCGAGAGTGAACGCTACAAAGCCTATCTCACCACCATGTCCAAGTTCCACAGTTACAGCTTCAACAACACCCTCCTGATCGCCATGCAGGGCGGACAGCTTGTGGCGGGCTACAACAAGTGGCGGGACGATTTTCACCGCAATGTAAAGAAAGGCGAAAAGGCCATCAAGATACTGGCCCCGGCCCCGTTCAAGGCGAAAAAGGAAGTGCAAAAGCTGGACGCACAGGGCAGGCCGGTGATGGGAAAAGACGGAAAGCCTGTTACCGAAGTACAGGAAATACAGGTTCCGGCCTTTAAGATCGTTTCTGTCTTTGATGTGAGCCAGACCGAGGGGGAACCGCTGCCCTCTATCGGCGTGGAAGAACTGACCGGCAGCGTGGAACGCTACGGGGAATTTTTCAAGGCGCTGGAACAGACCTCCCCGGTTCCCATTGGTTTTGAGGACATTCCGGGCGGTTCCCACGGCTATTACCACCTGACGGAAAAGCGGATCGCCATTCAGGAGGGCATGAGCGAATTACAGACCCTAAAGACAGCCATCCATGAGATCGCCCATTCCAAGCTCCACGCCATCGACCCGGAAGCCCCGGCCATTGAGCAGGCCGACCGCCCCGACAGCCGCACCCGCGAAGTGCAGGCTGAAAGCGTGGCCTATGCCGTATGCCAGCATTACGGGCTGGACACCTCCGACTATTCCTTTGGCTATGTGGCCGGTTGGAGTTCCGGCAAGGACTTGAAAGAGCTGAAAGCCTCCCTTGAAACCATCCGGGCCACCGCCCATGAACTGATTACCACCATTGACGGCCACCTTGCCCAGCTTCAGAAAGAACGGCAGGCCCAGCAGGAGCAGCCGCAGGCCGCGCCGCTGGAACAGGCCGCCGAGCAGCCAGACCCGGACAGCGTATTTTCCAAGCTGCCCCCGGAGCAACAGCAGGAAATGACCGCCAGCGTAAAAGCTATGCTGCAAACCCTGATTGACGCGGATTTGAAATCCACCGGCGAAGTGTCGCAGGGAACCAAGGAGGCGGCGCAGGCGCAGGGCTTTACCATTGCCGGGGATGGAACGCTGGAACAGGCCAAAGCCCCGCAGGAGGCCGCCTACCGTCTGGAAAGCGGCGATTACCTGTATATCCAGACATCGGAAACCGGCTATGATTACACGCTGTACGGCCCCGACTACAAAGAACTGGACGGAGGCCAGCTTGACAATCCCGGCCTGTCCCTTGTGGAAGCCGGAAAAGAAATCCTTGCGATCCATGAGCGACCGGCTGGGACAATGGAACCCCTGACCGGCGACGGGCTGGATGATTTTCTGGAAGCAACCGAACAGGCCAACGCCATTCCCCAGCCGCAGGCGTGGAATGGGATCGACGGCCTTTTGAATGGAAAGCCGTTCATGCCGGAGGCGTCCCCGGCTGACCGAGCCGCCGCTCTGATTGAACTGGCAGAGAAAAACGCCCCGCGTTTGGGCAGCGAGGAACGGCAGTTGATCGTGGCCTATGCCGAGGCCGTGGGCGATACCGACAAAGTAATCGGGCTTATCAACCGCCTGTGCGAACAGGGCTATGAGCTGCAAAAGGGCCAGATGGATTCCTTTGTGAAAAGCGAGATCGGAAGTGAGATTGCCGTTGCCAACGCCCAGCGGCAGATCGCGCAGAATCCGGCAGCGGAGCCGGTTGTCACGATCCTTTGGAGCGAAAGTCCCCATCTGAAAGACGGACAGCAAATGCCGCTGCATGAGGCCGAGGCCGTTTTCAAGGAGCTGGACAGTGCCAGACGCCATGAACGGGAGCAGCCGGGCTATACGGGCCATTGGTACGACAAGACCAAGTTCCGCATTGACTTTACCATGCAGGGCCAGCCGGACAGCTACGAGGGACGGCAGGACTTTGGCGACGGGGACGGTTCCCTGATCCAACATATCCGGGGCTACCACGAATACTATGCACAGGATGAAAGCTGGAAAAACCATGTGCTGCACCATGAGGGGCCGGAGGCATGGGAGGCGGACAAGGCCCAGCGGGATATGCTGCTGCATGAGTTCGTCCCATATATGGAACTGCATTGCAATCTGGCCGCTATGGAGCAGGAGGCCCGGCGTCCCCTGCGATCCGGGGAAACCCTGACGCCGGAACAGACCGCTTATTTCAACGCGGTTCTGGACTATGTAAAAGAGTGCCGCCCGCTTCTCAATCAGGGCCAGTACCACTTGCCGGAGCCGCCGCAGCTTGCCGACTTCGACCAGAGCTTGCAGGACTACAAAAAACAGATCGAGGCAGAGCTGGAACAGGAGGCCGCCGCTGCCGGGCTGACGGTGGAGGAATATGTTGCCTCTGACTATGAGGCCCCGGCGCAGCCCAACTTTTCCATCTACCAAGTGCCGCCCGGCCCGGAGGGGCGCGACTTCCGCTATCGTTCCTATGAGGAATTGCAGGCGGATGGGCTTTCGGTGGACAGGAAGAATTACCAGCTTATCTACTCCGCGCCGCTGGACAAGGACATCACACTGGACGAGATTTACCGCCGCTTCAACATGGAACATCCCGCCGATTACAAGGGACATTCCCTCTCGATGGGGGATATTGTGGTGTTCCGGCAGGATGGAAAACAGACCGCCTACTATGTGGACGAGGGGGCCGACTACCGGCAGGTGCCGGAGTTTTTCGCCCAGCCGGAAAAGCAGCTCACGCCGGACGAGTGCATGACCGGCGAACAAATCCAGACGCCGAGAGGCCGTTTCTATCTGACCGACAGGAGCCGGGAACAGATGGAGGCCGCCGGGTATGGATTCCACCACCAGTCGGAGGACGGCAGGTATCTTATTATGGCAAACGGCACAAGAGCCTTTGCCATCCCCGCCCAGCCAGAAAGCCATATCAAGACGGCGGAAATGTCCACCGAGCAGAACTACAACATGATCGACGGCATGATGAACAACGCCCCGTCTATGGAGGAACTGGAAGCAAGGGCAAAAGCCGGGGAACAGATTTCCCTTTTGGATGTGGCCGAGGCAACCAAGGCGGAGGCCAAAAAGCCCAAGCAGACCCAAAAGACAACGCAGAAACAAAAGAAGCCGTCCATCCGGGCGCAGCTTGCCGCCGCCAAGGAGGAGCAGAAAAAGAAGCCCCCGGCGCGGGAAAAATCAAAAGAAATGGAGGTATGAGGAATGTATTTCACCGTGGAAGAAGAAAACCTGATCTGTCTGTACCACAACGCCGACCGCCGCAGGACGGCGGCAAATCTCCGGGCAGCTTTGCCGGACATGGACAAGGAAATGGCAGCGCTGGCCTGCCAGACCGCCGATAAGTTGGACACCATGAGTGACGCCGACTTTGCGGCGCAGCGGTTCCACTTCACAGACGAATAAGCAAAACGCCGGGCGCGGAGGTGTCAAAGCCTCTGCGTCCGGCGCTTCTTTTTTGTCCATTTTTCCGCATTTAGAACCCCGTTTTGAGGGGAACAGGATAACTTTATCCACCTGCCTGCCGACCATGCGGAAAAACCCTTGATTTCCGTGGACTTTTACCGCCTTAAATGCGTAGACAGGAGGTATCTTTTCCGCTGGCGTTCCGCCTCTTTCTTCCGGCGCACCTGCACCGCACAATCCGGGCAGTATTTAGCCCGGTTGGAGTTGGGAGTAAACGCCGCCCCGCAGACGGCGCAGCGTTTGATTTCGTCCCGGCCTTTGGTGATCTCGGCGCACAGGGCCGCGTCCAGCGGCAGGACGGCTACCTTGAACCACCGGCACAGCAGCGAATAGGAAATACTCTGCACACAGACACATTCCTCCCCATCGTCCAGCAGGAGGCAGTTTCCGTTACAGTAGTTGCAGCACTCATGGGTGAGCCTGCGTGCCTTGCGGTATTGGGGGTAACTCATTCTCGGTATGTTCATCGTTCCTGCGTATGCTCCTTTCCCGGCGCTGTCCGCAAAATGCTGTCTATATTCTGTTTGACAATGCCGTATTCTTTCAATTTCTGTTTTGCTTCGCTGTACTGTGCGGACAGCCGTTCCCGTTCTGCGTCCAGCTTTTTATACTCGGTTTTGAGGGCGTACAGGTTGGGGAGCTTTGTGACCCCGGCCTCTTTGAGCGTCTTTGCCGCCGCCTCATACAAGATCAGTTGGCTTTCATGCTGCCGCCGGAACGCGGCCTTGTCTTTGGCGTTTCGCAGTTCCAGCGCCACAGGCCGGAGCTGCTTGTAGGCGGAGAGGTTTTTTATCAGCAGCGCCATATCCCCAAGGCGGCGTTCCGCGTCTTTCAGGGCGGAGGCCGCCGCGTCGTTTGCCGCGCTGATCTCGGCCAGCCTGCTTTCCAAGCCCTCGTAGCTGTCAATCTGGTGTTCTGTGATGAAGTTTAAGGAATTGGCGGCCTGCTTCAAGTTGTGCAGCTTCGCCCACCGCGCATAGCCCGCCGACTGCTGGGCCTTGATACTGTCCTCCAAGGCAATCCGCAGGGAGATTTCCCCGGCGCTTCTTCTGCGCGACCCCCGGTCAATGGCAATGCCCTTGATCCGCTGGGTGATCCGTTCCTCGGTGTAATCCTCCCCCAAGGTCTTGCAGCGGGTGAAGCGTTCCTGTCCGGGAGCGCGGAATGAAATAAACTTGCCCTGTTTGACTTCATAGCCCTGCGCCTCCATGAGCCGCAGAAAACTATCAAAGTCTTTGGCCTGCGGGATGGCCGCGTCAATGGCAAGTTTCAGTTTTGCTTTCCAGCTCTTGCCCTTTTTCTGTGCGTCCCACTCGGCATAGGTTTTGCCCTTGTCTTTGCCGGGCTTTACCACAGACAGGCCGTGTTCCTTGCACAGCCGGTCGCTGGTTCGCCGGATAAAGGCGTAGCTTTGGCGGTTGGAAATGTACTTGCGCTGGTTCGCCATATCCACGGCGCAGAAAATGATGTGGTTATGCAGATGGCCCTTGTCAATGTGGGTGGTAATCACATAGGGGTATTTGCCTTGCAGCACTTCATCGGCAAGCTGCCGCCCGATCTCGTGGGCCTGCTCCGCCGTGGTTTCCCCCGGTTCAAAGGCTTGTATCAGGTGGTGGGCCAGATTGTTGCCCTTTTGGTACGCCTGATCTAACAGCATTTGAAATTCAATATCCGCCGTTTCATAGGAACAGCCATAGGAAGAAACGAACAGCTTTTCATCGGTCTTGTCCGGGTTCTCGATGTAGTCCAGCGCCTTTTTCAGCGTTGACTTGATAGGATGGATCTTTGTAACTGCCATATCTGTGCCAGCGCCCCCTTGATGTCCTCCAAGTCCTGCGCGTACACAGTCCCGGTACTGTTGATACGCCTTGCAATCTGGTTGATGTTGACGCCGATTTTTTGCAGCTCTGCGGTCTGCGCCCGGACAGGGCCGGTGTCGATATGGACGATATAGCCGTCAATCAGCATTTTCCGGGCGTAGGCAGAAAAGTTTTTTGTGCCAAGCTGGGCCATCTTCTGCTGGATCAGCGCCCGTTCCTCCGGCGTCACCGGGACGCGCAGCACAAACTTTCGTTTTCGGTTTGCCACTTTCGCACCTCCATTCATTCAGGGGTTTGGGGATTTCCCCAAGATACAAACGGGAAGCCGTTTGCCGGGAGTGTGGCTACACTCCCTATGCTTGCTGTCTTTGTTCTTCTTCCCCTAAAAAGCGTTCTGACCCCAAAGAAATACCCGCAAAATCCCGGTTTTTCCGAAAAACGCATAAAAAAAGAGAGGGCGCAGCCTTGCGTCCTCCCAAAAACAAAACAGAGGGTTGTCATGCACCCTCCGTTTCGTCATTCTTCTGTTGAATTTGAATGGCCCCGTCAATCGCGCCCTCGATGATCGGCAGAAATTCTTCCGGGCAGAGTTTCAGCTTGTGGCTGACCCGCTGCCGCTGTGCGCTTTCCTCCCGCATGATCTCCGGGTTAAAATACCGTTCCACGGGAAGCCCGCAGATTTTGATAAGCTGTATGATAACCGGCAGGCTGGGAATCGTGCCGTCATTTTCGATGTTGGCAAGATAGCGCCAGTCGATATTGACCTGTTCCGCCAGCGTCTTACGCGATAACTGCTTGACTTTCCGCGCCTCTTTTACATCTGCGCCGAAAGTTTCAAAGCCGGGACAATCTTTGATATTTGCCATATAGCACCACCCATTTACATTGTATATTTCATATTTTCTCAATGGAATGTTGCTATATGCAGTAAGATTAAACTTTATAATTCATATCCCGAAACATGGGCAGAGGAAATTATTGCCACCCCCCTTTTTGAAATATTGACAAGATACGCCTCTCGTGTTATACTGTTATACAAAACAGCATAACAGTTAAAACACACGGAGGATGCAGCAATGAAACTGATTATTTCAAATGTATCTGGCATCCCCATATACGAGCAGATTAAACAGCAGATCAAGGCGGCTATTTTATCTGGCGAGCTTCAAGCCGAAGAAACTTTGCCCTCCCTTAGAACACTTGCCAAAGACTTAAAGATCAGCGTCTTAACAGTGACAAAGGCATACACAGAATTAGAGCAAGAGGGCTTTGTTAAAAATGTGCAGGGGCGTGGATGTTTCGTAATGGGGTCTGGTTCAGAACTGATTAAGGAGCAGCTTATTTGCAAAGTAGAAAACAATCTCACCGAAGCAATAAAAGCTGCAAGAATGGCAAATCTATCCACAGAGGAATTACATCGCCTTTTGGACATTTTAACGGAGGTAAAAACAGATGACTAATTATTTAGAGGTAACGAATCTTTCAAAATCTTTTGATTCTTTTCAGCTTCACAATATCAGCTTTACTTTGCCAAAGGGATATATTATGGGCTTGATTGGCCCGAATGGTTCTGGCAAAACAACGACAATCAAACTGATTTTGAATATGCTCAAGCGCACCGGTGGCACAGTCAAAGTGATGGGGCTGGATAATATCGCAGAAGAACAAAAAGTAAAATCAGAGCTGGGCGTTGTTTTCGATACAAATTATTTCAGTGATGATTGGAAAGTGTCGCAGGTTGAAAAATCCATTTCGGTATTTTATCCAAATTGGGACAGCCAGAAATTTGCGGATATGTTACGGAAATTTCACATTGCACCAACCAAAAAGGTAAAAGAACTTTCCAAAGGTATGCAGATGAAGTTAATGCTTGCCTGTGCGTTTTCATACGACGCCAAGCTGCTGATCCTCGACGAGCCGACCAGTGGACTTGATCCGGTTTCCAGAGATGAACTTTTGAAAATTCTTTCAGAGTATATTGAAGATGGCGAGCATAGTGTTTTGTTCTCCACCCATATCACAGGCGATTTGGAGCGTGCAGCCGATTATATTACCTACATCAGTTATGGCGAGCTGTACTTTACTGGCAGCAAAGATGATTTTGTAGATATGTTCCGCATTGTAAAAGGTGGAATTGAGGAACTGTCCGATGATCTGAAAAATAAGGCGGCTGGTATTCGTACATTCCCTACGGGATTTGAGGCTCTGATGAAAACCGAAGATATTAGCGGTTTCCCTAACCTGACCGTTGATCCTGCCACCATTGATGAAATTGTAGTGTTTACAAGCAAGAAAGGTGACGATTATGAGTAATATTTTGAAATCCACAAAATTAGATATTGCATTGGTAAAACCATATTTTAAGACGATTTGCTTTACCCTGCTCCTGCCGATTGTGTTTGCCGCAATCAATCGTTCTTTGCTGACAGGGGTATCATTTGCTATGTGCTTTATTGCCATGACGACGGGATATACCTTTTCCATCACAGAAAAAAACAGCATGGATCGTCTGTTTGGTATTTTACCTGTTCGTAAAAGCGAGCTTGTGATCGGACGCTATGTTTTTGTCCTTGCAATGGGGCTTCTTTCCTTGATTATTTCTTTGATTGCACAGCCGCTTGTCTTGAAAGTGCTGGGTGAAACAGTTGGCGTATTTGATATTGTAACTGCCGCTATTGCAGGAGTATTCTTATTTGCACTCTATACCGTGTTCCAGATTCCGGGATATTACAAGTACGGCTCAATCAAAGGACGGGTATTTATGTATATTCCAGTGGCCGGTTTTTTGGTGACTTTACTTCTTCTCTCTAAAATGCCAGCTATCGGGAACTCAATTATTTCAGTCGTTGAATCTTCTCCGATACTTCTCGTTTTCCTTGCGGTTTTTGCTATTGTCGTGATGTATGCGGTTTCAATCTTCTTGTCCATTCGGGTTATGAAGAATAAGGAAATGTGAGGTGATTGTATGGATTTCACAATTTTGGCAGTTGTGCTTTTGATTGGTGTTGGCGTTCCTATCCGTAATAAACTCATACGGAAATATCGGGATAAGAAAAAGAATGATCGCAATTCGGAGTGAACAATATGGAGAAAACAGAGTTCATCCGCTGCCCAGTCTGCGGGAATAAAACACGCGACAAAATTCGGGAAGATACCGTACTTAAAAATTTTCCTCTCTTTTGTCCAAAATGTAAAAGTGAATGTCTAATCGACATTGAACAATTAGACTTACGATTAGCATTATGGGAATACCGTCGTTACTAATGACAGTATTCTGTTTGCTTTATGAGAAAATGCTCAATGCTGGAATGGGCAATAAATTTGAATTTGACAAGGAGATAATAATGATACCAATTTCTGATATTCTCATCCGCTCAATTAGTGGGTATGTGTTTATGGTTCCAGTCTTCGTACTGTATTTCTTGTGGCTCAAAAAATTGGGGAGAACACAAAGTTTTCTCCATACCGCTGCAGTGTTTGTTTTTGGTTATTATTTATTCGGACTTTTGACCGTCACAGGCATCGGCTTTACAAGCACAATGACCTTTCGCCCGAACATTTCTTGGACTCCATTTATCGGTATGATAACTGGGCCAATTGATACCATTCTGAATATTATTCTGTTTGTCCCGTTGGGATTTTTCCTGCCGCTGCTGTACAAGAAATATCATCACATGAAGACGGTTGCATTGACTGGCTTTCTGTTTTCTTTGGCTGTTGAAATTGTCCAGATGTTTGGCTGGGGTTCTTCCGACATCAATGACTTGATGACAAATACCGCTGGAGCCTGTATTGGATTTTTAGTTTATTGTCTGCTGTCAAGAATCTTGCCTGCCAATCTGAAAAAGCAACTTCAATCCAGCCGTGTCAATGCTGTGGCTGAAGTACTTCTCTTTGCTATTTGCACATTTGCCATTATGGTCACGGCTCAGACTTGGTTTGTCCATGATGTGCTGAATGTTCCATAAATTGTATCGGAAACAATCGGTCTCAGATATAAAAAAATAGTGTCTTCTGTTTGACACACCTGCAGACCGATTTTTCCGTATTGAACTTAGTCGCGTCAACGAAGCCACTACCTATGGAATTTCAATCTTTTCCTTCCTGTTATGCTTGGACAGATTGAATAATTCTCTTTGTGTTATATCTATTATTTTTAGGTAATAGTCCACAACGGCTTCTAACATGAAGGTACAAAAAATAAAAGTTGATCCTCAATCAACCCTATTATTGTACTCTTCAATTCATACTTTTCGATCTCAATGGTAGTATGGTTAGATAGACATCTGTTGCCGCTATCCCTTGGTAAGTTACCCGTTCAGCTTACCTACAAATTTAGAATACAATAAATGGCATCATTTGAACAGACTATATTTTTGGGATGAACTGTTCTACTATGAGAGCTTCGGTCTGTTTGCTGTGCTGATTCTGGTACAGTTGGCGGCCACCGGCGCAGCAGCGTTCCGCTTTTACTACAAACAAAGAAAAGGCTGAGTAGAAAATAGGTATCATCAATCAAAAATATCATTGGAGGTATAACTTATGGAAAAAGAAACAATGGGAACTGTAATTTCAGTTACAAAACAATGGTGGTTAAAAGTGAATCGTAAACCTGCCCGCGTTCATGCGATGGATGGCGCAGCCTTTCCGCATACTATCAAGGTCAAATATACGATAGACGGCAAAGATTACATCTGCCGAAAATGGATTGGCGCAGGAAACAAAGTCCCTGACAAGGGAACAACGATTAAAGTTATCTATTGTGAAGATAAGCCATCGAAAGCAAGAATTGAACTCTAATTCAAATTGACTGACTAACATGGTATGTTTTGGCCTTTGCGGCATGAAACATACCTACATATTCAAATATCTGCCTCCACAGCGGGGAAAAGAAAAAAACCGCTGACGGGCAGAGGATTTCGTGCGCTTTCCTGTATCACTGACGGATACGGCGGTTTTGAGTAGATCAAGGCCGCCGTTTCTTTTTGCTTCGACGACCCCTGCACCGTGTTCTGGCATGGCGGCTTTAGGAGGGAGCCGCCATGCAACGAAAACTACTTCGACAAAATCCGACAGGGGTTAGCCTGTCAAAAAAAGCCGTCCCCCGGCAGCGGGGACAAGCGGCTATGAGTATGTACTATACCATGTAGGAAAAGAACATATTGCTTTTTGTTTCGCCCTGTGGGTCTTTGACCTGCCGGGCGAATTTTGTTATTTCCTGCGGCCTGCTATCCGGCGCAAAAAGAAATTTCAAAAAAGTGAAAAAAGGAGGCGTTTAGCGGGCAGCCAGAGAGATTCCATTCGCTCTATTGGCGGAAAGGGAGAGAACCACCACATCCCCCATAGAAAGGGGGTGAGAAGATGGAAGCGATCCCCCGCAAATACGGTGAATGGAGCCAGTTTGACCGCTATTGCAAGCTGGTTCTGTACCATGAGGCGATAGATTATCTGCGGGAAATGAAGTGCCGCCGCGACCGTGAAGTGTCGCTGGACGCTGTTTCCCCGGCTGATTGGGACAAGCTCTCGACCGTAGATCGGTATTCCTGCGACAGCTTTACATTCAGTTCGCATGGCTATGACCTACATATCGACAACGAGCTTGTGGCCGAAGCGTTTGCCAGCCTGCCAAAAGACGAGCAGAGTATTTTGATTCTCCGCTTTGTTCTGGATTTGACTGACGAAGAAATCGGCCGCCTGATGGGAATGTCCCGCAGCGCAGTACAGCGCCACAGGACAAGCACCCTGAAAGACTTGCGTATAAAATTGATGGCGTTCATGCCGGAGGGAGGTTAAACGCGGATGAAGCAATCCAGTTACAAGGGCAAAAGCCCTCTGCCTGATTTTGTGATCGACGCGGCCTGCGCCGGTAACGCCGAAGCCGTGGAGCGTGTCTTGCAGCATTACGACGGCTATATCAATAAGCTGTGTACCCGGACGCTCTATGACGGCAGCGGCCAGCCTCATATCTGCATTGACGAATATATGAAGCGCCGATTGCAAATCAAGCTGATCCATTCCATCGTTAGTCCCATTGGCGACTGACGGTTAAGGCCCCGGCCATAGACAGGCGGCTTTCCCTTTCCCCGCCTGCCTGTTTTCCCGGCGGCCCCTTTGCTCCTTGACAAATACGCCCGCAGGACAATGGCGGCGCGTCATAGGGCAGACGGATACATTCTGTCTGCGCCGAGCCGGGCGGCAGGTGCGCCAAGAGGCTTTCCCTCATTGGGGTAAGCGGAGCGATTTTACCGGGCTGTAAAGCAGGTGTGGCAGCCTGCGGGCGACAACGCGCAGACAGGACAATGATACGCCCTTGCCGTCGTAGTCCGAGCGTTTGAAGCGTCGCAGGCAACGAGCAGGGCCGCGTGAGAACCACGCGGGGGTGAGATTCCCGTGGAGCTGTGCCAACAGCCGTCCGTTATTTTCTGCCCACTTTCGCAAAAAACAACCTTTGTTTTGAAAAGAAAGGGGGCCATGTTATGAGTAATAACGATGTGCCTATTTGGGAAAAATACACGCTTACCATTGAGGAAGCGTCCAAATATTTTCGGATCGGGGAAAACAAACTGCGTCGGCTTGCCGAGGAAAACCCCACCGCTGGCTGGGTGATCCTGAACGGCAACCGCATCCAGATCAAACGGAAGCAGTTTGAAAAAATCATTGATTCCCTTGACACAATATAGTGAAAAAGGGCCTTGCGCGTGTTATAATAGGTTATAAGCGTGTCAAGGCTCTTTCCGTCATGGAAAGGAGCATGACGAAATGCCAAGAAAAGAACGAGATGAAAAAAGACGGGACAACAAAGGCCGCCTTTTGAAGTCTGGAGAGAGCCAGCGATCAGATGGAAGATACGCTTACAAATACATTGACACCTTTGGAGAACCCCAGTTTGTTTACTCATGGAAGTTAGTACCCACCGACAAAGTACCTGCCGGGAAACGGCCCTGTCTTTCCCTGCGCGAGAAAATCAAGCAGATACAGAAAGACCTTGACGACGGGATAGACACCATCGGCAAGAAAATGACCGTGTGCCAGCTTTATGAAAAGTACACCCGGCAGCGCGGGAATGTGCGGAAAGGAACCCAAAAGAGCCGCCAGCAGTTGATGAAACTTCTGTCCGAAGATAAGCTGGGCGCGGCCAGCATTGACAGCGTGAAGCTGTCCGACGCAAAAGAATGGGCCTTGCGTATGCAGGAAAAGGGCGTTGCCTACAACACCATCTGCAACAGCAAGCGTTCCTTAAAAGCCATCTTTTATATGGCCGTACAGGACGATTGCCTCCGCAAGAATCCTTTTGACTTCCAGATCAATGAGGTTATCAACGACGATACCGTACCAAAGGTGCCGCTTACCCCTACACAGGAAAACGAGCTTTTGGACTTCATGCAGAACGATCCTGTCTATGCCAAGTATTATGACGAGGTGGTGATCCTGCTGGAAACCGGGCTTCGTATTTCCGAACTCTGCGGCCTGACGCCAGCCGACCTGAATTTTGAGAAGCGCTTTGTGAATGTAGACCACCAGCTTTTGAGAAGCACCGAGGACGGCTACTATATCGAAGCGCCAAAAACAGAAAGCGGATTCCGTCAAGTGCCGATGAGCGCAGCCGCCTATGAAGCGTTTGAGCGCGTGTTGAAGAAGCGCAGGGACGGCAGGTGCATTAAGGTTGATGGTTATAAGGACTTCCTGTTCCTGAACCGGGATGGCCTGCCCAAAACCGCCGTCAACTATGACGCCATGTTCAAGTGCCTTGCCAAGAAGTACAACAAGTGCCACAAGGAGCCGCTGCCCGATGTGATGACGCCGCACACCATGCGGCATACATTCTGTACCAGAATGGCAAACGCGGGCATGAACCCCAAAGCATTGCAGTACATCATGGGACACGCCAACATTGTAATGACGCTGAACTATTACGCCCACGCTACTTTCCATTCCGCACAGGAGGAAATGGAACGGCTGCAAGCCAAGGCAAAAACCACCACAGAGGCCAAGCCGGAAACTGCGGCGGAAAACGCCGAGGAAACCAAGGCGGCATAAGTAGTACGCAGAATTTACTACTACTTTTACTACTTTTGAGAGTGAAAACATGAGGGGTAATAAAAAGATTTGTGAGGTTCTTCCGATATGAAAAGTGCCGGAAAAGCCCGAAGTAACGGGCTATACCGGCATATAAGAACATCTAAAGAGATAATTAGAAATCTATTAAATTATTCATAGAACAATACGATCTGCGTTGCAAAGTCAAGGGATTTATCCAGTAGCGGGCTGTTCATGGGCTTCACCTCGGTTAGAATGATACCATAAAGCTCTATTGGAATCAATGCTTTGCAGAGCAAAGCCACCTTTTCTCTTCACTATTCTCTTTTCTCTCTTATCTGGAACCGGCGGACAGAGAAAAGTGAACAGTGAAGAGTGAAAAAAGAAAAGAACAGAAAGAACCGGCAACTTTCTTCCGAAAATCGCCGGTTCTTTCTGGTGCGAGAGAGGGGACTCGGACCCCCACGGCGTTCACCACACGCACCTCAAACGTGCTTGTCTACCATTCCAACACTCTCGCATTGCGAAAAGTATTATACCGGACATTGGCACGTTTGTCAATAGTCTTTTTTCATGCGTACAGCTTACCCTTCCGGTATCCAATGAGCATACAGGGTCACGGGGATTTGGTTTGTCCAGTCGGTCTGTCCGTCCGTTTGTCCATAAAAATCTGCGGCACTCAGGCGCTCCACTCGCTCCCCTGCTGCCGTGTACCAGCCGTCGAAGCGGTAGCCAGCCCGGGTCGGCTCCGGGAAAGCACAGAGAAACACGTTTGTTCCGGAAAAATTCGGTCCGGCAGCATCGTAGTCCGCTGAAGGACTGCCGCCGTTAGCATCCAGGTGCAGGGGCAGGAACGCCTCCCCTTCCGTTCTCCGCCAGGCAGCTCTGAGGGTAATGTGCCGGACTCCGTCCTGCTCCTCCACCAGATAGGCATCCGCTTCCGGGAATGTGTCCCCATACAGCCGGTAGGGCTGGGAGCGCGGAGCCAGCACATAGCCCAGGAATTCAAATCCGGGCCGGGCCTCCGGCTGTGGCAATATCTGGTCTGCAAACGTCCCCTCCGGGAAAGTGCTGTCCAGCAACACTGCCTCCCGAGTGCCGTCGATATATGACCCGGTAACTACCAACCGAACAGTTCCCATACTTGGGAGCTGGGTCGTGGGCGGTTCCGTTGGGACCGGCTCCGTGGATGCCGTCGGGGCTGCCGTCGGTACCGTCGTCACCGCAGGCGGCTCCGTCGTTTCGACTTTTGGGGGTGGAGCTGTCTGTTCCCGGAAGGCCATCACCACCAGCAGGGCCATGGCCGCCGCCAGATACCACTTTCCCTTCCGCCGATTTTTCTGCGGTTCCTCCGAAGGGGTGCTTTCCGTGTATTCCGGCAGCGGCGGGGTATATTCCGGTCCCGGAGGGGTCCACTCCCCTGCCCTGGGTGCTTCCTCCCTGGGAAGGTCCGGGTATTCTTCCGAACGTTCCGGGGCATCCTTTGGAACATGATACTCCATAGGCGTTACCGGCTATGGACATCCAGCTGCGGGAAGGGACACTCCACTCCCAGCCGCCGGAAGCCCAGCAGCAATTCCCGGTTCAGGAGCCGCTGGGCGGAGAAAATGTTCTCCTCAGCCACCGGCACCACGAACCGCAGCCGCACGGAGGAAGCCTCCAGGGACTGAACGCCCACGTACTGCGGGGCAGAGCGCAGCACATCGGCATGGTCCTTCCCGATTTTCTCCAGCAGTTCCGGCAGCTTTGCTTCCAGCGCTTCCAGGTCCGTTTCATAAGGAATATCCATATCGCACACCGCCCGGGAAGCGTTGTCGGACCGGTTCAGGATGTTCTTCATCTCGGAATTGTTGATGATCTTCACATTGTCGCCGCTGTCCACCACGCAGGTGGTCCGGATACCGATCTTCTGGATGGTCCCCCGGAAGCCGCCGACTTCCACGATATCTCCCACATTGCACTGGTTCTCAAAGAGCATGAATACACCGGTAACCACATCGGCAATGAGGCTCTCCGCACCAAAGCCCACAATCATGGCCAGAACGCCTACGCTGGCCACGATGGCCGATACGTTCACGCCCAGGATGGACAGGCCCCAGCACAGGATGGTCAGGGCCGCAGCGTACTGAATCAGGCTGTACACCAGAGAGCGCAGGGTCTGTCCCCGATGGGTCCTGGGCTTAAAAAGCCCTAAGAGCAGCTTCAGCACAGTCACCAGCAGGATAACGCCCACGACCATGGAACCCAGCTTCAGGAACGCCGCCAGGCTCAGGTCCAGCCGCAGGGAAAGGTCCTCCCCGGTCCACACGCCCGCAGCACCGCAGGCCCACAGCAGCAATCCCAGCGCCGCCAGCAGCAAAAAGAGTTTGAGAACGGTCTTTTTCATGGTGATTCCCCCTTTTTCTTTCACTATACCATGAATTTCACCCCCACGCAAGGGGAAAGTGCAAATTTTCCGCTGCTTTCTGCCGCCCTTGACTTTGGAGGGAGATTGTGGTATATTGACACCGAAAATCCCCTATTTTGCAAACGAATAAAGGAAGTGTTCTTTATGAATACGGAAATTTTTGAAACCTTTGAATCCAACGTCCGCTCTTACTGCCGCAGCTTCCCCACGGTGTTCACCCGTGCCAAGGGCGCCATCATGCAGGACGAGGACGGCAAGGAATACATCGACTTCTTCGCCGGGGCCGGTGCCCTGAACTTCGGCCACAACCCGGACGAAATGGTCCGGCGGGTCTGCGACTATCTCCAAAACGACGGCATCGTCCACTCCATGGATATGTACACCGCTCCCAAGCGGGAATTTCTGGAATATTTCCATGACCACATCCTGGCCCCCCGTGGACTGGATTATAAGATCCAGTTCGCCGGTCCCACCGGCACCAACGCCGTGGAGTGCGCCACCAAGCTGGCCAGGAAGGTCAAGGGGCGAGAAAATATCTTCGCCTTCATGGGCGCTTTCCATGGCATGACCCTGGGCTCTCTGGCGCTGACCACGGACCGTTGCTCCCGGGACGGCGCCGGGCAGATTCTGCCCAACGTGACCCACATTCCTGCGCCCTATATGTTCCCGGAGCTGGACACCATCGCCTATATGGAGCGGCTGCTCACCGACGATCACTCCGGCGTGGAGAAGCCTGCGGCCATCATTCTGGAGACCATCCAGGCCGACGGCGGCATCTATGTGTTCGATTCCCAGTGGCTCCGGGACCTGCGGGCCTTGTGCGACAAGTATGACATTCTGCTCATCGTAGACGACATTCAGGTGGGCTGCGGCCGGGGCGGCTACTTCTTCTCCTTCGAGCGGGCAGGCATCGTGCCGGATATGGTGACGATGTCCAAGTCCATCGGCGGCTTCGGTATGCCCATGTCCATCGTGCTGATGAAGCCCGAGCTGGACCAATGGGAGCCGGGCCAGCACACCGGCACCTTCCGGGGCAACCAGCTTTCCCTGGTGGCCGGGAAAGCCGGTCTGGAGATCATGGCGGAAACGGACCTGCTGGAAAATGTCCGCCGGAAGGCCCAGATCGTGGAGAATTTTCTGAAAACCGAAATTCTGCCCCTGGACAAGCGCATCACCTATCGGGGCATCGGCCTCATCTGGGGAGTGGACTTTGACGCTTTCGACAAGGACATGACCAAGCCTCTCATCGCCGCCTGCTTCAGAAACGGCCTCATCGTCGAGCGGGTGGGCCGGGACAACGACGTGCTGAAGCTGATGCCGCCGCTGGTCATCTCCGACGAGCTGCTGCTGAAGGGCCTGAACATTCTCAAGCAGTCCCTGACGGAAATTCTCTGATAGGAAGAACACGTCATGGGAAAAATCTCCTTTTATCTGGCCATGCTGGCCGGAAAGACCGCCTCCGCCCTGCTGAAATTGCTGGGCCGGAACGCCAGTTATCTTCCCGGCAAGGTGGCGCTGACCATCTGCAAGGATTTCATGGGGCGGCTGACCCTGCCCAAGACCGTTATCTGCGTTACCGGCACCAACGGCAAGACCACGGTCAGCAATCTGCTCACCGGGATGCTCCGGGAGTGCGGCTATACCGTCACCAACAACTCCCTGGGCTCCAACGTTCAGGCCGGTGTCTGCACGGCGCTGCTGGATGACGCCACCTTTGGCGGGACCATCCGGAAAGACGTTGCGGTGCTGGAAATCGACGAGCGCAGCTCTCTGCTGATCTATCCCTATATCCATCCCACTTATCTGGTGTGCAACAACATCATGCGGGACTCCATCAAGCGCAATGCCCACACGGATTTCATTTCCTTTATTCTGAATAAGGCCATCCCGGCGGACACAAAGCTGATCCTGAATGCAGACGACATCATCTGTGCCCACCTGGCTCCCCAATGCCAGGACCGGACCTACTTTGGAATCAGCGCCGACGCCCCCGAAAGCGATGCCCTGCCCTTCCTGCGGGATATTGTCTACTGCCCGGAGTGCGGCGCTCTGCTGAAAGCCAAATATGCCCGCTATAATCACATTGGGCGGCTCTACTGCCCGGACTGCAGCTATCAGACGCCGGAACCGGATTTTGTTGTCAGCCGCATTGATGAGGAGGCCAATACCTTCACCGTGACCCACGGCGGAGAAGCCCATGACTTTGCCCTCATCAATCGGAATATCACCAATTTATATAACTTCTGCGGTGCCATTACCGTGCTGAGCCTGTTCGGTCTTTCCTACGAACAGCTGCGGGACGCTTTCGCCGGTGCAAAAATCGTCAAATCCCGGTATGATGAGATCACCGTCGGCGACCACAAGCTGACGGTCATTTTGGCCAAGGGCCAGAATCCCATCGCCTGCTCCGGCGTGATCCGCTATGCGGCGGGCTGCCCCGGCGAAGGGAAAAACCTGCTCATTTCCCTGGACGACATCGGCGACAATCACAACAATTCCGAGAACGTCAGCTGGGTGTTCGACACGGACTACGCCCCTCTGGCGGACGATTCCATCGCCAAGGTCATTTTCATCGGAAAGCGCTGCCACGACTATTATCTGCGGGCGCTGATGGCGGGCGTGCCGGAGGACCGTCTCTACGCCCTGGAGACCTGGCAGCAGGGCGTGGATGCGATCGATCTGAGCGTGTGCAAGGACGTGTACCTACTCTATGACCCCTATCGTGGTGCCGAGGAGCGGCAAATTCAGAACTGCCTGGTTTCCCGGATGAAGGGAGATGCGGAGAAATGAAAATTGAAGTGCTTTTTAGCGAAGTCTGCAACCTCAGCGGCGATTTTCAGAACGTAGAATATCTGCGCCAGAGCCTGCCGGAGGCGGATTTTATCTTCACGTCCCTGACGGACACCCCTTATTTTGCGGAGAACCGGCCGGATATGGTGCTGATGGGTACCATGACGGAGGCCATTCAGCGGCGGGTCATCGAAACGCTGCGGCCCTACCGGGACCGGCTGGAAAAGCTGATCGACGACGGCGTGGTGTTCCTGATGACCGGCAACGCCTGCGAGGTCTTTGTCAAGCACATCGACTATGTGACCGAAAAACTGTCCGTGGATGGCCTGGGACTCTTTGACCTGACGGCAAAAACAGACCTGTTCCACCGTTATAACGGCAAGTTCCTGGGTGACATTGACGTTATCCCCGTGGTGGGCTTCCGGTCCCAGTTCAGCTTCCTGTACGGGGATAATTCCGGCGGCTTCGTCGGCAAAAATCAGCGGTCCATCGGCATCAACCCCCAGACCGATCTGGAAGGCATCCGCCGGAAGAATTTCTTCGGGACCAATCTGCAGGGACCCATTCTGCCCCTGAATCCCCTGTTCTGCGAGCATCTGATGACGCTGGCCGGTGTCCGGGAACCGCACGCCGCCCACCGGGAGGCCGCCATGGCCGCATATGAGCAGCGGCTGGGTGAATTCCGGGACCCCAAGGTCAAATTCTGATTTCATCTCTCATAAAGAACGCCTCCGGTGCAAAAAAGCGCATCGGAGGCGGGTTTTTTATAAGCATTTCAGGGTCACATGGCTGGTGTTGACGCTGCCGTCAATGAGTTTTGCGTAATCCAGCACCTGGGTGAAGCCGCAGGCGGCGTGGAGGGCCATGGAAGCATAATTTCGTTTCCAGACGTGGGAATAGACCGGCTTTCCGTACTCGTTCCGCACATGGTCCAGCGCCGCCAGTACCAGGGCTTTCCCGTAACCCCTCCGCCGCTGCTCCGGCATGGTCTCCAGGGCTTCCAGAAGCAACCCATCTTCAAAAGGCTCCAGGCGCAGGGCCGAAACCGTGCGTCCGTTTTCTTTCCAGAGGCAGTAAAAAGCCCCCTTCTGACGGAAGAAGTCCTCCCGGAGATAATCGGCAAAATTCTGCTCCACCTGAGCAATCGGAATATCCTGTTCCTGGGCGTTTCCCGCATTGCTCTCCCGGTAGACGGCCATCAGTTCTTCAAAATCCAACGCTCCCATGGTGCGGACGATCTCCAACATTCTTTCTCCCCCTTACGCAAGGCCGATTCCTGCATTGCCCGTCACTTTCGACGGTTTCTCCGAAAAAGTTCGTGTTTCCCCGTCAATTCGACTGGCGTTCATTCGGATATACCGAAAGTTATTCACACAATCCACAGACTTTTCCACAGGCACAGCTTGCTATTCTCCCCGTTTTTCTTTCTCCCATTCCTGAAATTTCGGGAATCCATCCGGTTTTCCGTCTGAAAAATCCGGTTCGTGGAAACGCCGAAATTTTTATTCATTTTCTGAATGAATACTCCCGCCGGAAATGCAAAATGCAGGGCAGATTCCTCCGCCCTGCATTCTTTACAGACTTTCACCCAGAATGGACTTGGTGGCGTAGGCGTTCAGTTCCATTCCGGCGGTGTGGCCCGCCAGGAACTCGTAATAGCCCTGTGCGCCGATCATGGCGCCGTTGTCCCCGCAGAGGGACAGGGGCGGCATGAACACCTCCACTCCCAGCCGTTCCGCCATGGCGGTCACATCCCGTCGAATGCGGGAATTGGCAGCCACACCTCCGGCAATGGCTACTTTTTTCCGGCCGGTGGCCTGCAGGGCCAACTCCACACGCGGCACCAGCATATCAGACACGGCGGCGGAGAATCCGGCGCAGAGGCTGTCCACGTCCAGCGCTTCCCCCACCTGCTCGGCATGGTGAATGAGATTCAGGGCAGCGGTTTTCAGGCCGGAAAAGCTCAGATCATAGGGATTTTCGCCGGGCTTGGGCCGGGGAAGGGTGTATTTTTTCTCGTCTCCACGCTCCGCCGCCTTGTCCAGGGCAGCCCCGCCGGGATAGGGCATTCCCAGCACCCGGGCGACCTTATCGAAGCACTCCCCTGCCGCATCGTCCAACGTGGTGCCGAGAATTTCCATCTCCGTGTAGTCCTTCACGTCCACGATCATGGTATGTCCCCCGGAGACGATGAGACACAGGAAGGGCGGCTCCAACTCCGGGAATGCCAGATAATTGGCGGCAATATGCCCCCGGGTGTGGTGGACCGGGATCAGGGGCTTGTTCAGGGCCAGGGCAGCCGCCTTGGCAAAGTTCACCCCCACCAGCACGGCCCCGATCAGGCCCGGCGCATATGTCACGGCCACCGCATCAATGTCCAGCCGGGTCAGGCCGGTGTTGGCCAGGGCCTGCTCGGCCAGACCGGAAATGGCCTCGATGTGCTTCCGGGAGGCGATCTCCGGCACCACGCCGCCGTATTCCCGGTGGAGGGCCACCTGGGAGGCGATGCAGTCCGTAAGCACTTTTCGCCCGTTCTCCACGATGGCCACAGCAGTCTCATCACAGGAGGATTCAATTGCAAGGATCTTCATACATTCCATTCCTTTCGCAAGATGCAGGCATCCTCCCGGGGCTTCTCGTAATAGCCCCGGCGGCGGCCCACGGCGGCAAAGCCCAGCTTGTCATAAAGGCCGATGGCAGCTTCATTGGATGCCCGGACCTCCAGGGTCAGGCAATAGGCCCCACGGCTTTTCAGTTCTGCCACCAGCCGCAGCACCAGCGCTTCGCCGATGCCCTTCCGCCGGAAATCCGGGTCTACCGCCAGATTCATCATATCCGCTTCCCCAAGCACCGTCTGGGAGCCGACGTAGCCTGCTAAGTGGTCCCCTTCCATGGCAACCAGCCACAGGGAAAGGGGATTCTCCAGTTCCGATTTCACGCTTTTTTCACTCCATGGGTCGGAAAAGCAAGTCTTTTCCAGGGCCGCAACGGCGGCCACATGGGCGGCGTTCATGGGTAAAATTTCCATCATTTCGCCTCGTACCAGCTCTTTCCCCACTTGGCCTCGGCCACCAGCGGCACATTCAGGTGGGCTACCTGCTCCATCTGCTGCTGGACCACCTTTGCAACGCCCTGGGCCATCTCCTCCGGACATTCCACGATGAGTTCGTCATGGACCTGCAGCAGAAGATTTGCCTCCGGGTACTGCTCCTTGAGGGCTTTGTCCACCCGAATCATGGCCAGCTTGATAAGGTCGGCGGCGGTCCCCTGAATGGGGGTATTCAGCGCAATCCGCTCCGCCCCCTGGCGGACGTTGAAATTGCTGCTTTTCAGCTCCGGCAGATACCGGCGGCGGCCAAAGAGGGTCTCCGTGTAGCCCTTTTCCCGGGCCTCGGCGACCACGTTCTTCATATACTCCCGCACGCCGTGGTAATTGGAAAGATAGGCCTCGATATAGGCCTTGGCCTCATAGCGGCTGACGCCGATGTCCTCCGCCAGGGAGAACTCGGAAATGCCGTAAACAATACCGAAATTCACGGCCTTGGCATGGCGGCGCTGCAGGGGCGTGACCTCCTCCGGCTTTACGCCGAAGACCTGGGCGGCGGTGATGGTATGAATGTCCGCTCCGCTGCGGAAGGCCTCCTGCATCACCGTGTCCCCGGCCATGTGGGAAAGGACCCGCAATTCAATTTGGCTGTAATCCGCATCCACCAGTACGCAGCCGGGCTTGGGAATGAACATTTTCCGAATTTCGGCCCCCAGGTCCGTGCGGACGGGAATATTCTGCAAGTTCGGCTCCGTGGAGGACAGACGCCCGGTGGCCGTGACCATATTCTGGAAGGTCGTATGAATACGCCCGTCGGCGGCGATGACCTTCACCAGGCCGTCGGCATAGGTGGATTTCAGCTTGGTGAGCATCCGGTAATCCAGAATGGCCGGGATGATGGGATGCTTGTCCCGGAGTTTTTCCAGCACGTCCGCATTGGTGGCGTAGCCGGTCTTGGTTTTCTTGGCGCCGGGCAGCTGCAGCTGCTCAAACAGCACCGTGCCCAGCTGCTTGGGGGAATTGATATTGAAGGGCCCCCCGGAAAAGCCGAAAATCAGGCTTTCGCAGTCGGCAATGCGCTCGGAGAGCATGGCCCCGAACTGCCGCAGCTGCTCCTCGTCGATGGCCACACCGGTGCGCTCCATCTCATAAAGCACCGGGCAAAGGGGCAGTTCGATGGTGTCGTACAGGTCCCCCATGCCCTGCTTGTCCAGTTCCTGCCGCAGCTTTTCCCGCAGGAAAAACACCGCTTCGGCGCAGGCGGCAGCATCGCCGTCCTCCACGCTGGCTCCCAGGAAGGTCGCCGCCAGCTTGGACACGGGATAATCGGACTGGGAAGGGTTCAGGTCGTAAGCCGCCAGGGCCGTGTCGAATTTCGCCGGTCCAAGCGTAATGCCCAGGGCATCCAGGGCATGGGCCTGGCTTTTCCAGTCATGGCACACCCAGCTTTGTCCCGCCAGAAGATTCGCCGCCCGGTGAATTTCCAGAGGTGTCAGGGTGCAGACCCCCTCCGCACAGGCAATGGCCAGCGTCCCGTCCGGAGCCAGATACACGGCTCCCTCCGTCCCCGGCTCCGGCAGGGTATCTACCCGGGGCAGGGTCTCCCGGGGCGATTCTTCCGCACTTTCCAATGCCGCTTCTTCCAGTTCCGCACCCCGGAGGCCGTAGCGGTCAATGAGCCGGACGAATTCCAGCCGGGTGAACAGCTTGAAAAGTTCCAGCCGGTTATAGGGCTGGGTAATGGCGTTCTTGGGAGAAAAATCGATGGGCGCATTGGTGCGGATGGTAGCCAGATCATAGGAAAGATAGGCTTTTTCCTTGTCCGCTTCCAGCTTTTCCCGCAGCTTGGGCCGGATGGACGGGTCCTGCAAATGCTCGTAGACCCCGTCCAGGGTGCCGAATTTCAGCAGCAGGTCCGTAGCCGTTTTCGGTCCCACCCCGGCCACACCGGGGATATTGTCGGAGGAATCCCCCATCAGGGCTTTCAAATCGATGATGTGAATGGGGTCGAAGCCGTACTCCGCACGGAATTTTTCCGTGTCATAGAGGGTGGCCGTGGTCTGGCCGGGCTTGGCAATGACCAGCTTCACGTTCACATGGTCATTGATGAGCTGCAAACTGTCCCGGTCGCCGGTGACCACCACGCAATCCCAGTTCTGCTCCGAGCAGACCCGGCCCACGGTGCCGATGACATCGTCAGCCTCCCATCCCTCACATTCATAAATGGGAATGTTCATGGCAGACAGGACCTGCTTCATCACCGGCATCTGCATGACCAGCTCCTCCGGCATGGGGTGCCGGGTGGCCTTGTAGCCGTCATACTGCAGGTGCCGGAAGGTGGGGGCGTGTACGTCAAAGGCCACGCAGATGGCCTCCGGCTGCTCCTCCCGCTCCATTTTTTCCAGAATATTCAGGAAGCCGTAAATGGCGTTGGTGTACAGACCATCCCGGGTGGTCAGGGGGCGGACCCCAAAATACGCCCGGTTGATGACGCTGTTCCCGTCCAGGATCATCAGCTTCATACTTTTCTCCATTTCGCACCCTGAGGTGTGTCGATGATCTCAATGCCACGGGCTTTCAGTTCGTCCCGGATGCGATCCGCCTCGGCAAAATTCTTTGCCTTCTTGGCCTCCGTCCGGGCGGCCACCAAAGCGTCGATCTCCGGGTCGGCAGCAGCGGCTTCCTCTTCCGCCTGCTTTTTCCGCAGCTTTTCGGCATTTTCCAGCAGATTCAGGCTCAGCACCCGGTCAAAGTCCGCCAGGGCCGCCAGCTTGGTGGCATCGGAGCATTTGGCCTTCAGCACGTCAAAGAGGCAGGTAATAGCCAGAGACGTGTTCAGGTCCCCGTCCAGAGCACCGGTGAAGCGGGCTTTCAGGGCATCAAAAGCGGCGCTGTCCACGTCACCCTCTGCTTTCAGGGCCGCAATGCGGGCGATCAGCTTCTCGTAAGCCGCAGCGGCGTTGTCCAGGTTCTCCCAGGAGAACACCAGATTCCGGCGGTAGTGGCTCTGCAGGCAGAAATAGCGGTAAACCATGGGGTCGTAGCCCTTTTCCTCCAGCAGGGAGACCGTCAGGAATTCTCCCTTGGACTTGGACATTTTTCCGTCCTCGGTGTTCAGGTGGTGAACATGGAACCAGTAATTGCACCACTTGTGGCCCAGGTAGCTTTCGGACTGGGCGATCTCGTTGGTGTGATGGGGGAAGGCGTTGTCGATGCCGCCGCAGTGGATGTCCAGATCGTCCCCCAGATACTTCATGGAAATGCAGGAGCATTCAATGTGCCAGCCGGGATAGCCCACGCCCCAGGGAGAGTCCCATTTCAGAGCCTGGTCCTCAAACTTGGACTTGGTGAACCAGAGGACAAAGTCGTTCTTGTTGCGCTTGTTGGTGTCCTCCTCCACGCCTTCCCGGACACCCACGGCCAGGTCCTCCTCGTCGTGGTCGTTAAAGACGTAGTATTTCTCCAGCTTGGAGGTGTCGAAGTACACGTTTCCGCCGGAGAGATAGGCATAGCCCTTGTCCAGCAGGGTCGTGACCATGTGGATATACTCGTCAATGCAGCCCGTGGCCGGCTGGACCACGTCAGGCCGCTTGATGTTCAGCTTCCGGCAGTCCTCAAAAAAGGCGTCGGTGTAGAATTTGGCAATTTCCAGCACGGTCTTATGCTCCCGGCGGGCGCCCTTGAGCATTTTATCCTCGCCGGTGTCCGCATCGCTGGACAGATGCCCCACGTCGGTGATGTTCATGACCCGCTTGACGTTGTAACCCTCGTAGCGCAGGGCCTTTTCCAGAACATCCTCCATGATATAGGTCCGCAGATTGCCGATGTGGGCAAAATGATAGACCGTCGGGCCGCAGGTGTACATCTTCACGATGTCCGGGGAATTGGGCTGGAACAGTTCCTTCTTGTGGGAAAGAGAATTATAAAGATACATGAAAACTTCCTCCTAATGAACAGTATGAAATCAAAAACCGCCTCTTATACCCTTCGGCATAAGAGGCGGCAAAGCCGCGGTTCCACTCTCGTTTTTCACTCAAAAATATGCACTTTTCGCTCCCGGACGCACCTTCCCGAACTGCACTCCGCCGGGTTCACAGCCACGCCCCGGCTCTCTGAGGGAGACAGCATCGGTACTCTTTCCGTTCTTCACGAATATGGGTCTATTTTACCATCATCCGCCCCGCCCTGTCAAGTGCCAAGCCGGAAGGATTGAAAAAAGCGGCGAAATGTGATATAGTATTTTCCGTAAAGGAGGGTACCCCCATGAAAAAATTACTTTCCGCAGCCCTCTGCGCTGCACTTTTGCTGACGTTTTCCAGCTGCGCCAAGCGATTCCCACAGGATACGGAGACTTCCGCCCCGCCGCTGCTGCGGACGGACCCCACGGAAACCTCTCCGGATACCACCACGGAACCGGTGAGCATTCCCAACGTGGACCTGACGGCCATTTCCCTGAAATACACCCAGCTGGATACGGCTGCCGAGGACGGGACCACCGTTTATTCCTTCCGGTATCCCATTCCCTACCTGGTGACGGTCCGGGCCGATGCGACCCAGGATGTCACCGTGGACCTGATGGGCCGCATTGACGAGTTCCGGTCCAACGGCTCGGAGCTGGAAGCCCAGGCCCAGGCAGCCTACGGCACCGAGGGCTTCACCCCCTACTCCCTGAGCGTTTCCTACACGCCAACACGGGTGGACGTGGGCGTTCTGAGCCTGTACGGGGAGGTCCGGTCCTATCCCAGCGGCGTTCACGCCAGCTTCCTGTCCACGGCAGTCAGCTATGACCTGCTCACCGGTGCGGAATTACATCTTTCCGATATTCTCAACGGCAACGTCACCGCCGAACAGCTTTGTACCCTGCTGCTCGCTTCCCTTTCCCAGCAGGAGGGAAATCTGTACGCCGACTATGCCAACGTAGCCGCTGAGCGGGTCCAGGACTGTATGAACGGGGCCGACGGCTGGTATTTCACCACCACGGGCCTGTGCTTCTTCTTCTCCCCCTACGACATCGCCCCCTATTCCTACGGCGTGGTCACGGCGGAGATTCCCTACGGCTCCCTGGCAGGGCTTATGAACGATGCCTACTTCCCCCCGGAGGAGGGCGCTTACACCGGCACACTGGAAGCATCCCTGTTCACGGAGAACGCCCCCAGCCGGGAATACGCAGAGCTTTCCCTGGACCGGGAAGCCAGCCGGGTGATTTTGACCACGAATCAGGCGGTCCGGGACCTGAAAATTCAGTCCGGCAGCTATGACGGCAGCACCTTCACCCCCACGGAGACGGTATTCGCCGCCGGAGCCATGAACGCCTCTCAGGCGGTAAGCATCCAGGCGGATCTGGAAAATACGCCGCTGCTTCTCACCTACCGCAGCGGCGAGGAGATCATTCAGCGGGTGCTGACCATGGAAAACGGCGTTCCGGTGCTGAAAAAGTAAAAAATCTGCCCGCCAATCGGTGGGCAGATTTTTTACATACATTCCTTCTGATACCGGGCGATGGCCTTTTCCAGCACGTCCATGGACCGCTCCAATTCCGGGATCTGACGGACATAGGCAATGCGGACCTCGTTGATGCCCTTGCCGGGAGTCTCGTAGAAGGGTGCGCCGGGTGCAAACATGACCGTCTCCCCTTCGTAGTCGAATTCCTCCAGCAGCCACCGCTGGAACTTGTCGGAATCGTCCACGGGCAGGCCCGCCATCAGATAGAAAGCCCCCATAGGTTCCTCCACCTGTACGCCGGGAATGGCCCGGAGGCGGCGGACGACGGTGTCCCGGCGCTTCCGGTATTCTTCCTTGGACCGGCGGAAAAATTCGTGGTCCACTCCGTAGAGGGCCGCAGCGCCCACCTGGTCGATGGTGGCCACGGACAGCCGGGACTGGCAGAATTTCAGGATGGCCTGCTGCAATTCCTTGTTCCGGGTGACCACGCAGCCCACCCGTGCGCCGCAGGCGGAGAACCGCTTGGAAACGGAGTCCACAATGACCACGTTCTCGTCCACGTCCCGGAACCGGGCCATGGTGGGGACCCCGAAGGAATCGTCATAGCAGAACTCCCGGTACACCTCGTCGCAGATCAGGAACAGGTCGTGCTTCTTGGCTACGTCAGCGATCATCCGCATTTCCTCCTGATTCAGCACCACACCGGTGGGATTTCCGGGGTTGGTGATGAGGATAGCACGGGTGTTTTTCGTGATAAGGCTCTCAATGCGCTCCCGCTTGGCATACCGATACCCTTCCTCGGCACAGGTTGGCAAGGCTCGGATAACACCGCCCGCCGCATGGACAAAGGTCGTGTAATTTGGATAGTAAGGCTCCGGAATGATGACCTCCGTGTAGGGGTCCAAAATGCTCAGGCAGGTCAAAAGCAGCGCTTCGCTGCCGCCGGTGGTGATGAGCACATCGTCCGGCTCCAAGTCCACGTCCAGTTCCCGATAATAGGCCCGGACCGCATCGATAAGCTCCGGGGTTCCCGGCGAGGCCGCATAGGCCAGGGTGGCGCTGTCAAAATTCCGGACGGCATCAAAATAGGCCGGAGGGGTCTGCAGGTCCGGCTGACCGATGTTCAGATGATGGATGCGGATGCCCCGCTCCTGGGCCTTGACGGCCAGCGGGTGAAATTTCCGCATGGGCGAGGGTTCGCAGCGATTGGCGTTGATGGATATGTTCATAAGTTCCTCCGGCAGACCGCAGTCTGCATTGATATTCTTTGGTAAGTACCCGGACCTCCGGGGATAAAAGTGCCAGTGCCAGCAGATTGGGAATGGCCATCAGACCATTGACCGTCTCGGAAAGGGTCCAGACAAGGCCCGTTCCCAATATGGCCCCCAGCAGGCTCACGGCGGCCTGAACAAGAGCAAAGGGCTTCCAGACGGGCTTTCCAAGCAGATATTGGGCGCACCGGGCGCCGTACAGCCCCCAACCCAAAACCGTTGCAAAGGCAAAGCAGCACAGGGACAGAGCGATCGGGATGCAGACCCAATCGCCGTAAACATTCGCAAAGGCACGGATGGTCAGCCGCACGCCGGGGTCCGTGCCGTAAGGCAGAGCCTCCGGGGATGTGAGAATGACCAGAGCCGTCATGGTGCATATCACGATGGTGTCCAGAAACACCTCCATGATGCCCAGCACCCCCTGTTCCGCCGGGTGGTCCACCTGGGCGGAAGCGTGGGCAATGGAAGCGGTCCCCATTCCGGCCTCGTTGGTGAATACCCCACGGGAGGCCCCTACCCCCATGGCCGTGACCATGGAGCCGATGAGGCCGCCGGTGACGGCTTTCGGGGCAAAAGCCCCCTGGAGAATGAGCCGGAATGCGATGGCGATACGGTCCGCCCGGACGATCAAGGCCCCCAGGCCCAGCAATAGGTAAAAACAGGCGGCCAGCGGCACCAGCTTTTCCGCCGTGCGGCCGATGCGTCCCGCCCCGCCCCGGAGCAGCAGCCAGACAAGCCCTGCCACGGCGGCTCCCAGAAGCAGATTTCCCAGGTCCGTGACCGGCAGGCCGAAATAGGTCTGCACATCATTGACCCCAGCCACAAAGGCGTTGATTTGGGTGGCGTTGCCCACGCCGAAAGCGGCAAACACGCCGAACAGAGCGTAAGCCGCCGCCATGGGCCGCCATTTCTCCCCCAGGCCCTTCCGAATCATGTACATGGGGCCACCGGCATAGCCATCCCGCTCCCGGACCCGAAAGCGCAGGGCAAGGACCACCTCGGCATATTTCGTGACCATGCCGAAAAAGGCGCAGACCCACATCCAGAAAATGGCCCCCGGTCCTCCTAAGGTGATAGCCCCAGCCACACCGGCCAGATTGCCCGTACCAACAGTGGCAGCTAATGCAGTACACAGGGCCTGAAAGGGCGAAACGCCGTCCGCCGTCCGGTCCTTGCCGGTGAGTTTCCGGCAAAAGGACCGCAGGGCCGCCGGAAAAAGGGTCACTTGAGCAAAGCCGGTCCGCAGGCTCAGCAGTACCCCCACACCCAAAATCAGCAGCAGGGTGGGCAGCCCCCAGACCAGGCCGTTGACCGTTTCCAAGGCTTCCAAAAGGTGACTTTTCATAGCATACCACTTTTCCCCTCTCCTTGCAAGCTTTTTTTACAAAAAAGTGATCTTTATACCGGAAAAAGCGGTCCTTTCCATCTGAAAGAACCGCTTTCGTGTTATTTCCATGTTTCCCAGACTTCCGGGGCGTAACCCACGGTGGCCTGTTTGCCGTTTCGGACAATGGGAGCCTTCATCAGCTCCGGCCGGTCAAAGACCTTGTCCTCTTTGGCACGACTGTCCTCCGTGTAGTGCAAAATCAGAATGTCCGGGTCCTTGCTGTCCCAGTCAATGAGGTTGTCGATGCCACCCACCGCCCGAAGCACGCTGTCAAATTCCTTCCCGGACAGGCCGAAGCGAAGCAAATCGATGGACTGGAAGGAAATTCGTCGTTCCTTGAAGTACCGCTCGGCCTTCTTGGTGTCGAAGGACTTGCTTTTTCCGAAAATCTGTATGTTCAATAAACTACCTCCATGAGACACAGACCCTTGGCGGGCATCAGCGTACCGGCCTCCGCCCGCTTCTGAGCGAACAGGTCCGGGATGCTGTCCGCTTTGCGCTTACCCAGGCCCACTTCCACCAGGGTCCCCACAAGAATTCGCATCATGTTATAGAGAAACCCGTCGGCGGTGACGGAAATATCCACTTCCGCACCGGTTTTCGTGATGGAAATGTCGAAAATCTCCCGGACCGTGGACTTTTTCTTGGGCGCACGGGTGCAGAAGCAGGCAAAATCATGCTGCCCCAGCAAGGCGTTCGCTGCCTGCTGCATGCCATCCAAATCCAGCGATTCTTCCACCACCGTCATGTACCGCCGGTCAAAAACGCAGGGGCTGTCACTGTTCCAGATGCGGTAGCAATAGGTTTTCTTTTTAGCGTTGAGCCGGGCATGGAACCGGGGTGCTGCCTCCTGACAGGAATATATGCCGATGTCCTCCGGAAGATACCGCCGCAATTCCCGCAGGATTTCCCCGCAGGGCATGGGGTTTTCGCAGTGGAACGAGGCCACCTGGCCCCTGGCGTGGACCCCAGCATCGGTGCGGCCGCTGCCGGAGATTTCTATGGGTTCTCCCAAAATTCGGCTCAAGGTCTGCTCCAGCTTCCCTTGAATGGTATTTTCCTCCCCGCTGAGCCGCTGCCAGCCCCGGTAGCGGGTGCCGTCATAGCAGAGGTCAAGCCGCAAATTCCGCATCTTCCAATTCCTTTCTGGCCTCCTGCTCGCTGTCTGCCGAGAACAGGAACCGTCCCGTACCGTCGTACACCATTACATGACCATAAGCATATCGGATAGAATACATTTTGCGCTCCTCTTTTCCTCTTGGGATGGCTGTATTCTATCATGCTATATGTCCAATAAACGGTACTCATTACTCTTTTTTCGGCAAAACCCTGACCAGCCACTTGGCCACGTCCTCGTAGACCTCCTGTCGGTTGATCTCATTCAGAATTTCGTGCCGTCCGCCGGGATAGAGCTTGCAGGTAACGTTCACCATGCCTGCCTTGCGGAATTCCGCCTCGGTTCTGAGAACGCCCTTGCCGTAGCTGCCTACCGGGTCGTCCCCGCCGGCGATGAAGAAAATCGGCAGGTGTTTCTTCATTTTTGCCAGATTTTCCTTCTTTTCGATGTAGGAAATGCCGGTGAGCATATCCCGCAGCAGTCCCGCCGTAGACACAAAGCCGCACATGGGGTCATCCACATAGGCCTGCACCGCCGCCTCGTCCCGGTTCAGCCAGTCGAAGGGGGTCTTGGGGGACTCCACACGGGCGTTGTAGGTGCCGAACACGATTTTTTCCAGCTTGGGGCTGGGCTGGTCCTCGCCGTCGTGTTTGCAGACCCATTTGCACACCGGAATGGCCCCCGCCAAAAGTGCCTGGGGCTGCCAACCGGTGCCGCAGATGACGCAGGCGGAAATGCCGCTGTCCGGGTACTTTTCCAGAATGGTCCGGGTCATAAAGGACCCCATGGAATGGCCGAACAGCACATAAGGGACCTCCGGATAGGCCTGATGGGTGGTCTCCAGCAGCCGATATGTGTCCGCAACTGCCGTAAACCACCCTCCGTGGAAATATCCTTTTGTCTCCGACTCCCCTACAGAGCCGCCGTGGCCCATGTGGTCCTCGGCCACCACCAGGTAGCCCAGACCGTTCAGATAACGGGCAAATTCATCGTAGCGCTCCACATACTCGGCAATGCCGTGAACGATCTGCACGATGCCCCGGACTTCCCCGTCCGGAAGCCAGCGGCAGCCATGCAGCTGCCCCCGGCCCTGGGAAGGATAGTAAAAGTGTTCCATCAGTCCACCACCTGGTAGCCCGCCTCGGTAATGGCAGCCTTCAGGGCAGCGAGATCAGCATCACCGGTGACGGTGACATTTTTCGCCGCCAGGTCCACCACGGCATCCGTCACGCCGGGAACGCCCTTGCAGGCATTCTCCACGTGCATCTTGCAGTGGCCGCACATCATTCCTTCTACATGGATAACGGTTTTCATAGCAGTTTCCTCCTTGATCGTGGTGTGTTCCACGTTGTTAACGGGTTCCGTTTCGATTTCCTTGGGCTTGAAGAAGCGAAGCCGCAGGGCGTTGGTGACCACGAATACGGAGCTGCAGCTCATGGCCGCTGCGCCGATCATGGGGTTGAGAAGAATGTGAAAAGCGGGATAGAGTGCGCCCGCTGCCACGGGAATGCCCAGGCAGTTATAGAAGAACGCCCAGAACAGATTTTCCTTGATATTACGGATGGTCGCACGGCTCAGGGCCACGGCGTTGCCCACGCCCATCAAAGAGCCGTTCATCAGCACCACGTCCGCCGATTCAATGGCGATGTCCGTGCCGTTGCCGATGGCCAGACCCACGTCTGCCGTCACCAGGGCAGGGGCGTCGTTGATGCCGTCGCCCACCATGACGACCTTGTGGCCCTCTTTGCGGAGCCGCTCCACCGCACCGGCCTTATCGCCGGGCAGCACGTCGGAAATGACCCGGTCGATGCCTGCCTTGGCGGCAATGGCCTTGGCGGTCTTTTCGTTGTCGCCGGTGAGCATGACCACATTCAGGTGCATTTTCTTCATGGCGGCCACAGCGGCCACGCTGTCCGCTTTCAGCACGTCGGCGGCGACGATGGTGCCCAGATAGATGCCGTTTTCGGAGGCAAAGTGCAGGGGCGTTCCACCGGCGTCCACGCTGTCCGGCAGAGCCGGGATCTGGACGCCCAGTTCCTCCATGAGCCGTCCGTTGCCGCCGAAGAACTTTTTGCCTTCGATAACGCCGGACACGCCCTTGCCGGGGATGGTTTCAAATTTTTCTGCCTGGGGATGGTCCACACCGGCGGCCTTTTCCAGAATGGCCTTGGCAAAGGGATGCTCGGACTTTTCCTCCAAGGCTGCCGCCAGCTTCAGAAGCTCCGCCTCCGGCAGTCCGCCGGGGAGAATGTCGGTAACGGCAGGCTTGCCGGTGGTCAGGGTGCCGGTCTTATCCACCACCACCGTATCGACCTTATGCAGGTTTTCCAGGGCTTCCGCATTCTTAAAGAGCAGGCCCATCCGGGCGCCCCGGCCGGTGCCGACCATAATGGCCACAGGGGTCGCCAGACCCAGAGCGCAGGGGCAGGAGATGACCAGCACGGAAATACCGATGTTCAATGCAAATTCCAGGTCGCCCTTGGCGATCATCCAGACGGCGAAGGTCACCAGGGCGATGCCCATGACCACCGGCACAAACACACCGGCGATCTTATCCGCCAGACGGGCGATGGGGGCCTTGGAGCCGCCCGCTTCCTCCACCATGCGGATGATCTGGGACAGGGTCGTGTCCTCGCCGACCTTATCCGCACGGAATTCCAGGTAGCCCTCGGTATTGATGGTTGCAGCGGCTACGGTGTCGCCCACGGCCTTTTCCACGGGAACGCTTTCGCCGGTCAGGGCGCTCTGGTCCACGCTGGCCCGGCCGGAAAGCACCGTGCCGTCCACGGGAATACGTCCGCCGGAGCGGACAATGACCGTATCGCCCAGCCGCACATCTTCCACGGCCACTTCCGTCTCTACCCCGTCCCGGCGGACCGTAGCGGTCTTGGGACTCAGGTCCATCAAAGCCCGGATGGCGTCGCCGGTCTTGCCCTTGGCACGGGTCTCCAGGAACTTGCCCAGGGTGATGAGGGTCAGAATCATGGAAGCAGACTCAAAATACAGGTTCTCGCCATACTGATGGGCCGTCTCCATGTCGCCGTTGCCCATGGCGGCGGCCATGCGGAACAGGGCTGCCACGCCATAAATGAGCGCCGCCAGAGAGCCAACTGCAATCAGAGAGTCCATATTCGGCGCTCTGTGCCACAGGGCTTTCAGGCCACGGGTATAATAGACCCGGTTCAGGTACACCACCGGCAACGTCAGGAAGAATTGCAGCAGTGCCCCCATCAGGGGGTTGTGGTGATACCACATAGGTACCGGCAGGCCGATCATGTGGCCCATGGTGAAGTACATGAGAACAACGAGAAACACCGCCGAGGCGATGAGTCTTGTTTTCATTTCTTTCAGGGGATTTTCCGTCTGCACCGGCTGGGGTGCCGCCTTCTTCCCCGGCGTTTCCGGAATGGCTCCGTAGCCCGCGTCCGACACCGCCTTCTGAATGGCGGGGATGACGCTCTCGTCCTTGGCCTCCACCACCATGGTGTTGGCCAGAAGATTCACCTCTGCGCTGTCCACACCGGCTGTCTGCCGGGTCACTTTCTCCACCCTGGCCGAACAGGCGGCGCAGGTCATACCGGTGACTTGGAACCGTATCTTCATAGTATCCTGTCCTTTCCAAAAAGTCAACAGCCACGTTGAAATTCCCGTTGACTTCTTTTTGTTTTTATGCTAACATCTTACCATAAATCGAGGAAAAAGCAAGTATGCACTATTTTGTGCGATACTACCCTTTTTGATACTGGAGGTCATCATGGTCACCAACGATCATTGCCCCGTGGAAGCCACACTGGAGCTTATCGGCGGCAAATACAAATCCCTGATCCTCTGGCACCTTGCCGGAGGCATACTGCGGTTCAATGAACTGCAAAAGCAGCTGCCCAGCGCCACACCGAAAATGCTCACCCAGCAGCTTCGGGAGCTGGAAGCCCAAAAACTGATCCACCGGGAAGTTTTTCCCGTGATCCCGCCCAGAGTGGAATACTCTCTCACGGATCTAGGCAAGAGTTTGATGCCCATTCTGGTCGCCATGCGGGACTGGGGCAGCGAATACCTGAGTAAGAAGAACGTGAAGCCCTGCTGCTTCATGATCGGCTCCGATCCCGTCCACACCCCCACACCACAGAAAGGAACCTTATGAGAATCAAGATCACTTCCGACTCTACCTGCGACCTGTCCCCCCGGCAGGTCACCGAAAACGACATTACCATCATTCCGCTCATCGTCATGAAGGACGGGCAGGAATTCATCGACGGCGTGACCATCACCCCGGAGGAGATTTTCGCCCATGTTGCCAACGGCGGAAGTCTCTGCTCCACCGCAGCCCGGAGCGTGGGGACCTTCCAGGAGGTCTTTGCCAAGTACAGCAAGGAATACGATGCCGTCATTCACATTGACATCGGTGCCGATTTTTCCTCCAGCTATCAGAACGCCTGCGTGGCCGCAGCGGAGTTTCCCAACGTCCGGGTCATCGATTCCCGGAACCTGTCCACCGGTCAGGGCCATATCGTCATGAAAGCCGTGGAATTGTCCAAGACCATGGACGATCTGGATGCCATCGTGGAAGCGCTGGAGGACTACGTTCCCCGGGTGGAGGCCAGCTTCCTGCTGGACCGGCTGGACTACATGGCCAAGGGCGGCCGCTGCTCCAGCGTGGTGGCCCTTGGGGCCAACCTGCTGCACCTGAAGCCCTGCATCGAGGTCAAGGACGGAAAAATGTCCGTTGTCAAGAAGTACCGTGGCCACTACGATAAGTGCCTTGCAGACTACGTAGAGGACCGGCTGAAAGACCGGCCCAATCTGGAAACGGACCTGCTGTTCGTGACCCACACCCCCGTCACGGACGAGTGCATGGCCGCCGTGAAGGAAGCCATTGCGAAATACGGCAGCCGGTTCACCCATGTGGAGGACACCAACGCCGGATGCACCGTGTCCTGCCATTGCGGGCCGGGGACTCTGGGCGTGCTGTTCATCCGTGGCAAATAAAATACGGGCGGCAGAGGGATTTTCCCCTGCCGCTTTTTTCATGTTCCTTCTGCCGGGCGGATGACCCGGCGGACATTTTTTTCTGCCTTGAACCGGGGCGTCATCAGTTCATGGCCGCAGCCCAGGCACTTGAGGCGAAAATCCGCCCCGGTCCGCTCCACCAGCCAGCGCTTTTCGCCACAGGGGTGTGCTTTTTTCATTTCCAGAATGTCCCCAACCAGAATCTCCACGGTTCACTCCCCCTTGATGGCATCCCAATACTGCTTCGCCGCTTGCTCTACCTTATTGGGTCCGTAGTGATAATAAGTCTTGCCCGCCAGAATGTCGGGAAGATACTGTTGCTTTACATAGTGATTGGGGAAATCGTGGGGGTACAGATACCCCTGCTCCCGCTCCATGGTGTAAGTGTCCGCATGGACGTTCTGCAAGTGCCGGGGGAAATCCCCCGCCAGGCCCTTCCGGACGTCCGCCAGTGCTTCATCCAGAGCCAGGTGGCCGGAATTGGACTTAGGAGCCGTAGCCATCAGCACCGCCGCATCCCCCAGAGGAATCCTTGCCTCCGGCATTCCCACCATCAGCGCCATATCCACGCAGGATTTCACGATAGGCAAAATCATCGGATAGGCCAGACCAATATCCTCCGCCGCCGTGACCATCATCCGGCGGCAGGCTGCCTGCATCTGCCCCGCTTCCAGCAGCCGGGCCAGATAATGACAGGCCGCATCCGGATCCGAACCGCGCAGGGATTTTTGCAGGGCGGAAAGAAGGTCATAATAATTATCTCCCTCCCGGTCGGCATGCATGGCGCTTTTCTGGGTGACGGCTTTCGCATCCGCCAGGGTCAGGGTGATTTTTCCGTCCTGCGGAACCCCCACGGAGAACAGGACTTCCAGGGCATTCATGGCCTTACGGATGTCCCCGCCGCAGGCCCCGGCAATGTACTCCAAGGCCCCTTCCTCCGGGGCCGCCGTCAGGCCGTTCCGCTCCTCCAGATACTTCACCGCCCGGTGAATGGCCTGCAGGGCCGCCTCGGCAGAAATCTGTTTGAATTCAAAGACCGTGCTGCGGCTCAGGATGGCGTTGAACACATAGAAATAGGGGTTCTCCGTGGTGGAGGCAATCAAGGTGATTTTCCCGTTTTCGATGTATTCCAGCAGACTTTGCTGCTGCTTTTTATTGAATGACTGAATCTCATCCAGATACAGCAGCACCCCGTTGGGAGCCAGGAACGTATCCAACTGAGACACAATGTTCTTAATATCCGCCGTGGAGGCGGTGGTTGCATTGAGCTGATAGAGGGTCCGCTTGGTCTGCTTGGCGATGATGTTGGCCACGGTTGTCTTTCCCGTGCCGCTGGGACCGTAGAAAATCATGTTTGGGATATTCCCGGAATCCACCAGCCGCCGCAGGACCCCGTCCTTCCCAAGAATATGCTCCTGACCGTAGACCTCGTCCAGGGTCTGGGGCCGCAAAATATCGGCAAGTGGCTGGTACATGGCAGTTTCTCCTTTGACGTTTTCTCTAGTATAACACAGCTTACGCGAAAAGTCATCCGGTTTTGAAAATATTTTCGCCTGTTTGTTTGACTATTTTATAAACATCACAACGCCGCACTCATATGGATGGTCCAGAAACAGCACTTCCCGGCTCTTGGGGGCCCGGCGCAAAATCAGCAGCAAAATCAGGAAGTCTCCCCCGCCGCCCAAAAACATGGCCTCACCCAGCAGGAACAGAAAGAAGCTCCCGGTGACAATGGATACGGCAGTCAGGCCGAAGCCCAGCATCACCGTAGGCATCACGCCGCCGAATATGTACTGCCCCTTTTTCAGCGGGTCCCGGCAGGTGCAGTAGGGCGTCAGCATACTCCAAATAATGCCGAATTCAATGCTTTTCCGGTGATTTTCCGCAAAAATCCCCCAGCAGATACCGTGTATTAACTCATGGACCACGCAAAGCGCCAGGGATCCCACGAAAAACGCCAGCCAGGTATCAAATCTGACCACGCACCGGCTAAACCCATACTTTTCAAGATACAAAAACGCCCCAATGAGGCAGAACGGGGTCATCAGTAAGGCCCCCAGATTTGCTTGGACAACGCTGACCGTCAAGTCCTTCCGCTCGTAGCCCTGGGCCGTCAGCTTTCCGGATGTGACCGCAAATTCCGCCTTCCGTTTTTCCTCCCGGGCCGTTAAGACCCGCTCTTTTCTTTCCATTTTCTTCTCCTTTACGGAAAAGCGCCCGGAGGCAGTCCGGGCGCTTTTCATTTTTTAGAATGTGGCCACATCCGGGTCCGCCGGCATGGCCTTGTCCACGGAAACAGCGGTCAGGATGGGACCCTTGTCCCCCTGATAGAGGGCATGGGGTTCACAGGAAATTTTCGCCGTGACCATGACCCACTCCCGGGACTTGAGGCTCGTCGCCTTCTCGTAGCGGCAGGGCACGCCGCAGAACTGAATATCCTCCACGCAGCAGGTCATCACGAACCGGCCGGGGGCGAACATCTTATTCTTGTCCTTCCGCAGCATGGCCACCTGGGCCTTGAAGCAGACGGTCTTGCCCTCGTACTTCTCCGGCTCCTCGTTCACGTCCCGATACCACAGGGCGTAATCCTCGTCCTTCACGGTGATGATGGGGGCGTTGATGTCAAAGGGCAGTGGGTCCACGATGTCGTCCTGCTGGGTCGTGCCGTCGGTGTACTCGTAGAGAATGTCCACCTGTCGGTTGGCGGCACGGGCCACTTTATGCAGGGGCATGGTGTCCTCCCCGGGCTTCACCCGGTTGAAAATCACCATCTGGGCCCCGGTGAGTTTGTCCATCATCAGGTTCCGCATATTGGCGTTGTAAGCCTGGAAGGTGGTGGCATCGGCAAACATGACCTCCTGGGCCACGGCCCACTCCTCCGGGAACCGGGCATACAGGTCGCCCACCAGCTTCATGCCGTTCAGCTCGGCAACCACCCGCTCGGCCTTATGCTTCCGGGACAGCTCCCGCAGCTCCCCGGACGTGACGGAGTCCTGATCGACCACTTCCAGATAGACGTTCTTGTAGGGGTAGGAGCTAAAATCATACTCCTCCTCCCCTTCCTCGCAGACCAGAAGCAGGGTCCGCTCGCCGGAATTGAACCGGGGATCCTCCAGGGTCTCCTGAATAAACTTGGTCTTGCCGGAATCCAGAAATCCGGTAAACACATAAACGGGAATTTGCTCCATGCTTACACCCCGAACAGGCAGGCCAGGCCCTCTTCATCCAGCTTCGAGCCGATAACGCACAGCTTGCCGGTAACGTCGGCAGTGCCGAAGCGGACATTCTCCTCACCGGGAACGAAGTCAAAGTGGATCCATTTGCCGTCCTCAGCGGGCACGATGCCCTTGGCCCGGAGAATGATGCCGTAACTACCGGAATCCAGACCCGTTAGGGCTTCCTTCACATTCTCCACGGTGAACTTCCGGGAAGTCTCCACACCCCAGGAGGTGAACACCTCGTCGGCGTGGTGGTGATGATGGTGATGCTCCTCACCCTCATCGTCCTCGTCATGGTGATGGTGGCAGCAGCAGTGATGCTCATGCTCGTCATCGTCCTCATCCTCGTCGTGATGGTGATGGCAGCAATGGTGATCGTGGTCGTCATCATCGTCATGGTGATGGTGGCAGCAATGATGCTCGTCATCATCATCCTCGTCATCATGGTGATGGTGATGATGGTGATGCTCCTCTTCCTCCACGTCTTCCTCTTCTTCCTCCAGCTTCAGCCGCTCCTGCTCCAATGCCGCCAGCTCCGCAGCCAGAGAAGCCTTACCTTCCATGGCCTCCAGAATCTGGGCACCGGTCAGCTGATCCCAAGGGGTGGTGACAATGGTTGCAACAGCGTTATGCTCCCGGATCAGAGCCACGGCAGCGTCCAGCTTATCCTGAGCAATAGAGTCGGTCCGGGACAGGAGGATGGTGGAGGCGGTCTCGATCTGGTTGTTGTAGAACTCACCGAAGTTCTTCATATAGACCTTCACCTTGGTAGCGTCGGCCACGGCCACAGTGTTGCCCAGGGTCACATCGTCGCCAGTGACTTTGTTCACGGCACCGATCACATCGGACAGCTTGCCCACACCGGAGGGCTCGATGAGGATACGGTCGGGATGGTACTCGGCAATGACCTTCTTCAGGGCCTTGCCGAAGTCGCCCACCAGAGAGCAGCAGATGCAGCCGGAGTTCATTTCGGTAATGGCGATTCCAGCCTCCTGCAGAAAGCCGCCGTCAATGCCGATCTCACCGAACTCGTTCTCGATGAGGACCAGCTTTTCGCCCTTGTAGCCCTCGGCGATCATTTTCTTGATCAGGGTCGTCTTACCGGCTCCCAGGAATCCGGAGTAAATGTCGATTTTGGTCATAAAAACACCTTCTAAAAAGATTTTCTGCTATGTAGTATAGCACTGTTTTTGAAAAATAGCAAGGTTCTGCCGGAAAAATCCCCCGGAAATTGCTTTCCGGGGGAATATCATCAGGGTTCGTCCGGCAGTGTCTTTCCGTCCATAACCATGTCGATGAGCTCGATGGCCCGGTCCACGCTGTCCTGGTCCGGAATCGTCACATACAGGTACTCGCCGGGGGCGGAGCAGGTCTCCCGGGAATCCCCGTAGCCGGTCACGGCATAGGAAACGATGTGCCAGCTGGCCATGTCGTCCAGCTGCATTTTCACCAGCTTGGAAAGGTCGTTCATGTTGAAGTTGGTGGCGAACATTCCTTCCAGACTGTCCATGATCTGGGTGTAGTTAGATAGAATGGTAGTGCCGCTGGTGAGCTTCTTCACCACGCCGGTAATGACCTTCATCTGATTCTTGCCACGGTCATTGTCGCCGCCGGGCAGGGCATACCGCTCCCGGGCGAAGGCCAGGGCCTCCTCGCCGTTCAGGTCGTTTTCGCCCTGCTGGATATAGAACTCGTTCAGCGCCCAGAACTCATAATCCGAGTCCACGGTCACGCCGCCGATGGCATTGATGAGGGTCTCGAAGCCGGAGAAGTTGATCTGGGCATAATAGTCGATCTGCTCGTTGTACAGGTCGGACAGGCCCCGCATGGACACGTCCGTGCCATAAATGCCCAGGTGGGTCAGCTTATCCATGGAGCCGCCGTATTCCGGGTTGGCCACATAATAGTCACGGGGGGTGTTCAGCAGCAGGATCTGCTTGGTCACAGGATTCACGGCAGCAATGATGTTCACGTCGCTGCGGCTGGAATCCAGCACGGCGCTGCGAGTGTCCGAACCGCTCAGGTAGAGCAGGAAAGGCTTCTTGGTAATGTCATTGCCGGTGAGTCCGCCCCAGGGGGATGTAGGCTTGGCGGGCGTGTTGTCGCCGTTGGTGGGTTCGGTCTTGACGGTGGTCACCTGGCTCAGTGTCCGCACCCGGGTGGAGAAGTCCGCATAGCCTTCCGTATCGGAAAGGATGCTGGTATAGGCCTGATTCAGCAGAATGGCCCGGACCTCGCCGTTGTACAAAGCCCCCACCAGGTCCACCAGGGTCTCATACCGGCTAAAGCTTACGTTGCCATTCAGATTGTCGCTGATGTGCTCCATGGCCTGGCGGATATTGTCCTTGTCGAAAGCGTCGGTGTAGCCGAAGGTATCCCCTGCCATGTCTGCAAGGGTGGAAACAGTGTCCTCCTGCAGGACGTAGATTTCCACCACGGCGCTGGAAGCCGTGCCGCCGGTGACACGGTCCAGGACCGCCTGCAATTTGTTCACAGCCAGCGTTCCGGCAATGCACCCGGCAGAAATCAGGAATGCAAGCACATAGGCTACCACCCGGCGTCCGATGCGCTGGTCCTTCTGCCATTTTCCGGTCTTGGGGAAAGCCAGGATGGCCGCAAGCAGGTCCAGCAGAACCACGATGCCCAGCAAGAGAAAGCCATACTTGGCGGGCAGCATATCCAGCTTCACGATAACGGCCGCAAAGAAGCCCTCACAGGCTGCCAGCAGCACCAGAAACACCCAGGAAAGTGCGTTCCATTTCGATTTTCTCATATTCAGCAGTCACCTGTTATCTCTCTAAATTTGTCGAACCAATAGGGATGCTCCTATTAAACCACAGTTTGGGCCGTTTGTCAACGATCTTCCCGGATAAGGTCCAAGAATTCATCTTCCGTTAATATTTGAATGCCCAGTTCCCGTGCTTTCCGCTCCTTGGTGCCGGCGTTCTCGCCCACCACCACGAATTTTGTCTTTTTGCTGACGGACCCGGAGACTTTTCCGCCCAGGTTCTCAATCTGCTCCGTGGCTTCCTCTCTTGTGAACCGGCTCAAGGCTCCGGTCAGCACGAAGGTCATGCCCGCAAATCGCTGGTCCCCCACCTTCCGCAGACTCTGGAAGTTCACGCCCGCCTGCCGCAGCCGTTCCAGAAGATGCCTGGACTGGGGCTGGGCAAACCAGTCGGCAATAAACCCGGCAGTGACTTCGCCCACATCCGGGACCTCCGTCAGTGCTTCCACGCTGGCCTGCTCCAGAGCGTCCAGAGACCCGAAGGCCGTGGCCAGGACTTTTCCGGTCTTGACCCCCACCTGCCGGATGCCAAGAGCGTAAATGAGGCGGCTCACGTCCCGGCTCTTGCTGTCCTGGATGGCGGAGAGCAGTTTTTTTGCCGCCGTGTCGCCCTTCTGCCACAGGGAGCCCACCTCCTCCGGCGTCAGATAGTAAATATCCGCCGGGGATTTCAGGTAGCTTTTTTCGATGAGTGCATCCACAATGGCGCTGCCCAGGCCGTCAATATCCATGGCATCCCGGCTGACGAAATGGGCGATATTTCGGGAAAGCTGGGCCGGACATTCTGCACCGGTGCAGCGCAGGAAGGCCCCGTCCTCATCCCGCTCGGTCTTGGCCCCGCATATCGGGCATTTATCCGGCAGGAAATAGGGCACGGAATTTTCCGGCCGCTTGGAAAGGACCACTTCCAGAATTTCCGGGATGATCTCCCCGGCTTTGCGGATTTTCACCGTGTCACCGATGCGGATGTCCCGCTGGGAAATGAAATCCTGATTGTGCAGCGTGGCATTGGTGACGGTAGTCCCCGCCAGATACACGGGGCTGACCACCGCTTTCGGAGTCAGAACGCCAGTACGGCCCACCTGGACCACAATGTCCTCTACCACCGTTTCCTTGATTTCCGGGGGATACTTGTAGGCCACAGCCCACCGGGGGTATTTGGCGGTGTCCCCCAGCCGTTCCCGCTGGGCCAGATCATTGACCTTGATAACAGCACCGTCGATGTCACAGGTCAGCTTTTCCCGTTCCGCATCAATGCGGGTCACTTCGGCGCCGATCTCGTCGGGCTTGGAGAGCAGCTTGTGGGGAATGGTGGGAAAGCCCAGGTCTTTCAGAAAGTCCAGACTTTCCCCGTGGGTCGTGAAAAATTTCCCTTCCGCCAGCTGGATATTGAACACGTAAATGTCCAGTCCCCGCTTGGCGGCGATCTTCGGGTCCAGCTGCCGCAGAGAACCGGCAGCAGCGTTCCGGGGATTGGCAAACAGGGGCTTCCCCTGCTCCTCCTGGGTCCGGTTCAGCCGCCGGAAGCTGGTTTTCGGCATGAACACCTCTCCCCGGACGATGAGCCGCTCCGGGGCGTTTTCCAGTACCATGGGAATGGTGTGGATAGTCCGCAGATTCTCCGTCACATCCTCGCCCATGTTGCCGTCTCCACGGGTGGCTCCCCGGACGAATTGTCCGTTCTCATATTCCAGTGCCACGGAAAGGCCATCGATCTTCGGCTCCACGGAAAATACCGTATCGGGGTCCGCAGCGAGCATCCGATCCACAAAATCCGACAGCTCCTCCTTGGAAAAAACATCCTGTAAACTGTTCAGCGGCACCGGATGGGTAACTTTTTCAAATTTAGGCAGGGCCTCGCCGCCCACCCGCTTTGTGGGCGAATCGGCACGGGTCAGCTCCGGGTGGGCCTGCTCCAGTTCCTCCAATTCCCGCAGCTTCAGATCGTAATCCCGGTCGTCCATGGTGGGATCGTCCAGCACATAATAGCGATAGTTGGCGGCATTCAATTCCTCAACCATCCGGTCCATTTTCTCTTTGAGTTCCATAGTTGCCTCCGGTCTGTAAGTAAGTATTGGGCACCTGGCCCACAATGACGGTCTCGGCCACCACCACCTGGCTGGTGACGGTAAAGCTCTCCGTGGAGCCTAAGATCAGCACGGTCACGTCTACGAACACGTCCATTTTCATCTGCTGCAGCGTCTGGTTGATGCCCGCCTGGGAAAAGCAGCTGGAAAAGGACGCATCGGAATTGCGGATAGTAAGAATTTCAATGGGAATGGAAAAGCCCCGCCCGGCAAATACCTCCGGCAGCACCAGCGACCCGATGGGTACCCCCAGTGCCGAGGAATCCATGTCCAGAATTTCCTGATTAATGAGGGCCAGAGTCTCGGTTTTCAGTCGGTTGATCTCCCCCATGTTTGTTTTCAGAGCGGTAATGCGGCCCTCCAGGTCCTTCTCAAAGTACACAAGCCGGTCATACTGGATGGTCCCTTCGGCAATTTCCCGGTCCACCGCATCGTTGATGAGGTCCGAGGTCACGTTTTTCACCTGGGTCTGGGCCAGTTCCGTCAGGACCTTCCGGTATTTTGTCCGCAGGACCAACAGAACGGCCACGGCCAGCAGCGCCAGCACCGCCGTCAGGCACAAAATCCGCCGCAGCACCCGCTTCACGGCACCCACCCCCTTTCAGGGCAGGATATGCCGCAGCGCTGCCTTTTAGGACAGCTTTTTCATGCTCTTGAAGGCCGTCTTGGCCAGCAGCTTCTTGGTGCCCACGGTATCAAAGGCGATTTCCAGCAGGGCGTCCCCGCCCATTTTGACAACGGACAGCACCATGCCCTTGCCGAAAGCCGTATGCTCCACCATTTCGCCCTGATGCAGTTCCGGGACCTCAGTGGTCGTCACGGACACGGAAGCCCCGTAGCTGGGCAGGGTATGATGGACCGGGGTCCGGTGGGCATAGCTGTTCTGATTTTGATGATAGCCGCCCCGACGAACGGTAATGTCCTCCGGAATCTCCTTCAGGAACCGGGAGGGCAGCGTGGCGTTGGTCCGGCCATAGAGCATTCTCTGCCGGGCATAGGAAATGGTCAGGGTCTGCTTGGCCCGGGTGATGGCCACATAGCAAAGCCGCCGCTCCTCCTCCATTTCCTCCGGGTCGCCGATGGAGCGCATACCGGGGAACAGCCCGTCCTCGAAGCCCACCAGAAACACATGGGGGAATTCCAGGCCCTTGGCGGAGTGAATGGTCATCATCACCGCCGCATCGTCCCCCTCGTTATACTGCTCGATGTCCGTATAAAGGGCGATTTCTTCCAAAAATCCTTCCAGAGTCGGCTCCGGGGTGGAATCCATGTAATTCTGAATGCTGGATTTCAGTTCCTGCACGTTTTCCAGCCTTGTGATATTTTCCTCCGTGGGCTTGCCCTGGAGCATGGCAATGTAGCCGCTGCGAATGAGCAGCGCATCGTAGAATTCTGTCAGGGAAAGGCCCGTATCCAGCAGCTCCCGCATATCGGCGATCATCTGCACAAAGGCCTCAAACTTTCCTGCGCTCTTTTCGATGGGCCCGAAGTCCTCCGCATGGGCGACCACATCGTAAAGGGAAATGCCCTCCGCCTGGGCCAGCCGCTGGGCGGCTTCGATGGTCTTGGCACCCAACCCACGGGGTGGGTTGTTGATGATGCGGCTCAGCCGCAGGTCGTCGTTGGGGTTGTTGACCACGCAGAGATAGGACAGCATATCTTTGATTTCCGCCCGGTCGAAGAACCGGGTGCCGCCGATGACCCGGTAGGGAATGCCGTTCCGCTTGAAGGAAAACTCCAAAGCGTTGGACTGGGCATTGGTCCGGTACAGCACGGCAAAATCCTTGAAATTCTTTCCTCTGGACTTGGCGAGGATCTGCCCCGCCACAAAGTTGCCCTCGCTGTTCTCGTCCTGGGCCTCATAGACCAGGATGGGTTCCCCGGAGCCGTTGGCGGTCCAGAGCCGCTTGCCCTTCCGGCCCACATTGTGGGAAATGACTGCATTCGCAGCGTTCAGGATGGACTGGGTGGAACGGTAATTCTGCTCCAGGCGAATGGTCCGGGCGGCGGGGTACTGATTCTCAAAGCTGAGAATATTTTCGATGCTGGCTCCCCGGAAGCGATAGATGCTCTGATCATCATCGCCCACCACGCAGATATTCTGCTGCTTGCCGGAAAGCAGGCTGGTGAGCAGGTATTGCATGTGGTTGGTGTCCTGGTACTCGTCCACCAGAACATAGCGGAACTTCCGCTGATAGAATTCCCGGACCTCCGGGAACTGCTGCAACAGCTCCACGGTTTTGAAGATAATGTCGTCAAAATCCAGCGCATCGTTGTCCTTCAGCCGCTTCTGGTAGATGGCATACGCCTGGGCAATGGGCTTCATCCGGGAATCGGAGCTGCGCTCGGCCTTTTCGGCCATTTCCTCCGGGGTGACCATCTTGTCCTTTTCCCGGCTGATGGCGCTCAGGACCATCCGGGCCGGGAAGGTCTTGTCGTCCAGGCCCATATCCCGGATGATGCCCTTCATAATGCGCTCGGTGTCGGCAGTATCGTAAATGGCGAAATGCTCCGTGTAGCCCAGGCGTCCGATCTCCCGCCGCAGAATGCGGCAGCAGGCGGAGTGGAAGGTCATGGCCCAGATACCGGAGGCCTCCGGGCCGAGAATTTTCGCCAGCCGGTCCTTCAGCTCGTTGGCGGCCTTGTTGGTGAAGGTAATGGCAATGATGCTCCAGGGCAGGGCCGGGTCCACGGCGCACAGCCGGTCCACCCGTGCCGCATCCTCCTTGGAAAAGGGCTGCTTGACGGATTCCAGGAAACTCACGTCGTCCTCAGTAATGTTGGCGGGGATATAATCGGAATCGCTGCCGGAGCCGAAGCGGATGAGGTTGGCAATCCGGTTGATGAGCACCGTGGTCTTTCCGCTGCCCGCACCGGCCAGCAGGAGCAGCGGTCCCTGAGTGGTCAGCGCCGCCTGGAGCTGCATATCGTTCAAATCAGAAAAGCACCCGGCAATGGTATTCCGCCGGGCCGTCAAAAATCGTTCTTGTAATTCTTTGGTCATATACGCACCTGTCATTCTCTCTATGGTTACGTCTATTTTACCTTATTTTTCGCAAAAGGTAAAGAGGGAATTATTCCAGCAGGGCCCGCAAATGGCCCAGGGCCTTCTTTTCGATTCTGGAAATCTGCACCTGGGACACCTGCATCACCGCCGCCACCCGGCTCTGGGTCAGGCCGTGATAGTAACGCAGGCGGATAACCATGGCTTCTCTGGGTTCCAGCGCATCTACTGCCTGCCGCAGGGCGATTTTCTCCACCAGCTCCCCTTCCCCGGCAGTGTCCGTCAGGACGTTTTCCAGGGTGAAGCCCTCCTCGCCGTTTTCCTGCTGGATGGACTCCGTTGCCGCCGTAGCCGATTCCGCCACGGCGATTTGCTCCGGGGTCAGGCCGGTGGCTTCGGAGATTTCCCGCAGGGTCGGCTCCCGGCCCAGCTTCCCCGTCAGGTCCGTGCGGGCCAGCCGAATGCTCCCCGCCTGCTCTTTTACGCTCCGGGAAACTTTTACCGCTCCATCGTCCCGCAAAAAACGTCGGATTTCTCCGGCGATCTTTGGCACGGCATAGGTAGAAAACTGCGTTCCGAATTCCGGGTCGAAGCCCGCCACGGCTTTCAGGAAGCCCAGACACCCCAGCTGGTACAGGTCCTCCGGGTCCGTGCCCCGGCCCTGGAACCGGCGGACCACGGACCAGATAAGGCCGGTATTTTCATTGAGCAGCGTCTCCCCGGCGTCCCGATCCCCGGATTGGGCCTTCCGGAGCAGTTCCTGGGTAGAAAGACTCATTGCCGCCGAGCCAACCGACGGCGCATATGTACCGTGGTCCCCTTTCCGGGTATGGACGTGACCTGCAAGCTAGTCATAAAGCTCTCCATAATGGTAAAGCCCATGCCGCTGCGCTCCGTGCCGCCGGTGGTAAAGGCCGGCCGGCGGGCAGCTTCAATGTCCGCAATGCCCACGCCCTTGTCTTTTATCACAATATCCAGCACATTGTCCTTCAATATCCGACAGCGCATGGTGATAAGCCCCAGGGCCTCCGGATAGGCGTGAACGATGCAGTTGGTCACGGCCTCCGAAACTGCCGTCCGTATGTCCCCTAATTCCTCCATAGTCGGGTCCAGCTGGGCCGCAAAGCAGGCCACCGCCGACCGGGCGAAGGCCTCGTTGTTGGACCGGCTGGGAAATTCCAGAATCATGTAATTGTCGAATTTCATCCTACTGCCTCCCGTATCTCCACCAGTTTGTCAATACCCGACGCCCGGAACACCCGCAAGGGCTGCGGCCCCAGACCCGTGAGCATTAAAGTCCCCTCCAGCCGGGTCATGCAGCGCAGGGCGTTGATGACCACCGCAATGCCGGAGGAATCCACGAAGCTGACCTCCTGAAAATCCAGCACGCAGACCTGCGGCGCATAGGCTTCTATTTTGGCCTCGATGGAACGAATGAAGGCCTTGGCCCGGTGATGGTCGATCTCCCCGGTCAGGGCCACCGTCAGCTTTCCGTCCTGCAAAAAGCTGGTAAATTGCATACGATCTCCTCCTTGGTTCTATTTTCCATTTCAGTATAGGCAATTTCCCGGTGTTTTGCCGTCGAAATAAGTACGGAAATAAAAAAGAGGGCTTAGAAAGCCCTCAGAAAATTTTATTCTTCTGCCCGCAGGCCCACGATGCGGCTGTAACCGGACACATAATGATAGGGCGTGACCTCCGTGGCCGCCCCTGGTTCCAGCGTCCCCACATCCCAGGTGTAGCAGGTCCCGCCAATGTAGGTGTTGCTGGGAGCATCGTAGGCTTTGTAGAGCAGCGTCACCCCGGTGAAGGTCCGGTCCGTCCGATTCATCAGGAGAAGGGTAATATCCCCGATTTCCTGAATATCCACGGCGTTTTCCGGCAGCAGGTCGCTTTTCTCCGTCTCTGCCTGGACCCATTGAAGGCTCCCGGACCAATGCTCAGCGTTTTCCGCCATGACCATGGTCACCTGTCCCGGCGGCAGGGCTTCAAAGGGGAAGGTCAGCTTCTTCTCCCCGCTCTGGACCGTCACGGTGCCGTCCAGCGGGCCCTCCGTGAGATTCTCTATCCGCAAAGACGCCACCTGCATCTCCATGTCCGTCTCCCCGGTCTGGATGCGGGGGCCGTCGTAGGTCCCCTTGGCTTCCACCCGGATGGTCTCCGTGGCCCAGGGCAGGCGCACCTGCTTGCTGCCTCCTGCGTAGACGCTCAGGGCAAAGCCCGCCGCCATGCCGAAGGCGATCATCGTCAGTCTGTTCATGCCATCGCTCCTTCCGTGCCGCCCATTATAAGGCCCGACTTCGGAAGGAATGGCAGAAAACCGTCTCCGGAAAGAAAAAATCTCCCGGCAAAAAGCCGGGAGAATCGAAAAATTCACTCCAAAATATGTTCCATTCCCATTTGCAGGATGGTATAAACATGGTCGTCCGCCAGAGAATAGAGGATATTTTTTCCTTCCCTGCGGAATTTGATGAGCTGCATTTGTTTTAAGAGCCGAAGCTGGTGAGAAATGGCGCTCTGGGTCACCTGCGTGGCCTCGGCGATGTCCGTAACGCACATTTCCCGCTCCGCCAGCAGGGACAATATCTGCACACGGGTGGGGTCGCAGAAGCCCTTGAAAAGCTCCGCTATTTTTTCTGCAATGTCCCTGTCCGTTATCCGTTCCATGGCATTCCCTCCCGTTCTTTCCTATATTGTAATCGAATCGTTCAAAAAATGCAAGGGATAGTTTTCAAAACCATTTCATCGGGTCATGGATCAGATTTTTCAGTCATTTGAACTGATTTTATTAAATTTTCCGCCTGCTATTGCACTTTTTCTTTCGTTCGACTATAATGAATCCAACGTTCTTTGGAAGAGAGAACGGAAGAAACGGAGGTACAGCCTATGCTGTCCATTGAACATTTCACGAAAACCTACGGCGAGAAAAAGGCCGTCAGCGACCTGACCCTGCACATCGCCCCCGGCGAAATTTGCGGCTTCATCGGCCACAACGGTGCCGGAAAGACCACCACATTGAAAGCCTGCTGCGGTATTCTGCCCTTTGACGAGGGGGAGATCACCGTCTGCGGCCACTCCATCCGAAAGGACCCCATTGCCTGCAAGCAGGCCCTTTCCTATGTGCCGGATAACCCGGACCTGTACGAATTCCTCACGGGCTTCCAGTATCTGAACTTTGCAGCGGATATTTATGGGGTCAGCAAGGTCGACCGGACCGCCCGCATTCAGGAATTCGGGGAAAAGCTGGGCATGACCGACGATCTGGCCCTGCCCATTTCCGACTGTTCCCACGGTATGAAACAGAAAATTGCCCTGATGGCGGCCCTCATCCATCAGCCCCGGCTTATTTTGCTGGATGAACCCTTTGTGGGTCTGGACCCCCTGGCTACCCATCAGCTGAAAACCCTCATGCACGAGCATTGCCGGCGGGGCGGGGCCATTTTCTTCTCCACCCATGTGTTGGAGGTGGCCCAGAATCTCTGTGACAAAGTCGCCATCATCAAAAACGGCGCTCTGGTGGCCAGCGGCACCATGGAGGAGGTCCGGGGCAGTCAATCTCTGGAGCAGGTCTTTCTGGAACTGGAGGGGCAGGCATGATCGGCGCATTGATCCGTGTCCGCTTCCGGGCCCTGTTCGCAGGTCTGACCCGTCAGAGCCGGACCGGGAAAAAGAAAACCTCCCCGGTGCTGTTCATCGTGCTTTACGGCTATATTGCCCTGATGATGGTGTTTCTGTTTGCTTCTACCTTCTCCGAATTGGCGGGACCTTATCATCAGGCGGGGCTGGACTGGCTTTATTTTGCCATGGCGGGACTGATCGGGCTGGCCATGTCGGTGCTGGGCAGCGTCTTTTCCACCCAGAGCCAGCTTTATGAAGCCAAGGACAACGGTCTTCTGCTGTCCATGCCCATTCCGGCCAGGCTGATTTTACTGAGCCGGATGGTCCCCCTGCTGGCGTTGAATCTGGTATTTTCGGCGCTGGTCATGGTCCCGGCCTTCGTGGTCTATGCAAATCTGGTCGAATTCAACCTTTTGGGCTTCTGCTTCCAGCTTCTGAGCCTTCTGGGGGTGGTGCTGCTGTCCCAGGCCATCGCCTGTCTGCTGGGCTGGCTGCTGCATTTGCTTCTGAGCAAGATGAATAAGTCCGTTGCCTCCATGCTGTACATGATCGTCTTTCTGGGGGTCTACTTCGCCATTTATTCTCAGGCTCAGCAAATCCTCGCCGCCATGGCCTCCGGCGGCACGGCCATCGCCGCCGCACTGCAAAGCTGGGTATGGCCTTTGTATGCCATGGGCCGGGGCAGCCTGGGGGCCTTCGGGTACTGCCTGGGCTTTCTGGCCGTCTGCGCCGCCGCCTTCGCCCTGGTTTACTGGGTCCTGAGCCGGACCTTCCTGGCCACAGCCACCATGGGCCGCACCGTCCGCCGGGCCAAAAAGCTGGATTGGTCCCGGACCGACCGCCGCCGTCCCATTCAGGCCATCACCGGCAAGGAATGGAAAAAGTTCCTGGGAACGCCGGTGTACCTGACCAACATGGGTCTGGGCCTTATTTTCACGCCCCTGCTGCCCATTCTGGGCCTGGTGTTCCGGTCCAAGCTGATGCTCCTGGTGCATCTTTTCGGCCTGTCCGGGGGCGTTCTGACGGCCATTCTCTGCGCCGGGCTTTGCTATGTGGGTTCCATGTCCCTGATCTCCACCCCCTCCGTGTCCCTGGAAGGGAAGAATTTCTGGATCCTTCGGTCCATGCCCGTCAGCAGCAAAACCATCCTGCTGGGCAAGCTGCGGCTGCACCTGCTCTGCTGTGTGCCGCTGAATGCGCTTTCCGGTCTGGTGCTGGCGTTGACCTATGGCTGCGGGCCCATCAACGCCCTGCTGGCTTCGCTCATCCCCGGTCTGTTCGGGGTCCTGAACGGCGTGCTGGGACTGGTGTTCGGCCTCCAGTGGGCAAGATTCGACTACATCAGCGAAGCCTACCCCTGCAAGCAGTCCGGTTCCGTGGCTGCCGCCATGTTCTCCCTGTGGGGGCTGGTACTGGTCCTGGGCGGCGGGTACTTCCTGCTTTCCCCGCTGCTCTCCCCTACCGGGTATCTGGCCCTCTGCGCCGGAATTCTGGCTCTCCTCTCCTTTGCCCTCTACCGGCTGCTCCTTGGCTGGGGCGTCCGGAAGTGGGAGTCCCTGTAAAAAGCCAAGCCCTCCGGTAAACGCCGGGGGGCTTGTTCTATTTTCTCCTGGCGGCACATACCATGAAGCAAACCACGGCAGGAGCGTGCCCTCCTGCGCCAACAAGGAGGATGGCTATGGAAAACATCTATGCCGACATTGCCCGGCGCACCGGGGGCAATATCTATGTGGGGGTCGTCGGCCCCGTGCGTACCGGCAAATCCACGCTCATCAAGCGCATCATGGAGGTGCTGGTGATCCCGGAAATTCAGGACCCCTACCGGAAGGAACGGGCCAGGGATGAGCTTCCCCAAAGCGGCTCCGGCCGGACCATTATGACCTCCGAGCCGAAATTCGTGCCGGAGGAAGCCGCTGAGATCACCCCCGACGGCACGGCGACCTTGCGGGTCCGGCTCATCGACTCCGTTGGGTACATGGTGGACGGAGCCGTGGGGGCCACCGAGGACGGCGTTCCCCGGATGGTCACGACCCCCTGGTTCGATGAGGAAATCCCCATGACCCAGGCGGCAGAATTGGGGACGAAAAAAGTCATGGAGGACCACTGCTCCGTGGGGCTGGTGGTCACGACGGACGGTTCCATTACGGATATTCCGAGAGCCGACTATGAAATGGCCGAAGGCCGGGCCATTGCCGACATGAAGGCCACCGGCAAGCCCTTCCGGGTGATTCTGAACACCCGTGACCCCGGTTCCGCCCAAGCAGAAGCTGTGCGGAAGCAGATTCAGGACCGCTACGGCGTGGAGCCGCTGGTGACCGACTGCCAGACCATGGACCTGGACGGCATCAACGACCTGCTGAAGGGCCTGCTCTACGCCTTCCCCATGGGGGAACTGCGGGTGTACCTGCCCCGGTGGATGGACGCTCTGGAACCCACACACCCTGTGAAAGCCGCCCTTTACGAGGCTCTTTTGCAGCGGGCGGAAGCCATTTCCGACCTGGCCTCTGCCGGGGAGAGCCTGGCCCATCTGAAGGAACTGGAGCAGGTGTTGGACTTCTCCATCCGCAGTATCGACTTGGGCACCGGCACCGTGGCCGTGGCCCTAACCTTCCCGGAATCCCTGTTCTATGAAATTCTCTCCGCACGGGCGGGGATGCCCATTGAAAATCAGGCCCAGCTGCTGGAACTGCTCACGACCCTTTCCCAGGCCAAGGCGGAATATGACAAAATTTCCGACGCACTGGCTTCCGTCCGGGCCACAGGCTACGGCATCGTTATGCCCACCTCCGAAGAAATGACCCTGGAGACCCCGGAAATTCTGAAAAAAGGAAATTCCTACGGGGTGAAGCTGAAGGCCGGGGCACCGTCCATCCACATGATCCGGGTGGACATCGACACGGAGATCAGCCCCATGGTGGGCGACGAGAAGCAGTCCCGTGACCTGATCTCCTATCTTTCCGGGGAGGAACCGGAGAAGCTGTGGCAGAGCAATATTTTTGGCAAATCCGTTTACGAACTCATCCAGGAGGGCCTGACCTCCAAGCTGGTCCAGACCCCGGAGGACGTCCGGGAGAAATTCCGGGGCAGCCTGAGCCGCATCGTCAACGAAGGGGCTCAAGGGCTGATCTGCCTGATTCTGTAAGGGCTTCAAATTATTACAGATTGTAATTTTCTCATAAATATGCTATCATACTTCCGTCCTCGAGAGACAAATCCACAAGGAGGTATGACCGATGTTCTGCTTTGATTTCGATTGCGGCTCCATCTGGGAGACCCTTTGCCGCATTTTCGGCCTTGGCTGCTGAGTTTTAAGAGCCTGAAAGAATAATTTCTGCCCGCCGGATAACGGCGGGCAGTCTTTCTGGAATATAAGAAAAATCTCAGGCACCCCCTGTTCAAGCCTGAAATATCAAATCCAACTTTGCGGAGCAAAACCGCCATTCTTTTCTCTCTAATCCCTTCTCTGGAAATTTCAATTCTGAAAAAAGAGAAGAACAGAGGGAGGAAAGTGAAAAGAACAAAAGAAGCGGCAATTTTCTGTCGAAAATTGCCGCTTCTTTTGAAGATAGTGACCAACTCAGTTACCAAACGCACACGCTGATGACCTTTTGTTGAAAGGTTCAGGAAACCGTTAAAATGTGCAATACCGGCAGGGTTTAGTATGCTTTTAGAAGGGAAAATTATAGTCCAAATACAATATCATCACCATCCATCTCGGACAATTTTTCAAAGCCTAGAGATGTGTATAACCGTTGTGCATTTACATTACTTGACTCTGTTGCCAGCTTAATACATTTATTGGAGTTGGCCGCCCTCAAGATATCGACCGCCAACCGTGCAGCCTGTTTACCATATCCCTTACCTTGGTGTTCTTTATCAATAAAATAACTCCAGGAATATGCGTCTCCACTTCCTAACCATTTATTCAAATTGATAAAGCCAATTGCTTCATCCTCTTTGTTGTGAATTATGCACGGATAATTATCTTCTTTGAACAGGTATGCTCTGCCTATGGAGAATCCTGCCGGATTGACCAATTCTTTTTGCTCGTCTGTTAGTTGGCAATCAAATATAGCATATATCAAGTCCGTCTCTGTCTTGAGTGGACAGATTTTTACATATTCATTTTGCCAGCGCCGCTCCGGTAACTTTTCTAAATCTTCTCGTACTGACATCTTTACCTCCACAAGGTTTGCACTTACCGAAAATAGCCGTTCGTCATTCTGAAGCGAATAAAAAACTGGACACCGATCAAGGTACGCTTTGTACTAAAATCGGTATCCGGTTTTGGCGGAGTGAGAGGGATTTGAACCCTCGCGCGCTTTTTGGACGCCTACTCCCTTAGCAGGGGAGCCCCTTCGGCCTCTTGGGTATCACTCCGAATGAAAGATATTCTCTTTACGCCAGAGTATTCTAGCACAGCTTTGCCCCTTTGTCAAGCAGGAATTTCTCCCGTGGCCGCAAAGCCACGGGAGAATCGTTGTTTTATGCCGCATTGTCGGTCTGGTTCAGACCTGTCATCTCCCAATTTTCCAGCGCCGCCGCTACCCGCTCCACCAGGTCCGTGGTAAAGGGGTCGCTGAGGCCCGCCTGATTCAGGGCACCCCGGTAGTCGATGTTGATGGTACAGCCGGAAATTTGTTCGTAGGTCTCCAATGCGCTTTCCCGGTCCGTCTGGGCAATTTCCCAAATTTCCAGAGCGGAAACGGCAGAAGTAGCGTAGCTGATGTAATAGAGGGGCTGCTCAAAGTGGTGATGAATGTCCACCCACTCAAAATAAGAGGGATACCCGAAATACTCCTGATAGATTTGCCCGTGAACAAGATTCATCTGGTCCAGCGTCATATCCGGATTCGCGTAGACCTTCTGCTGGAACTCGTCCTCGGCGCAGCCGGAAAGAATGGCCGAGAGAATGTTGAACATGGTGGAGAGCATCATCCCGTCCGCCTGGTCACCGTAAATCTCCGAATATCGGTCGAACATCAGCAATTCCAGACCCTGAGAATGGATTTCCGCAATGTCCAGGCTCTGGTCGTCGTTCCAGCCCACATCTCCCATGCGGTAGAAATTATAATAATGGCCGAATTCATGGAATAGCGTAGAAGCATCCGTATAGGCGCCGGTGTTGATGAACAGATAGGGCGCATGGAAACCCTCCATGTAGGTGGTGAAGCCTGCCTGCATCATGTTTTCCCCATCATCGAAGCAGTAAAGTCCGCTGTCCAGCATATAACTAAGGGCTTCCTCCATTTCCGCCGGGAATTCCGCCTGCAATGCCTCCCGCAGGTAAGGCACGCCGTCGGCAACGGACACGTCCGTCTCCCCGGAGGCCGCCTGAATGTCCTCACGATACGTTTCCAGCCACCGGGAGAACAGAGGGACCAGAGTCTCCTTCACCTGCTTGGAGAAATTCTTGGCATCTTCTTTTGTGAAATCCCGGCCCAGGTTGTCGTAGGCGTAGTCGGTGTAATTTTTATAGCCCAAAGTCGTGGCGATTTTCGCCCGGATCTGGACCAGCTTGCAGTAAATGCGGCCCAGTTCGGAATTTTTCCGTTCCAGAATGTCGTAATAGGCCAGCGCACCTTCTTCAGTGGTCAGGTCCAGATCGTCGATGGTCACTTCTTCCCCGTCCAGGGTGGTGGTGTACTCCTGAGCAAGCAGCTTGTTATACTCCGTCACCAGCGCCTGCTCCCGCTCGGACAGGGTCTCGATGAACTTGGAATTCAGCTTGCTGTGGAACTCGTACCGCTCCACATAGTCCTCTCCCCAGGCGCTCCGGGCAGCGTCGGCGTACTCGGAATCCAGAATCGCTCCGGTCAGGTCGTTGAGCCGGTTGTCCAGCTTGGTCCCCGCCGCATCCAGGTCCAGATATTCCTGTTCGTAATACTCGTCCTGCAGGTCCAGATAGTTATGGATGCTGGCCAGCGTCGCCATGGTGGAATAGTTCACATAGTCGTCCTGAATCTCCTGATAAAGATTCAGAAGCTCCGCTTCCTTGCCGCTCTCCGAAGCCATGGCGATGGCCTCGTCGATTTTGGCGTTCAGGGCGTCCAGGTCCGGATGGACGTACTCCAATTCGTCAAATTTCAGCGCCGGGTGGGTGATTTCCGGCTCCGTGGGAGCCGTGGGCTGGGTGGCCTCCGTAGTGGCCCGGGTAGTCTCCGTGGGGACCGTGGTGGGCGCAGGCCCGGCCACGGTGCAGCCGGAAAGCAGGATGCCCAGTGCCAGGAAAAACGCAAGCAGTCTCTTTTTCATTTTCCGTCCTCCTCTTTTCGTCTCGCCAGTTCCAGTACCGCCCCCATGGCCTTCATGATGCCGCCGTAATTCTCCCGGCAGTGAGGCCGGAGGCAATAGGTGCAGTCCTTGATGCCGTTTTCCGTGTAGGTGAAATGCCCGCCGCACTTGTCCCCCAGGGCGTACAGGGGGCAATAGCAGAACAGGCAGCTGAACGTTTCCGGGTCCGCACCCGGATGACAGGGGAAATACTCACATTCCCGGTTCTGGAAAAAATCATAGTGGGACATTCGGTCACTTCCTCTTGCTTTTTGCAGTATAATTGCATATAATATCATACCAGAAGCCTTTTGAAAAAGCAAGGAGGAACCCCATGAAAATCGTGGTTTTGGATGAAAGCGTTACCGTCAAGGACGGACTGAATTTTGACGGACTCCGAAAGTTCGGCGATCTGACCGTTTATGCCCACACCAGGCCGGAGGAAGTCCGTTCCCGCATCGGCGATGCGGCAGTTGTCCTTATCAACAAAGCACCCATTACCCGGGAGATCATGACGGACTGCCCCAGCCTGAAGCTCATCTGCGTGCTGGCCACTGGCTACAATGTTGTAGACTGCGCCGCCGCACGGGAATACGGCATTTCCGTGTGCAACGTCCCCGGTTACAGCACCTACGCCGTGTCTCAGTTCACCATTGCCCTGCTTTTGGAACTATGCCATAAAATCGGCCACCACGACGAAGCCGTCCGGGCAGGCCGCTGGCAGACCTGCGGCAGCTTCTGCTTCTGGGACACGCCCCAGGTGTGCCTGGAAGGGAAAACCATGGGCATTTATGGCTTCGGCCACATCGGGCGGGCCGTGGGGCGCATTGCCAAGGCGCTGGGCATGAACGTTCTGGCCTGCAACCGCTCCCACTGCCCGGAGGGAGAGGAAATTGCGGAATATGTATCCTTTGACGAGCTGCTCCGCCGCAGCGATGTTCTTTCCCTCCACTGCCCCCTGACGGAGGAGACCCAAGGGCTTATCAATGCGGAAGCGATTTCCAGAATGAAAGACGGGGCCATGCTGCTGAACACCGCACGGGGTCCGCTGGTGGAGGAAAATGCGCTGGCAGAGGCCCTGAAATCCGGAAAACTCCGGGGTGCCGCCATGGATGTGGCCAATGTGGAGCCGATTCCCATGGACTCTCCCCTGCTCTCCGCCCCCAACTGCGTCCTCACGCCCCACATGGCCTGGGCCCCGGTGGAAGCACGGGCAAAAATCGTCCGCATTACGGAAGAAAACATCCGCTGCTTCCTGGCAGGAACCCCTCAGAACGTAGTCAACTGAAAAATCAGGCTGCCTCAAAGCATGAGGCAGCCTTTCTTTATTGTTCCAAAGCCAGAAATTCCCCCGCCAGATGGGCGGCAACGGCTCCGTCAGCGGCGGCGGTGATCACCTGCCGCAGGGGCTTTTTTCGTATATCTCCGGCAGCAAATACACCGGGAATGGGCGTTTCCGTGTCTCTGGCCAGCAGATAGTCCGCCTCATCCATGGGGATAAGCCCCCGGACCAGTTGGCTATTGGGTGTCCTGCCCACGCAGACGAACAGGCCCTCGCAGGGCAGCCGCCGCTGCATCCCGGAGGGGATGTCCTCCACCGTGACCCCCTCCAGAGCCGTTTCTCCGTGAATGGCCGTCACCCGGCTGTTCCAGTGGACGGTGACATTTTCCCGTTTTACCAGGGCATCCACATAGATTTTGTCACCCCGGAAGGCGTCCCGCCGATGAACCACATGGACCTCCCGGCACAGCTTGCTGAGGGTCAGGGCATCAGTCAGAGCCGTGTTGCCGCCGCCCACCACCACGGCTACCCGGTCCCGGAAGAACATCCCGTCGCAGGAGGCGCAGTAGCTGACGCCCCGGCCCCGGAGCCGTTCTTCATCTGGCAGTCCCAGGGTCCCCGGTGCGGTCCCCATGGCCAGAATCACGGTTTTGCCCCAGAAATCCCCCTGTTTCGTCAGGACACGCTTCTCTTTTTCCATCAAAGACACTGCCGTGACCTCCGTCAGCACCGTTTCCGCCCCAAAGCGCTGGGCGCACTGCCGGAAGCTCTCCCCCAGAGCCGGACCCTCGGCCCCGTTGGGGAAACCGGGGTAATTCTCCACCCGCTCCGCCCAGGTGATTTGCCCGCCGGGTGCAGCCTTTTCCAGCACCAGCGCCGAAAGCCCGGCCCGTGCGGCGTACAGCGCCGCCGTGTAGCCCGCCGCCCCGCCGCCTAAAATCAAAACGTCGTAAACCATAACCACACCTCGGTATCAGTATGGCAGGAATGGGTTGAACTATGCGGAAGGCATCAGAAACACCGAACCGCCGGGGAGGTTTTCTCTCCCCGGCGGTTCCAACTGTCTTATATCAATTCCCGGAATGTCCCATAAAATGTTTTTACGCCAGCACGGCCTTATGGAACACCTTTTTGCCCTTGCGGATCTTCACGCCCGCTTTCAGCTGCTCCTCGGTGATCTTGGCATCCGCCGCCGGGACCTTCTCCTCATTGACGAACACGCCGCCCTGCTGGACCAGCCGCCGGGCCTCGCCGTTGGAGGCCGCCAGGCCGCAGGCCACCATCAGATTCAGAATACCGATGGCCCCGTCGGTCAGTTTCTCGGCGGAAATTTCCGTGGTAGGCATATTGGCATCGTCCCCGTTGCCGGAGAACAGCGCCCGTGCAGCGGCCTGAGACTTCTCTGCCTCCGCCTCGCCATGGACCATCTTGGTCAGCTCGTAGGCCAGAATTTCCTTGGCCTCGTTGATACGGCCGTCCTTCCAGGTGTCCATCTCGTCGATCTGTTCCAGAGGCAGGAAGGTCAGCATCCGGATGCACTTCATCACGTCCGCATCGCCCACGTTCCGCCAGTACTGGTAGAACTCGTAGGGAGAGGTCTTGTTGGGGTCCAGCCACACGGCGTTGCCGGCGGTCTTGCCCATTTTCTTGCCCTGGGAGTCGGTGAGCAGGGTGATGGTCATGGCGTTGGCGTCCTTGCCCAGCTTCCGCCGGATAAGTTCCGTGCCGCCAAGCATATTGCTCCACTGGTCGTCGCCGCCGAACTCCATGTTGCAGCCGTAGTGCTGGAACAGGTAGTAGAAGTCGTAGGACTGCATGATCATGTAGTTGAATTCCAGGAAGGAAAGACCCTTCTCCATGCGCTGCTTGTAGCACTCGGCCCGGAGCATATTGTTCACGGAGAAGCAGGCACCCACCTCCCGCAGCAGTTCCACATAGTTCAGGTTCAGCAGCCAGTCGGCGTTGTTCAGCATCAATGCCTTGCCCTCGCCGAACTCGATGAAGTTCTCCATCTGCCGCTTGAAGCAGGCGGCGTTGTGCTCGATGTCCTCCTTGGTAAGCATTTTCCGCATATCCGTCCGGCCGGAGGGGTCGCCGATCATGGTGGTACCGCCGCCGATCAGGGCGATGGGCTTGTTGCCCGCCATCTGCAGCCGCTTCATCAGGGTCAGGGCCATAAAGTGACCGGCGGTCAGACTGTCCGCCGTGCAGTCAAAGCCGATATAAAAGACGGCCTTGCCGTTGTCGATGGTGTCCCGAATTTCCTGCTCATTCGTGACCTGGGCGATCAGCCCACGGGCCACCAGTTCGTCGTAAAGTTTCATTTCTACATACCTCCAAAAATTTGTTTTTCGGACGAGGGTATCAAAAAACGCCCCCTGTCCCGCTGGACAGAGGGCGTAAAAATACGCGGTACCACCTCTGAATTCAGCAATGTCTCACGGCATTGCCCTCACGGTGTCCAATAACACCTTTCGCTTTGTCGGGCGAACCCGTCCACCCCTACTGCTTTCTTCAGGGCAGCCGCTCCGGGAGGTATTTGGGCATCCGCTTCTGTCCCCTCGCACCAACCGGGGATTCTCTGAAAAAGTCAGGACGCTTACTTGTTCCCTTCATTGCGTTATGAGGATTTTAGCAGAGTTTTTCCCAAATGTCAAGAGGCCAAATACTTCCGCCGGATGTTCCGATACCGGAAAATCACGGTGATCATGCCGCCGCAGCAGCCCAGGACCAGAACGCCCAGGCAGACATAGTTCCAGGCCCCGGACCAGATGCTCAGCAGAGCGCACAGGCCCGTCAGGAAGTAGCTGAGGCTGTACCATTTCCACATGACCGCATTTTCCCGGTTGTAGGCCGGAATGTCGGTGACGGTCTCCGGGGCGACCTGCTCCCCGGCCCAGAAATTCATAGGGCCTTTCTTCCGGCCTGCGTACACGCCGATGCCGAAGAACGCAGCCCCGGCAGCGAAGCAACAGGCGGTCAGAAGGATCGCTCCAAAATTTTCGCCCATATTATCCCTTCTCCAAAAGCATTTCTTCCGCACTTTTCAGGGTGGTTTCGGTGATATGCTCGCCGCCGATGATACGGGCCAATTCCCGCTTCCGGCCTTCCAGGTCCAGTGGGGTCACGGTGGTAAAGGTCCGGCCATCCCGCTCGGCCTTGGCAATGAGCAAATGGGTATCGCCCATGGCGGCGATCTGCGGCAGGTGGGTCACGCAGAGGACCTGCTTGAATTGGGCCACACTGTGCAGCTTTTTTGCCACTTTCTGGGCGGCACGGCCGGAAACACCGGTGTCCACCTCGTCAAAAATCAGCGTCGCTACCTGGTCCTTTTCCGCCAGCACGTTCTTCATGGCCAGCATGATCCGGGCCAATTCGCCGCCGGAAGCTACTTTACTCAGGGGCTTCAAGGCTTCGCCGGCGTTGGCGGACATATAAAACGCCACCGCATCGGCACCGGTCTGGCCCAGTTCCCGCTCCGTAAAATGGCAGGCAAACCGGACCTTCGGCATATCCAGCTGGGTCAATTCCGCCAGAATACGCTTTTCCAGTTCTTTGGCCATCTCCTGCCGGTTTTTCCGCAGGGCCAGGGCAGCCGCACGGGCTTCCTTTTCCGCCTGGGCCACTTTTCCCTTCAGCCGTTCCAGCCGCTCCCCGGCGAATTCCATATTGTCCAGTTCTTCCTGGGCCTTGGTGCAGTATTCCAGAATGTCGGCGCAGCTGGCCCCGTACTTCCGGCGAAGCCGGTGAATCACATCCAGACGGCTTTCGATCTGCTCCAACTCGTCGGCGGAATAGGAAAGGCTGTCCCGGGCGTCCCGGGCCTCCTCGGCCACGTCCTGGACCTGGTACATCAGGTCCGTGACCCGCTCCTGCAGGGCAGCAAAGCTGTCCGTATAGCGGCCCAGCCGGGACAGGGCCACCTGGGCCTGCTGCAGCAGGGCCGCTGCCCCGTCGGTATCGTCCCCGCCGTACAGGGCTCCGGCGGCTTCTTCCAGAGAATCGGAGATTTTCTCGCTGTTCTGCAGCAGCTTCCGCCGGTCCTCCAGTGCCTCGTCCTCCCCTTCCTTCAGGTTGGCCTTGGTGATTTCTTCTATCTGGTAGCGAAGGGTCTCCATCCGCCGGAGCTTCTCCCCTTCGTCCATATTCAGGCTGTCCATCTCCCGCCGCAAGGCGCAGAGGGTCTGGTATTTTTCCAGATAAGCCGCCCGAATGTCCTGATTTTCCGCAAAATCATCCAGAAACTGCAGGTGATTGTCCTCATCGAACAGCGTCGCCGAATCATGCTGGCCATGGATATTGATAAGCTGCATTCCCAGCTTGTTCAGCACCGCCACGCTGACCAGACTGCCGTTGACCCGGCAGACGTTCTTTCCGTCCAGGAAAATATCCCGCCGGATGACCACTTCCCGGTCATAGTCCACGCCGTTTTCCGAAAACCATGAAAATTCCGGCACGTCGGTAAAAATCCCCTGGACGACTGCCTTGTCCGCCCCGGTCCGGATCATGTCCCGGTAGGCCCGCTGGCCCATAATGGCGGAAATGGCGTCGATGACGATGGACTTACCGGCACCGGTCTCGCCGGTGAGCACGTTGAAGCCCCGGTCAAAGGAAATGTCCGCCGACTGAATGACAGCGATATTTTCAATATGCAAAAGGCTCAGCATCGGAGCCACCCCCTTTTACACCAGCAGGTTCTTGATCTCCCCGCACAAAGCCGCTGCGGCATTGTTCTCCCGCATGACGATGAACAGCGTGTCGTCCCCGGCCAGGGTCCCCACCACGCTGGACCAGTTCAGCGCATCGATGGCGGAAGCCGCCGCACTGGCCAGACCCGGCATGGTGCGGACGACGATGATGTTCTGAGCATAGTCATAGCCCAGAACGCACTCCTTGAAAATGGTCCGGAGCCGTCCGGAGAAGGTGGCTACCGGGTCGGCGTTGGACACGGCATAGCGATAGCCGCCGTTTTCGGCCATTTCCTTTACGATACGCAGTTCCTTGATGTCTCTGGAGATGGTAGCCTGGGTGGTGCGGAAGCCCGCATCCCGAAGTTCTTCCAGCAGCTGCTCCTGGGTCTGCACGTCCCGATTGGCGATGATCTCCACGATTTTTGCCTGTCTCTGACTCTTCAATGTATCCCTCTCCCTTTATCCTTGGCGGAATTTCATATTTACCAGGTCGTAAAAACTGCGCTCCTGCAGCCGGACCAGTTTTGTGGTCAGGTCCGCCTTGCGGATGACGGTCTTGTCGCCCAGATTCAGCCGCAGGGCCCGTCCTCCGTCCACGGATAAGTACGCATTGCGCCGTGCATTCCGGGTCAGTTCCACGGTAATGACCCGTTTTTCCGAAGCCACCATGCACCGGCTGCCCACATCGTGGGCGCAGATGGGGGTCACAAGAATGTTGTTGGCCTCCGGCTCTACGATGGGTCCCCCGGCGGAAAGGCTGTACGCCGTGGAGCCGGTGGGAGTCGCCACAATGACGCCGTCGCCGCCGAATTCCATGGCCTGGACCCCGTCGCATTTTACGCTCAGGTGGACCACCCGTGCGATGGCCCCTTTTGTGACCACCGCATCATTCAGGCACAGGTCGTGAAAGAGGACCTTGTCCCCCTGCAAAACGCTCACGTCCAGCATCATCCGTTTGTCCAGGGTGTAATCCCCCTTGGAAAGCCGGGAAAGCTGGTCCAATTCCGTGCTTTCCAGTTCCGCCATGAAGCCCATGGTGCCGATGTTTACGCCCAGAATGGGCAGATTGTGCCGTGTAGCCGCCTTGGCCATGTGCAGAATGGTCCCGTCACCCCCAAAGCAGATGACCATATCCGCATTGGGAAGTTCCCGGTCCAGCCGGGAAAACCGCAGGTCACGGGGCAATTCATAGCTTTTATCCACCTCGAAGGGCAGGCACAGCCGCACGTCCAACCCGGAAGCACGGAGAATGTCCATGGCCCGGCGGACGGTGGCGAAATTTTTATCCCGATAGGGGTTCGGGGTCACGATCACTCTTTTCATGGCTTATCCTTTCAGGGCGGCATGGGCCTGGGCCACCACGTCAGTGGTATCCGGCTGAATTCCCGGCACGTCCGCCAGGGTCAGGTGTCCCAGAAATTCGATGTTGCCCTCCGGGCCTTTCACCGGAGAGAAGGTCAGGCCCAGAATGGTGAAGCCCAGTTCTCCCGCCAGTGCAACGAAGTTGTCCAGCACCTCTTTGTGGGTCTCCGGTTCCCGGACCACGCCCTTTTTGCCCACTTTGTCCCGTCCGGCCTCGAACTGGGGCTTGATAAGGCACAGCACCTGGCCCTGGCCGGGTTTCAACAGATTTTTGATGGCCGGAAGGACGATTTTCAAAGAAATGAAACTCACGTCAATGACGCTCAGGTCCAGCGGCTCCCCCAGGTCCTCTGCCTTCACATAGCGGATGTTGGTCCGCTCCATGACGACCACACGGGGGTCATTTCGAATCTTCCAGTCCAGCTGGCCGTAGCCCACATCGATGGCAAAGACTTTTTTCGCTCCCTGCTGCAGCAGGCAATCCGTGAAGCCGCCGGTGGAAGCGCCGGAATCGCTGCATACATAGTCCACCGGATGGACTCCGAAGTCCCGCAGGGCCTTTTCCAGCTTCAGGCCGCCCCGGCTCACATAGGGGCAGGCGGCTCCCCGGATCTGAATATCCACGGTCTCCTCATAGGAAACGCCGGGCTTGTCCGCCCGCTGGCCGTTCACATCCACCAGGCCGCTCATAATGACCGCCTGGGCCTTGGTGCGGTTCTCGGAAAGTCCCCGCTCCACCAGCAGCACGTCCAATCTCTTTTTTACCTTCATGCTTCAAGCACCTCCCGTGCCAGCGCCGCAATGCTTTCCGGGTCCAGGCCCTGGCGGCGATACAGCGCTTCCAGACTGCCGTGGGGCACATAAGCGCTGCCCAGGTCCCGGCAGACCGTTTTTTCTCCCAAAATGGCACCAACAGCCTCGCCGATCCCGGCTCCGTGGAGGGCTTCCTCCACAAAAACGACCCGGTCATAGCCGGCAAAGGCATCCCGCAAAGCCTGCCCGTCCAGGGGCCAGGGCATGGTCAGACGGTAAACGCCTGCATGGGTACCGCCGGCGGAAAGCAGTTTCTCCGCTTCCAGAACGTTGTTTATCAGAATGCCATAGGTCAGAATGGCAATTTTTTCACCTTTTTTATGGCAGACCAGGCTGCCGCCCCGGCTGTCCCACCGGGAATCCGAGTAGCCCCGGTCCCCACCGCGGGGATAACGGACCGCCACCGGCCCTTTCTGGCCCTCCACGGCCCAGATGAGCATTTCCCGCAATTCCGCCAGACTGGCCGGAGAGAGGATTTTCATATCCGGGGCCTGTCGCAGGAAGCCCACGTCAAAAGCGCCGTGATGGGTCTCCCCATCCTCGCCCACCAGGCCCGCCCGGTCCACCGCCAGCACCACATGGAGCTTCAGCATGGAAACGTCCTGTAAGATCATGTCGTAAGACCGCTGCAGGAACGTGGAATAAATAGCCGCCACCGGGACCATGCCCTGCTTGGCCAGGCCTCCGGCCATGGAAACGGCATGTTCCTCGGCAATGCCCACATCAAAAAGCCGGTCCGGGAATTTTTCCTTAAAAGGCAGCAGCCCTGTACCGCCGGGCATAGCCGCCGTAATGGCGCAGACCCGCCGGTCTCCCTCCGCCAGGGCCACCATAGTCTCCCCGAACACGTCGGAGAAGGTCTTGCCGCCACGGCCGAAGGGCGTGCCCGTGCCGGGGTCAAATTTTCCGATGCCATGGAATGCAGCGGGGTTTTCTTCTGCCGGGATATAGCCTCGGCCCTTCTGGGTCAGCACATGGACCACCACCGGCCCGCCCCAGTCCCGTGCAATGCGCAGCACGGAGAGCAATTCCGGCAAATCGTGGCCGTCCACCGGGCCAAGATACGAAAGGCCCATGTTTTCAAAAATCGTTTCGGGGATGAGCATTCGCTTCACGGAATCCTTGATGTTCCGGGTCAGGTGATAAATGCCCTTTCCGCCGGGAATTTTCTGCAAAATCCGGGCATAGCGCTGCTTCATGCCCAGGTATTCCTCCGTGGAGCGCAGGCGCTTCAGATGCCGGGCCAGGCCGCCCACACTGCGGTCGATGGACATGGTATTGTCGTTCAGAACCACTACCAGCGGCTCCCCGCTGACAGCAGCGTCGTTCAGAGCCTCATAGACCATGCCGCCGGTGGCTGCGCCGTCGCCCAGCAGGGCCACCACGTTATAATGCTCCCCCAGCAGCGTTCTGGCCCGGGCCATGCCTAAGGCGATGGACACGGAACTGGAAGCGTGGCCCGCCACGAAGGCATCCGTATCGCTTTCGTAGGGCTTGGGGAACCCGGCCATGCCGCCAAACTGGCGCAGATGGTCGAAGTCCGTCCGGCGGCCGGTGAGCATTTTATGCACATAGGACTGATGGCCCACATCAAACACCAGCCGGTCCTTCCGGGTGTCGAACACCGTCTCCAGTGCCACGCTCAACTCCACCACCCCCAGATTGGAGGCCAGGTGTCCGCCGGTCTTGGCTACGGACGTTACCAGAAATTCCCGAATTTCCCGGCAAAGGGTCTCCCGGTCCAAGTCATTGAGCCGCTGGAGGTCGCCGTTGCCCCGAATGGTCTCTAAGATACCCACACGTTACACTACCTATCTTTGTGAAATAGCTCCGATGGGTGATGGATCCAGTAGAGGAGCTTTCCCACCCCGTACACAATATTCGTGCAGGAATGGACGGCAAAGGTCTTGCCGATGGCCTTTCCGCCTACGGTGAGGCCCGCCACCATGGCCGACATGACCAGAGGGATCACCTGCTTGGCGGAAAATGTAAAATGCTGCATGACCTGCACGGCGATGGTAGCCGAAGCGGAACCGGACACAACGCCGCAGATGTCGCCCACCACGTCGTTACAGATGGAGCTGACCCGCTCTGCGTTCCGCAGCAGCTTGATCGACTCCTTGGCCCCGGGAACCTTCCGGGCAGCCATGGAGTGAAACGGCTTTTCGTCCGCCGAAGTGACGGCCACGCCGATAATGTCGAAGATAATACCCACCATCACGATGATGAGCAATATAAGAAAAGCCACTGCCATTCCGCTGTTTTCCATCACCTCATCGGAGATCAGGGAAATGACGCCGGATACAACAATGGTCACTAGAAAAATGGTCACGACCCAACGGATCGTGCGGGAACGTTCTTTTCGTTCTGTGTCTGGGTCGGGCTTTGCCACGGGATCATACCTCCACGCAAGTCGTCAGAAGATTTTGTTAAAAACGGCGGCAGGCAGGATAAATCTTACGGCTTAGGTCGGGTCGGTTTTCCCCGGACGGAACCTGCCGTTGCCGCACAGGCTGTTTCCATTTCATCCGTCCGCACCAGCGTTGCCAACAAGGCGCACCCGATCGCCACTTAGTCCGTACTGTAATCCCCTGCCTGCCCAGTTATGACAGCCTAGGTGTTTTCCACCGCAGACCGCTCCGGCTCTTAGCCTCTTTTGCAAGGATGGTTTCCGAAGCAATACCTGCAATGGCTATGGCCATAGCCATCGGCAGGGATGTTTCTTCTTTCCCACATACTCACTCAAGGCAGGCTACACTGCACACAGCACACGACTCTGTGCACCGCATTGCAGGTTCATACCCCAATTCGTACGCAGGCGGTTCCACAATCTCCTTGTGGGGGTTCCGCTGTCGCACAATACTGGGTCTCCACGGAAACCGGGTCGGATATTCCATGCCGTTGAAATGCGCCCGGGATCCTTAACCCCCAGCATCCACCCTAAACTGGGCGTAAAAAGCAGACACCAGGGACTTCATCGATATGCCCTTCATAGGATTTTTAGGCCCTACCTGGGAGCCGGCCGATCCGACTAGGATACTGCGCCGTTGCGGAACATTATAGCATAAAGAAATGCAATATGCAAGTATCAATTCAAATTCTGTATATTTTTCAGGAACCAGTCCTCCACGATGTCGCTGTGGGTAATGACGATGTCGATGTTCTTCAATTCCTCTGGGGTAAAAAAGCGCAGCTCCCTGGACTCGGCGCTGATGCGAAGCCTCGGCTCCTCCGGAAAATCCAGAGCGAACACCACGACCACCATCCGCCAGATGCTGCCGTCCTGATAGGCGGCTACCCGGCCCGGCTCCCCGTACACGGCCAGCTTTTGAAACCGTTCCTCCGGGATCCGCAGACCTAATTCCTCATAGGTTTCCCGTGCCATGGCATGGCGGGCCGTCTCCCAATCCTTGACGCCGCCGCCCACCAGGCCCCAGGTATCGCTGTCCCGGCGGCGCTCCAGCAGCAGCTTTCCCTGACAGGTCAGGATGCCGTTGGCCCCCAGATGGGCCGGCATAGTGGTTTTGGGCGTGTGTTCCGGGTCCCCCCGGTAAAAGCGGACAATGGACATACATTCCGCTCCTCTCGTTTTTCTTCCTATTATAAGGGATCGTTCCCCAAAATGCTACCGTTTTCTTCAAAAAGTCCGCCGCTGCAGGCACCAGGTATGGCTTCGGATGGCATAGCGCAATTCCAGATAGCAGATTCGGTCCTCAATTCTCACCCGGCACTGATAAATTTTTGCCTCAATGCCCACATAGGGAATTTCCGAGGTCCGCAGTATCTCCACCACGTCTCCCCGGACGTAGCCCTGCTCCCCGTCCTCCAGCCGCAGGCGCAGGGGCTGAATGGTCCCGTCTGCCCGGCAGACGGCGATCACGTCTACGGGCTTCTGCCGCCGCTCCATGTCGTTTCCCTCCTTTTTTGCTTTCGGACCTATTATAGCACGTTTGTTCGATATTGGCAAGAGGAAAAATCTGGTTGTCATCTCTCCCCTGCTCTGCTATAATAGCCATAAAAAGGAGGCGGCCCTATGCTGAAATATCCCTGTCTGGTGTTGGACCACGACGATACCGTGGTCGCCAGCGAATCCAATATCAACTATCCCTTTTTCTGCTATATACTGAAAAATTTCCGCCCTGGTGCCGCCATCACCCTGGACGAATACACCCAGGACTGCTTCACCATTGGATTTTCCGAAATGTGCCGCAGGCGGTTCCGGTTCAATGAAGAAGAACTGGTGTCCGAATATCAGCAGTGGCTGGCCTACATCCGCACCCATATTCCCCCGGCCTATCCGGGCATCCGGAAAATCCTGCATAAGCAGCGTTCCCTGGGGGGCAAAATCTGCGTGGTGTCCCATTCCAGTGCTGAGAATATCGCCCGGGATTATCGGGTCCACTTTGATATGGAGCCGGACGATATTTTCGGATGGGACCTGCCGGAGGCCCTCCGCAAGCCCAGTCCCTATCCCCTGAAAACCATTCTGGAAAAATATTCTTTCCGTCCGGAGGAGCTTCTGGTGGTGGACGATATGCGGCCCGGCTACGAAATGGCCCACGCCTGCAGGGTCCCCATTGCCTTTTCCGGGTGGAGCCGGAAGGACTTCCCGGAAATTTCCAGTCAGATGAAGGCCCTCTGCGATTTTTCCTTTGATACTGTTGCCGAATTGGACACATTCCTGTTTGGGTCCCTTGACAAAGATGGTATAATAGAGTAAGAACTTAGTAAGGAGGTGTGCAAGCTGGAAAAGCAGGGAATCAAGGTCATGGCCCGCAATCGGGAAGCCTACCACGAATACTTTGTGGAGGAGGAACTGGAAGCAGGCATCGAGCTTACCGGCACAGAGGTCAAATCCATCCGGGCAGGGACGCTGAATCTGAAGGACGCCTGGTGCGGCATCAAGAACGGCGAAATGCTGGTGAACCAGATGCACATTTCCCCCTATGACCACGGCAATATCTTCAACCAGGACCCCATGCGCCCCCGGCGGCTGCTGCTCCACAAGCGGGAGATCATGCGGCTTTACGGGAAGGTCAAGCAGGACGGCTTTGCCCTCATTCCCCTGTCCGTATATTTCAAGGGCAGCCGGGTGAAGGTGAACGTGGGCCTGTGCAAGGGCAAAAAACTCTACGACAAACGCCAGTCCGCCGCCGAGCGGGACGCCAAGCGGCAGATCGAGCGGGCAATGAAGGAGCGATAAATTATGAATCCTACTTTTAAAATCACCATGGAAAACGGCGGCGTGATGGAGGGTGAACTGTACCCGGACATCGCACCCCAGAGCGTGTACAATTTCATCGACCTGGCCAACCATAACTATTATGACGGCCTCATCTTCCACCGGGTCATCCCCGGCTTCATGATCCAGGGCGGCTGCCCGGAAGGCACCGGCATGGGCGGCCCCGGCTACTGCATCAAGGGCGAGTTCTTCTTCAACGGCGTGAAAAATGACCTGCGCCACAAGCGGGGCGTACTATCCATGGCCCGTTCCTCCAGCCCCAACTCCGCCGGAAGCCAGTTCTTCATCATGCACGCCGATGCCAAGCATCTGGACGGCCAGTACGCCGCCTTCGGCAAGCTGACCTCCGGTCTGGACGTGCTGGACGCCATTGCCTCCGTGAAAACGGACCGGAACGACCGGCCTCAGACCGAGCAAAAGATCGCATCCATCACCGTGGACACCCACGGCGAGACCTATCCGGAGCCCAACAAGCTGCCGGACCCCTACGGTCGTTTCTAAAAAGCAAAATCCGGGGCGATTTTCGCCCCGGACACCCAGCCTTCCCCATCTTTTTATGGGGGCGTACCGGTTTCGACGGGGACAGTGCGGCTGGAATAGCGGGTCGTGGCGCCTGACCACGATAAAACGGGTAACTTTCTAAATTTAACTGACGACAATACTGTTGCAGTGGCTGCCTGATTAGGCGCCCATCCGCCCCGGAAGGTCCACGAGCCGGGCTCGGGTGTGATTTGAGTGGAGACCGTGCGTGCGGAAAGCTTTGACCGCACCATGAATCATGAAGCTACCAAGCTCCGTAGGGTGTTTGCTCCCGCCGGAGTGAGGGAATGTAAATAACAAACTGCACCCGGAGAAGTTCTTTCCAAGTTGTTTTCGGACAGGGGTTCGACTCCCCTCGCCTCCACCACTCAAAAACCGCCGTAAATGTTAAGTTTACGGCGGTTATCTAGTGATTTGCTAACTTTCTCATTGATTATTATATGGTCATGTGACCGTTAAATTTCACATTTGACCGCCTTTTTCCCACGTTTGAAACCGGATTTGCACACGATTTGCACACGGCCTATAACGCACAAAAAGCCCCCGCCACCGGTATTTGAACAGCACCCCATTTGTTAGACAAGTATGATATACTATCTAACAAGTGGGGTGTTTTGTTATGCCAAAAGGAGTACCAAACAAACGATATACGCCGGAGTTCAAGAGAATGGTTGTAGAAACCATAGAAAAAGAAAATCTGAGTATCCGTGCAGCGATGCAGGAATTTGGAATTAACGACCATAAAATTATAGAGCGCTGGGAACGCATTT
>UQVA01000008.1 GCA_900544405.1 uncultured Eubacteriales bacterium
ACACCCCCTCCGTCTGCCCTAAAGGGCAGCCACCTCCCCCTACACAGGGGAGGCTGCGCCTCGCCGGGGGGCTACCTTTCATCTCCCATCTCACAAAAAAACATTCCCCGGCGGGAAATTTCCGCCGGGGAATGTTCTATTTTTCCACAATATCCCGGACGATCGCCAATAGATGCTCCGCCTGCCGGGGAGACAGCTTCTCGATCTCCGTGAGCAATTCCTGCGAAACGTGCGGCTCAGGCCGGTGTTCGTTGAAAAAATCCCCGGGAAGCACGTCCAGATATTCGCAGATATACAGAAAGCCGGACATGGAGGGCATGGTCCGCCTGTTCTCGATTTTGTTGATATAGCTTTCGCTCTGGCCCAGAGAAAGGCTCATGTCCCTGGCGGAAACGCCCTTCTGGATACGCAGCTGGGCCAGCCGCTCCGGGAACCATTCCAAATAATCCATTTGCATCACCGCATATAGTATAATGCCATGTACCGGAAATTATAGGGAAATAAAAGATATATTCCGCTTGACATATAGCTTGTAAAGATATATTATTAGCTATATGAGGATTCAGAATCCTTAATACACAAAAAGGAGACAGAAAAGTGGAAGAAAACATCACAGCGACCCCCAAGCCGGAAGCAGCGCCCACCCCGAAGAAGAAAAAGAAGGGCCTGCTCATCGGCGGAATTCTCGCCGCCGCATTGGTCCTGGCGGCAGGAACGTTCCTTACCTCGTGCAGTTCTAAAGGCGGGACACCCTCGTCTACCAAGAAGGATTCTCAAGGGAGTTCATCTTCAACAATTGTCGAGGACGATGAATATGCACTGTTTCATCATGGCCTTGTATCCGTCAAATCCAACGGAAAATGGGGCTACATCGACAAAACAGGGAAATATGTCATTGAGCCGCAGTTTGATTATGCTACTGAGTTTTCAAGCGACGGCTTGGCACTGGTAGCTGTAGGTGACAAAGGCGGATTTATTGACTTGAATGCAAAATTTGTCATCAACCCGCAGTTTGAGTATGCGGAGCCATTTGCGAGCAATGGGCTGGCAGTTGTGAGAACTGGCGGCAAATATGGTTTCATCGACAAGAGCGGAAACTATGTTATCAATCCCCAATTCGATGATGCTAATAGTTTCACGGATAACGGCTTGGCATTGGTGAAACGAAACGATAGGTACGGTTATATCGACAAGACTGGAAGCTATGTAATCAACCCGCAGTTCGACAGGGCTTGGGACTTTGCTGACAATGGGTTGGCACGGGTCCAGGTAGGCGATCAATACGGCTTTGTAGATAAGAACGGTCAATATGTGATTAACCCCCAATTTGACTTTGCGGAGGACTTTTCGGAGAGTGGCCTGGCCGTCATAAGGCAGGGTGCTGAATATGGCTACATAGACAAAACCGGAAGCATGGTTATCTCCGCTCACTTTGACTATGCAAGTGATTTCACTAAAAATGGCTTGGCTGCGGTCAAACAGGGAGACGAATGGGGTTATATCGACAAAACCGGAACGTATGTAATCAACCCACAGTTCGTCCATGCAGGCGATTTTACAAGCGGCGTGGCCGTAGTGGTCGGGGACGATGGGTATTCCCTGATTGACGAAAGTGGAAAGCGCCTGACTAGTCTGGAACATGATTATGTGGATTTTGACGTGATGAGAAATCGGATCCTTTTTTCCGATGGGAATTTGAGCGATGGAAAAATTGGATTTCTGGATACTTCCGGAAATGTTGTGATACCGGCACAGTTCGATTCCTTGAGCGGAGGTTTTCCATCCGGCAGCTTTTTCTCAGATGGATACGCCATTGCCCGTATTGGAGACCAATTCGGGATTATAGACAAAGACGGAAAATATATTGTAAATCCTCAATTTGACGGTGTTTGGTACGAGGAATCAGAATCGTAAATTGCAAAAGTCTCCGGCGGGAAATTTCCCGCCGGGGACATTTTTCCGGTTTTTGCTGCGCTTTTTGCGTTCTTTACGATATTTGCACTACTCGTTCTATCTGTGCTCCCGGAACTTTACCGTTTCTTCTTACCCATCAGGACCAGTGTTGCTCCGGCGGCGGTGAGGGCCGCTGCGGCCAGCAGGGCCAGCATCGGTACATTGTCCACATCGCCGGTGGAGGGTGTCGTGGAGGGCTTCGTCGGCTCCGTAGGCTTCTCCGTGGGCTTGGTGGGTTCCGTGGGCTTTTCGGTAGGCTTTGTGGGGTCAGTGGGTTTGGGCTCCGTGGGCTGGGGCAGCTTGGGAAGGACCACGTCCTCCGGAGAGATTTCCTCCTTGCCCTCTGCGTCTGCAAACAGCTTGCCGCAGTCCGGGCAGACATAGTAGGCAATGTTGCCCTCGGCATCCACGGTCGGCTCCTTGGCCTCCACGAAGGTCAGATTCGGATGGCGGCAGTCGTGGGTCAGCGGAATGACGGCATCGAACTGGGGCAGCCATTCGCCGGTGGTGTAATCCCTGGCCCGCAGGACGATCTCGTCCTCATACACATACATCAGGTAGTTGGCGGGCACGTTGGCATAAGCACGGGTGGCGCCCTTGATGGCAGGCAGGTTCACCTCCGTGAAGCTGCCCACACCCTCACTGACCACTTCCACCGGGTCCACCATGCCGAAGGCACTGTGCAGGTGGCCGCAGAAGTAGACCACATTGTCATGGGCCGCCAGAATGGAGCGGACCTGGGCATCCTGCGCACCGATGGAGTTGTCGTTGATGACGATGGGACTGTAAGTGGACAGGGGGCAGGTATCGATGAAGGGGAAGTGGTTGATGACGAACACCGGCTTGCCGTCGGCGGCGTAGGTGCTCATCCAATGCTCCAGCCAGGCCAGGGTCTCGTCCTCATAATAGCCGCCGTGGCGGATGGGGTCCAGCTCGTTGCCCTCGATGGCATAATTGCCGTTCTCGTCCAGAACCTCCTTGCTGGAACCGGTCTGCAGCTTGTAGTCCGTGTTCATAATGACGAAGTGGAAGCCCTTGTAGCTGACGGTATAGCTGTAGCTATGGCTTTCCTCGGCATCCGCATCATAGTTCACGGAATCCAGGGTAGCGGCGCCGCTATCTACAAATTTCTGGATATGGGCCATGATATTCTGCCAATACACCGGAGAAGATGCCAGATAATTGGCATCCGGAGCATCCCAGGAAATTTCGTGGTTGCCGAAGCAGGCCAGCATCAGCAGGTCCTCCAGGCCGTACTGCTCAATCAATGCGTTGAACACGTCATAGGCGTTCTGGGTGGTGGCAGGCTTGGAATTGTCGGCAAAGTCGCCGCTGTTCAGGAAAACATCCGGCACCAGATCGTTGGCTTTCAGGTCCGCAAACACGGTCTCCAGTCGCTTGGAATCCACGTCTCCGGGAGAGGCGATGTGAATGTCGGACAGCAGCAGGGCAGACAGCTCCGCATCCTTCTGGGGCGCAGCCAGGAAGGTCAGGTAGGCGTCCTTCAGCACGCCGGTGAGCCGGACGGCTTCCTCATAATCCGCTGCGGTCAGATTCTCGGCGGCGGCCTTGGTCTCGTTCAGGACCTGGGTCAAGGCCGCCCGGTAGGGGTTGTACTCGCTGCCCAGTTCGCCCATGCGGCTTTCCGCCTGGGCAATCAAAGCCCGGAGGTTCTCAGCGTGATAGGTGGCCAGCACGTCCGTGTGGCTCAGCACGCCCTTGTACAGGGTCACGTTGTCCAGATAGGCGTTTTCCAGGCCGAACTGTCCCGCCAGGTCCGCACCCAGCACCAGGGTGTTTTCACCCAGGGCCTGCCCGGCCAGAGCGGAAATGCTTCGGATGGCTACCAGATTCTGGTCCACATAGATCTTATAGCTGGAAGTGCGGTCCACGCTGACCGTGACCCGGTGCCAGCGGTCATCCATGGCGCTGCGGATGCCGTCGGTGTCGGCGTGGTTCCCGTCGGTGTCCGTGAGGCCCAGGGTCAGATACTGATTCTGGGGCAGCTGCACGGCGGAGATACCGGCAGTATCCTGAGCGGTATCCTGATTGGAGAACAGCACGCCGCCGACCTTCACATTATTCATGTTCACGGTGGTGCCGGCCTTGGTGGCCAGGCCCGCTGCGGCCCACTGGGTATGGCCGCCGTGAACGGTGCGATACCAGAAGGTCAGGGTGTAGCTGTCAGTGGCCAGGTCAATGCCCTGCAGATTCTCAAAGCGCACGTATTCCGTAGCGTTGTCCTTGCCAAAGGCGTTGTGGATGTACAGGGCGGAGGTCCCGTCGGCACCCGTTACCGTGGCCGGAGAGCCGGTAATTTGTCCGCCGTTGCCGTGGCCGGACCGGTCGACGGCGGTGCCGTCATTGAAGTCCGCCTGCAGGACGATCTCCTGTCCCACGAAGGGAGGATCCTCCAGCAGGACTTTGCCGGTGCCGTTTTCGGTGATGTCGAAATCGCTGCGCTGCACGCCGGGGTTGGCGCTGGGGCTGATGCGTAGGACTGCCCCGTCATTGGCCACCAGCTTGGTCCGCTGGCCGTTGACGGTGGTGGGGACGGCGCTGATGAGGCTCACGTTGGAGGTGCCGCTGGCGGTGAAGGTGTCGAAATCCGTCAGGGTCAGGCCCAGAACGCCGGAATAATCATAGACGTTCATGCTGTGGGCCGGGTTCTTTTCGGAAAAGCCAGCGGGAATCTCCCCGCCGAACACGTTCACGGTGTCGTAATGGGTGAGGCTCGCCATATCGGAGCCGGAATAATGCTGGATATTCAGGGTTTTCGTACCGGAAACGGTCACGGCGCTGCTCCAGACGCCGAACATTCCGGTGCCGCAGTTGAAGGCGCTGTCTACGTTCACGGTGATATTTCCTTCCATAACGATGCCGGATTTGCCGTTGTAGTCCCGCATCTCGGTGATGGAGCCGCCCAGCAGGTTCATGGTCACGTCTCCGTGGACCACGCCGCCGTTGGAAATGTCGTAGATGACCTTCACATAACCGCCCTTCATGGTGAAGGTGACGTTGTTGACGCTGTTGGCCTTGGCGTTGCCGCCCATGGCCACGTTGCTGGTAACGGAGGTATTCTTGTCAATGGTCAGTTCCGCATTGCCTGCGGCCATGCCATTGCTGCCCAGATAAATCTGGTTGTAGGTGCCGCCTTCCAGCAGCACGGTACTGTTTGAAGTCTCGTCGGAATTCAGTTTGCCGCAGAAGATTTTCAGAGCGCCTGCGCCGGTAGTCACCACGCTGTCGGTCACATGGAATTTAGACCCGGCGTAGAGGAACTGGGAGGTCTTGGATTTGGTGGAGTCCATGTGGAATACCAGGGCGTCCACGGTCATGTCGCCGCTGGCGGCAAAGCTCTGCTTTTCGCCCACCCAGGTGAGCCGTGCGCCGGTGTCCCGGTAGTCCACGCCGTCATAGCGGGAGGTCAGGGTCACGGGGCCGGTGACGTTCAGGCTTTCCAGATCCAGGGAGGCGGTCATGCGGACCTCGCCGGACAGGACCACCGTGCCGCCCACGGCGGAGTCCAGGGCTTTCAGGGCTTCCGGCAGGGAGGCAAAGGCCGTTTCGGCGGTCTTGCCATCGCCGGAGGCACTCCGGGTCCCGTCCACGAAGGCCACGGAAAGATACCGCTGGTCCTCCTGGCCATAGTAGATGGTGCCGGAATTGTGCAATGTCATGCCGTCGGCCGAAGCGGCGGCTTCGTTTTCATAGGCTTTCAGCCAGATTTTGCCGCCCGCCTCCACGGAGAGGGTCTTGCCGGTAAGGGCAGCGTCATAAATGGCATTGGCCTGAGCGGCTACATGGATTTCATCAAAATTGGCGCAGGCACCGCCGGTCAGGGAGCCCTGCAGGTCCATGAGATTCAGGACCCGCTTGCCGGTGGTGGCGTTGGGCCAGGTGCCGAAGGTCGCAGGCAGGGCGGAAAAACCGCCGTAGAGGTTCACGGTGATGTCGCCCATGGTGGTGGTCTTGCCGTACTGCCGGGCCGCATCGGTGATGGTCCCTGCTTTCAGGTCTACGGTCACGTTGCCGGTGGTGCCGGAGGTGTTGGGGGTATTGTACAGGACCTTGATGCTGCCGCCCTCCATGGTGAAGTGCAGGTTCCCGGAAACGGAGGCGGCCTTGGAGGTGGAGTTGGGGCCAAGGGTCACGTTGCTGGTGACTTCCGTGGTGCCGCCGATGGTCAGGTCAACATTGCCGGTGGTGGAACCGGAGTTGCCGCCCATGAAGAAGGTGTGGTAGGTACCACTGAGGGCACGGACCCGTACATCCCGGATACCGCTGGGGTCCGAACAAAACACCTTCAGGGAGCCGATGCCGGTGATGTTCATGTTCTCGCCCAGGGTCAAATTGGCACCGGAGTACAGGAAAATGCTGTTTTTGTCCTTACCCGCATCCAATTTGATGGACAGATTTTCCAGAACGGTGGTGCCGCTGAGGGTCAGGGTGGCCTTGTTGCCGGTGAGGGTCAGAGCGCCCTTTTCCGTGCCGGTGATGGTCACGGGGCCGGTGACGGCGGAACCGGCAGCGTCAAAGCCGCCGCCCTCCACCGGTCCGCACAGGACCAGCTTGCCGCCTGCGGCCTTGTCCAGCAGGGCGTAGACCTCGGAGAGGGTCTTGACGGCGGTCTCCGGGGTCAGGCCGTCGCCGGAGGCGGCTGCGGAGCCGTCAACGTAGAACGTGTCGCTGGCCGTTTCCTCGGCGGAGACGGCAAAGGAGCCGGGCAAAAGCGACAATGTCAGCAGCAATGCCGTCACCAGCGCCAGAACACGCCGGGACAGTCCCTTGGGTTCGGTTGCGTTCTTCATGGGGATTCTCCTTAAAATTATATTTTCAGAGGGCCAAAACGAAATTTGGACCGCTCCAAATTGTGAATAAACGAGGACGAAAACATTAGGAAAAGCATTGAAATATGTAGAAAAATCTAATTTGGACCGTTCCAAATTTTAAGCCGTTCAGAAGCCTCCTTACAGGAGGCTTTTTCATCATATCGGAAAACCGAGCCGGAAACAAGTAACTTCGTGCCGAAATGTTGGACATTCCTTGCGATCTTTCCCCAGCGCAGGAGCTTTGCTTGTCTCTATTGTACAGGAATACCGCCTTTTGTCAAGGCCATTCTTGGCAATTTTTCAAAAATCTTACACAGAAAGATGTGGAGACTGCGTTATGGAAACCGTTAAATAAGCAAATTGACGGATTGCAAAACCTCAGCGGGGCCTTGTAGGAGCGTGAGCATTCCCCGCCCGCTTGAATTTCAGGAATACCTCCGTCGATGCGCTGCCTCCCCCTGTGTCGGAGGAGGTGGACCACGCCGGGAGGCCCTACAACACAAAAGCCACCCAGCGGGGCTGTTTCTCCGCCGGGTGGCTTTTTTCCCTTTCAGCGCACGGGATTTTGCGCAGATCTTGGTTTTTTACCGCACCTGACGCTTCTTCATCAGCGTCAGCACGGCTACCGCACCGGCCAGGGCTGCCAGGGTCAGCACGGTGAACATGGCCATGTCGGTGGGGTCGCCGGTAGCCGGGTTGGTGGGGTCAGCAGGCTTGGTTGCTTCCGGCTCCGTGGCCTTGGAGGTCTCCTCAGGTTTCGTTTCGGCGGGCTTTTCCGTCTCCTTCGGCTCCTCGGAGGTACTGGTGACAGCGCCGTCCTCCCCGAAGGTGTAAGTCACACCGTCCGCGGTGACGGAGGTGTTCCGGGCCATTTTGCCGTCGGCAAGGAAGTAGAACTGCACGCCGTTGACGTTCTGCCAGCCGGTCTGCATGGCACCGTTGTCGGTGAAAAAGTACTTTTCGCCGTCCACTTCCTGTAGGCCCGTGACCATGATGCCGTTCAGGCCAAAGAAGTAAGCAGCACCGTCAATGGTCTTCCAGCCGGTGACAGGAGCGTTGTCCTCGTAGTAGAACCGGTTGCCATTTTCGTCCTGCACCCAACCGGATTTTTCCTCGGCGGGAGAGTAGTTGTAGTGGATGGTGATGTAGCCGTCTTCGATGACGGATTCGAGGTCAGGGCCTAATTCGATCCCGTTCCACTGTTCTTCCGTACCGCAGTAGAATACATTCCTCAGAGCGTCGCATTTCGAGAACACGGAATTACGGATGGTTTTTACGCTGACCGGAATAACAATGCTGGAAAGGCTACCGCAGCCAGCAAAGGCACCCACATCGAGCGTTTTCACACCATCCGGGAGGACGATGCTGGTGAAGCCGCAACCAGCCAACGCCTGCTCTCCGATAACTTTCAGACCGTCAGGAAAAGGAAAGTCGCAAAGGTTTTTGCAGCCAATAAACACATGGGATTCAAGTTCTTCCAGTTTTCCAAGGAATTCGACCTTGGCAAGGCTGAGGCACTTCATAAATGCGGCCTGACCTATTTGGGCGACATTTTTGGGAATTGAAATCTCTTCAAGCTGCTCACAATTCTGGAAGGCACCCAGCCCAATCACGGTCAGGCTCTCCGGAAGGGATACGTTTACCAACTGTTTACAACCAGAGAATGCCCAGTTGCCAATGCCGGTAACACCGGATTCAATCACGACAGACTGGATGCTATTTTTGTAGTTTTCCCAAGGCCAATCGGTTTCTGTGAGGGTCATCTCGCCCGTGCCGGAGATGGTCAGAACTCCGTCGTCGGTGAGAACCCAGGTCAGGTCCGCGCCGCAGGTTCCGGAGGTCAGTTCTGCGGCGTGGGCGGTCATGGGGAACAGCCCCACAAGCAGCATTGCACACAGAGCCAGCGCCAGGATTCGTTTGCTCGTTTTCATACACGAAAACTTCCTTTCTGTTTTTTGATTTGAGGTCTGCGATATAAAAGCAGCAGCCTCCCTTCCTTGCAAGATATTAACCGATATTGGTTAATATGATTATATACCATATTCGGTTATGATGTCAAGAGAAAAAAAGGGGGGGGTGGCAGCGTTGATTTCTTTTGAAAATCTATGGAAGGTGATGCAGGAACGAGGGGTCAGCCAGTACGCCCTCATTAAGAAATACAACGTCAGTCCAGGCCAGATCACCCGGCTGAAACGAAATGAGAGCGTCAGCACCCACACCATCGAGTGTTTTTGTAGGATTTTGAACTGCCAGGTCGGGGATATTATGGAGTACATCCCGGAGAAGCCGCAGGAAAAAGAGAATAATGAATAGATACTACACGCCCGGAGAGAACACATCTCCGGGCGTGCTTTGTGTGGGGGGGGAATGGGGGCGTCAAAGCCCTCTCCTGCCGGAGAGGGCTCTGCTGGAGAGGGCTTTTCTCAGAACCCGTTACGCTCTACTTCTTAGGCAAGGACACCCCCCAGTCGTGGCAGAAGCCACGGCAGCCCCCTCAGAGCAGGGCAAGGGATGGTGCTTCGTTCTAGCCCACACCGCCCCTCATCCGTCTTTGCTTCGCAAAGCTACCTTCCCCCAGGGGAAGGCTATTTTGCGTCCCACGCCGGTTTCTGCGTATGGAATTCGTTCCGTGGGGGCGTTATTTTTGCTTTTTGCTCCGGTATTCCGTGGGGGTCATGCCGGTTTTGGACAGGAACTGCCGGTTCAGGCCACGGATGGTCCCGAAGCCTGCCTGGGTGCTGATATCGGCGATACTGTCCCCCGTCCCAGCCAACAGATCTTTGGCCTTCTCTATCCGCAGGTCCGTAATGTACTGGTGAAAGGACGTGTGGAGATTTTCCTGAAAAATATGGCAGATATGATATTTGCTCAGGTACAGCGCCGTGGAAGCCGTTTCCAGAGTGATCGGCTCGGTGTAATTGGTGTCGCAGTAGAGCAGCAGCCGCTGGATGGTGGTGCTCAGGGGGTCCGCCTGGAAGGGTTCCAGGGTCAGTGCCGACAGCACAATGCCCATCAGGGCCATGGCGTAGCCCCGCATCTGCCCCTGACGGAACACGTCCTCCCCGATGCCCTCCTCGCTGAGGGAGAGCATCCGTTCCAGCAGCGGCACCACCAGTCCGGCAGGGGGCGTGACCACCGGGCAAAGGGGCAGCTGCTGGAAAAAGGCGGCGTGAAACTCCGGAAACTCATCCGGGGAGCAGAGCAGGAGAATGTTGTCGTTTTCCGTGTCGTTGGTGTAAAAATGAGCCTGATTAGGGAACACCAGCGCCAGGGCCCCCGCCGTGACCGGGTACTCCTTTCCCTGCACATGGACCGTGGCCTGACCGCTGAGCATATAGGCCAGTTCCAATTCCCGGTGGATATTGGGCCGGGAGCCGATGTTATGCCTGCGCCGGATGGAATAGGTCTTGGCGGGCCGTTTCTCGAATCGCATATCGTTCCTCCATACCGCAATTTTTGTCTGGATTTCCTGTACAAAGTTACTTGCAGTATAGCACAGGGATTTGTATAATGCAAGTAGCGAAATCAAAGAAATATCCACAATGGAGGAACGTATATGAGCGCTTGGCTGTCCAACGCCGTTTTCTATCAGATTTACCCACAGAGCTTCCGGGATTCCAACGCCGACGGCATCGGAGACCTGCCTGGGATACTGGAAAAGCTGGAATATATCCAAAAATTGGGTTGTAACGCCATTTGGATCAACCCCTGCTTCGATTCACCCTTCCAGGATGCAGGCTACGACATTGCGGATTACTACACCGTGGCCCCCCGCTACGGCAACAACACGGACCTGCGCCATATTTTCCAGGCGGCCCACCGGCTGGGAATGCACGTCATTCTGGACCTGGTCCCCGGCCACACCTCGGACCGGCACCCCTGGTTTTTGGAGTCCATTCAAGGACCCGACAACAAATTTGCCAAACGATATGTCTGGACCGACAACCGCTCCCAGTGCTTCGACCTGAAGCGCCCCGGCGGAGATCAGTCCTCCAACATCCGGGCCTACATCCTGGGCGTGGGGGCCAGAGACGGCCTGTGCGCCGTGAATTACTACACCTGCCAGCCCTGCCTGAACTACGGCTTTGAAAAAATCACCGACACCTATCAGTCCGGCACGGAGTCCCCGGAGGCCATCGCCACCCGAGAGGCCATCATGGACGTCATGCGCTTCTGGCTGCGGATGGGCTGCGACGGTTTCCGGGTGGATATGGCCGGAACGCTGGTGAAAAACGACCCGGAGGGGCAGGGCAATGTGCGCCTGTGGCGGCATTTCCGGGACTTCCTGGACCGGGAATTCCCCGATGCCGTGATGATCTCCGAATGGGGCCGCCCGGAGCTTTCCCTGCTGGCTGGCTTCCACATGGATTTTCTCCTGCACAACGGGCCGTCCCATTACATGGAACTGTTCCGCACAGAGCATCCGTTCTTCTCCCGGGAAGGAAGGGGAGACGTGTCGGAATTTGTTCGCACCCACGAAACCAATGCCGCTCTCACCGCCGGAAAGGGGCTGATTTGCATTCCCTCCGGCAACCATGATATGTCCCGATTGGGTGGGATGCTGGACCAGGAGGAAATGAAAATTGCCTTTGCCTTCCTGCTGTCCATGCCCGGCGCCCCGTTCCTTTACTACGGGGACGAGATCGGGATGCGCTGGATTGACGGCCTCCCCTCCAAGGAGGGCAGCTGTTCCTACCGGGCCGGGTCCCGGACGCCCATGCAGTGGGCCGATGATCTGAACGACGGGTTCTCCGATGCCCGTCCGGACCGGCTCTATCTGCCCCTGGACCCGACCCCGGCCCACCCCACAGCGGAGGCCCAGATGGCCGCCCCCAATTCCCTTTGGCAGGAGGTCCACCGGCTCATTGCCCTGCGGCAAAGCTGCGAGGCCCTGCAATCCGAGGCCCCCGTTGCGTTCCTGTACGCCGAGCCGAACCGTTACCCTCTGGTCTACGAGCGTACCGGCAAGACCGGCCGGGTGCTGGTGGTCTGCAATCCCGGCAGGGAAACCCAGACCTGTCCCCTGGACCGGGCGGCCCTGGGAACGGAGATTTACCGCCACGGCCAGTCGGCCACCCTGGAACAGGGCCTGCTGACCGCTCCCGGCGAGAGCATTTCCTTCTTCTACTGCGAAAACTGAAAATTCTTCCGGCGGGGAGACCCGTCTCCGCCGGAGTATTCGGTAAATACTTTTCTAACGTATTATTTCAGTAAATTACAGGCATGACCTGTAAAATTTAGATTGGAGGAACCCCGAATGAAAAAGACACTTGCGCTGGTATTGGCCATCCTGATGGCCCTGTCCCTGCTGTCCGCCTGCTCCAAGGCCCCTGCGGACACCACGAACCCCAGCACCACGGAAGCTACCAAACCTGCGGACACCAAGCCCGCCGACACCACCCCTGCCGCTACCGAGCCTGCGGCCACGAAGCCGGAGAAAACCGGCGTTTCCACCGATTGGATCCTGGAAAAAGACACCAATATGTCCGGAAAAGTGAACTTCTGGATCCCCTTCAAGGGCCCGGCCGGCATGGATGCCATGATCGCCGACTTCAACAAGACCTATCCCAACATTGAAGTTACCCTGAACACTTACAGCAACAACTCCGACGGCAACCTGGCCGTGAACACCGCCATCATGGGCGGCGAGGTGGACGTTCTGGCATCTTTTGGCCTGAACAATACCTACAAGCGCTGGGAAAACGGCCTGTTCCTGGACCTGACCGACAAGTGCGAGGCCGATGGCATCGACCTGCTGGAACAGTGGGCCTTCGACTGCTACAAGTACGACGGCCGCATCTACACCTTCCCCTGCGGCGGCCTTTCTACCTACATTGCCATCAACATGACCGCCTGGAACGAGGCTGGTCTGGGCGAACTGCCCACGGAATGGACCTGGGACGAGTATCTGGCGGCCTGCGAGAAGATGACCAAGGTGGCTGCTGACGGCACCATAGAGGTCTACGGCGGCTCCGACGGCGGTTCCATCAACTTCTTCCTGTATCCCTACCTGCAGCAGACCGGCGGCGATATGTACTACACTGCCGACGGCAAGGCATCCTACGATGATGCCCGTGTGGTCTCCTCCTTCCAGCGGGAGCTGAAGGCCGAGCTGGAGGACAAGATCTGGTTCCCGAAGGCTACCTATCGGGCGGACAACATCCAGACCCAGATGACCTTCTGCCAGTACCAGACAGCTTCCACTGTCACCAACAACATCACCCGGTTCCTGCACGACACCACCAATTACCCGGGCGTGAACTGGATCACCGGTTTTGCCCCCTATCCCGTGGAGGAAAAGGGCTAGACCAACTATATGTCCGGTGTGTCCCCCTTCTCCCATGCGGGCATTGCCCTGAATTGCCAGGATGAGGATGCCGCCTGGGCCTTCCTGAAATGGTATTCCACCTACGGCGTGAAGTACCTGGTGGCCGCCGGTCATCAGCCCATGTGGAAGGGCACCGAGGTCGGCTCTGCGCTGGACATCATCTACGGCTCCGAGGACGAGGCCAAGAAGTGGATCGACGTGGACTCCTACAACCGGGTCGTGGGCCGCACGGACCTGCCCGCCTACGCTGAGACCACCCTGACTGCCTACACCGACGTGGCTGCCGCTCTGAATGAGCAGGCCCTGCGGGCGCTGAACGGAGAAATTTCCGCCGAGGAGGCCATGAAGGAATCTGCCGCCGTGGCCAACGCCGCCATTGCAAGTGCGGGTTAAGTAAGAAATTTGGATGCGTAAGTAAAAAGCCGTCCCCGGTGGAATTTCCCACCGGGGACGAGTTTTTGCCGTGTGACAACACGATTCCAATATGCGGAGCGGGATGCGCCTCCGGCGGGGCATTGTAGGGGCGGCGGCACGCCCCGCCCGCTTTCCTGCGATGATTGGGTGGTAAAAACAATGTGGGGGCTGCCGGGACAGAGAAAAGCCTCCCCTGTGTAGGGGGAGCCATTGCCTCGCCATTAGATTTTACCGCTCCTCATCCGTCTCGGCTAATGCCGAGCCACTTAGTAGAGGTATGACTGCCACCGGCAGTCATGAATATTTCTATTCGCTGCGCGGGGCACAACCCCCAAGGGAAGGCTCTTCTCTGTCCCGGCGGGCTTTTTCGTCGATTCTTACCGCTCAATATTCGCTACCTGGCGGGCGAGGCGTGCCTCGCCCGCCAGGTCAGAACCGTCACTGCCTGCCACTCAGATACATATTACAGTTTCACGCCGATGTCCCGGATCTGCTTCAGCAAGCCCACATGGGGGCGGCCCTCGTCGGGCAGCTGGGGGAAATCGTAAGCCGCATAATTATTGCCCTCGATGATGGCCGGGCCGTCGGGGGTAATGCACACGTCCCAGCCGATATACTTCACCTGGGGCACCACCAGCGCCGCCTTTTTCACCAGCTCCTGGGCTTCCCGATAGTAAGGCACATGGAACCCCTCGAACCGGACCCCGGTCATGGGATGGACGTCCACGGTGTACGTCTCGGAGGTATGGCCCGGTCCCGTGACCACGCCGGTCTCCAGATCAAAATGGCAGGCAAAGCCGCCGTTTTCCAGATTGTCCACGAATTTTCCGTGGTTTCCGGTTTTCAGCACGGCGTAAAGCACATGGGGGACCCCCTCGTGGACCAGCGTCACCATCCGGAAACAGTTGATGGAATAGGGATACAGGCGGCTCATCTCCGGGTGCTGGACGATCACATCCTCGGTGACGCCGAAGTTGTGGGCGGGGTCGAGAATATAGTCGCAGGCGGCGTCGATGCTGTCGAAATCCGCCATTTGCAGCTTCTCGATGCCCTTGCCGCACTCGCCCTCGGAGGGCTTGCAGATGACCTGCGTCCGCTTGGACAGGAAATCGTACAGCTCCTGCCGGGTGCATTCGCTCAGGTCCAGGAATTCCCGGTGCAGGAAGTCTTTGAACACATGATAAAACTCGTTTTTGTGGTCAAACAGGTTCGTATAAGCCGGGTCGTTCATCATTTTGTGCAGCTTCCGGTTCTTCATCCGGGTCATGTAGGTGGCCCGTTCCGAAGCCGTCATGTCGTAAAAGGCAAAGATCATGTAGTCATAATAACCGGCACCGTATTTTGCGGCGCAGCCCAGCATATCGAAGAAAATGGCCGCCTTGGGCTTGCCGCAGCGTTCATGGACCGTGTCGATGCAGTGGTTCATTTTTTCCAGCCGCATCCCCCGTAGCACCCGGGTCAGATAGGAAAGTTCCATAGAAGTGTCTCTCCCTTTCGCAAATTTCCCCGTCATTATACGTCCCGGAGGCGGGAAAGTCAATGCTTTTCGGGAATAAGCCGGGTTTTCCAGGGTAAAATACTCCAAAAAAGGAGGCTTTCCCCATGATTTTATCTTATTTGCGGACCATCGTGCTGTATCTGGTGCTGATTCTGGCGGTGCGGGTGATGGGCAAGCGGCAAATTGGCGAAATGGAACCGGCGGAATTTGTCGTGACCATGCTGGTGGCCAATCTGGCGGCCATCCCCATGCAGGACGGGGGCATTCCCCTGCTCACGGGGCTGATCCCCATTCTCACGGTGCTGGGAGTGGAATTGGTGCTGTCCGCCGGGGCGGTGCTGAGCATCCGGGTCCGGCGGATTTTGTGCGGAAAACCGGTGATTCTAATGGAAAACGGGAATTTTCTTCCGGAAAATCTCAAAAGCACCCGCATTACGCTGGACGAACTGACGGGCCTTCTCCGGCAGAAAGGTATTCTCGATCCCCGGACGGTCCAGTATGCCATCCTGGAAACCAACGGGGAATTGTCCGTGTTTCCCTTCCCGGCCAACGCCCCGGCCAGCGCCAAGGATGCCGGCGTTCAGGCCAAGGAAGCGTATCTGCCGGTGACGGTCGTGTCCGACGGGAAAATTCTTACGAAAAATCTGGAAAAGGCCGGAAAGAACGAAAAATGGCTGAAAAATGTCCTTTCCGGGTTGAAAACCGATGTAAAAAAGACGCTGCTTCTGACTGTGGACCCGAAAGATAATCTGATTTTTTACCCGAAGGGAGGCCGAAAATGAAGCGGCTGTGGGTAGGAATCATCCTTTTGCTGATCCTGCTGGCGGGGACGATGGCCGTCACCGTGGCCATGGACCGCATTTATGCGCCCATGGTGGAAGCCCTGGAAGCGGGGGATCTGGAGAAAGCGGAGGAGCGTTATGGGCGCTGGCGGGATCTGACGGCGGCCTTTGCGGACCATGGACCCATGGAGGAAATGGACAGCCTATTTGCAAGGGCGGAGGTTTGCGGGGACGAGCAGGAGCGCAAGGCCCTCTGCGCCGAGCTGGCCCAACGTGCCCGGGCCATGTCCAATGCCCACAGCCCCACCTGGTGGAATTTGCTGTGAATGGCTCCCGGAGAGGTTTTGTTGGAGCGGAAGGGGCTTGGACGAAGCACAGTCTCTTGGCCCCCTCCCAGAGGGGCTGGCTGGCCATCAGGCCAGACTGGGGGAGTGTGCTTACCTAAGAGGTAGAGGCTTGCCCACTTTGAGTAAAGGCTCCCCTGTGTAGGGGGAGCTGTCACGGCAACGCCGTGACTGAGGGGGTGAACGCTATCGACACGGTGAAAGCCATCGTTCGATAGTCTCCTACAAGAACCAACCGTACACCCCCTCCGTCACCTTCGGTGACACCTCCCCCCTACACGCCGGGAGGCTAAGCCCTGCCGGGAGCCGCTGCGGTAAATCTATTTTTGACATTTTTCCTCATCTCGTCTATAATGAATCCCAAGGGCGCGCTGCCCTTGCATTTCGTGATCCCCACCCAACAGGAGTTGAATCTTATGACCCTTACCGAATTTTTTCATGAACATCCGAAGGTTGCCCTGGGATTTTCCGGGGGCGTGGACTCGTCCTTCCTGCTCTGGGCGGGACGGCAGGCCGGGGCGGACATCCACCCCTACTATATCAAGACCGCCTTTCAGCCGGAATTTGAGTATCAGGATGCCCTGCGGCTTTGCCGGGAGCTGGGCGCAGACCTGACCGTGCTGGAATTGGATGCCCTGGCGGATCCCCAGGTCACGGCGAACCCCGCCAACCGGTGCTATTTCTGCAAGGTGGGCCTGTTTGGCACTCTGTCCCGGCGGGCTTTGGCCGACGGCTACACGGTTCTTTTGGACGGTACCAACGCCTCCGATGACGCCGGGGACCGGCCCGGCATGAAGGCCTTGCAGGAATTGCAGGTGCTTTCGCCCCTGCGGCTGTGTGGCCTGACCAAGGCGGAGATTCGCCGCCAGTCCAGAGAAGCGGGCCTTTTCACCTGGGACAAGCCCGCTTATGCCTGCCTGGCCACCCGCATCCCAACCGGGGAAGAAATTACCCTGGAAAAGCTGCAGGATACGGAAAAAGCGGAAGGGTATCTGTTTTCCTTGGGATTTTCCGACTTCCGGGTGCGGCAATTGGGGAATTCCGCCCGTATTCAGCTTCCGGAGGACCAAATTCCCAATTTGATGGCCCACCGGAGGGAAATCCTCACGGAGCTGAAAAAATACTATAAAAACGTCCTTCTGGACCTGGAGGTGCGGCCATGAACGCGCGGGAGACCCTGGAGGCGGTGGCCGCCGGAAATTTGAGTGTGGACCAGGCCCTGCTGGACCTGAAAAAGGCCCCCTTTGAGGACCTGGGCTATGCGAAGGTGGACCTCCATCGGGGAGTTCGGCAGGGTGCAGCGGAGGTCATTTACGGAGCGGGCAAAACCGCCGAGCAGATCACCGGCATTGCTTCCGCTATGCTGAAAAATCACATTTCCACCGTACTGATCACTCGGATGGATGCGGAAAAGGCAGCAAAAGTTGCGGAAACTTTGCCTTTAGACTATCATCCCGACGCCCGTATCGGCATTCTCGGCCCCATCCCGGAGCCCACCGGCCTGGGCAGCATCGTGGTGGCTACCGGTGGGACCTCTGACATTCCCGTGGCTGAGGAAGCCGCCTTGACGGCGGAGGTCCACGGCAACCGGGTGGTCCGGCTCTATGACGTGGGGGTGGCGGGCATTCACCGGCTGCTGTCCCACACGGACGAAATTATGAACGCCAGCGTCATCGTGGCAGTGGCGGGCATGGAGGGGGCTTTGGCCAGCGTGATTGGGGGCCTTGCCGACTGCCCAGTCATTGCCGTACCTACCAGCGTGGGCTACGGAGCGGCCTTCGGCGGTGTGACGGCTCTGCTGTCCATGCTGAATTCCTGCGCCAGCGGCGTCAGTGTGGTGAACATCGACAACGGCTTCGGCGCCGGGTATCTGGCGGGCATGATGAACCACATGGGAGGCAAACAATGAGAACACTGTACTTGGATTGCGGCATGGGTGCGGCAGGGGATATGCTCATGGGGGCGCTGCTGGAGCTGCTGCCGGAGCCGGAGACTTTTCTGGCGAAAATGCGGGAACTGGACCTACCCGGCATTGAAATCTCTGCAAAAAAGAGTCAGAAATGCGGCATTTCCGGCACCCACATGGAGGTACTTTGCCATGGGCAGGAGGAAGGCCACGAGCAGGAACACGAGCATCATCACCACCATCACACGACCCTGGCGGACATTTCCCACATCCTCTCCCACCTGAACGTCAGCGACCGGGTGCGGCAGGACGCCCAGGCTGTCTACGCTGCCATTGCCGATGCCGAGAGCCGGGTCCACGGGACCACCATTGACCAAATTCATTTTCATGAAGTGGGGACGCTGGACGCTCTGGCGGACGTGGTGGGCGTGTGTGTGCTGATGGAAATGCTCCAGGTGGAGCAGGTTATTGCCAGCCCGGTCCATGTGGGCAGCGGTCAGGTCCACTGCGCCCACGGCATTCTGCCGGTGCCGGCACCGGCCACGGCCCTGCTGCTGGAGGGCATTCCTATGTACACCGGCACCATCCGGGGGGAGCTTTGCACCCCCACCGGTGCGGCGCTTCTGCGGCAGTTTGTCACGAATTTCGCAGGAATGCCCGTGATGCGGGTGGAAAAAATCGGATACGGCCTGGGGACCAAGGATTTTGAGGCCGCCAACGCATTGCGTGTGATGCTGGGGAACACGGAGGAAGCCGGGGAGCGAATCTTGTCCCTGGCCTGCAATCTGGACGACATGACCGGTGAGGCGGTGGGCTTTGCCATGGAGGCGCTGCTCTCCGCCGGGGCACTGGACGTGTTCACGGCCCCTATCGGCATGAAAAAGAGCCGCCCGGGCATTCTTCTGACCTGCCTGTGCCGGGAGGAGGACCGGGAGAAATTTGTCGATCTGCTGTTCCGGCATACCACCACCCTGGGGATCCGCATTGCCCGACTGGAGCGGGAGACCCTCCGCCGGGAGACGAAGACTGTTGAAACCCCCGACGGTCCGGTGCGGATGAAAACGTCCTGCGGTCACGGCGTTCGCCGGGCCAAGCCGGAGTATGAGGACCTGGCGGAGATTGCCAGAAAGACCGGCAAGGGTCTGAATGAGATAAAAGTATAAAACGAAAAAAGTACAGAAAAATCGCCCCGACGGAGGAGAAAATCCCCCGCCGGGGCGAAAAAATTTCCGTTTTTGCGTGTAGGGGCGGGCGAGGCATGCCCCGATGCGCCCGAATTTCATACGCAGAAGCAGAGGGGCGTAAGCCTCCCGGCGTGTAGGGGGAGGTGGCTGCCCGCAAGGGCAGACGGAGGGGGTGTACGGTAGCAATTTCGTAGGAGACTATCGAACGATGGCCTTTATCGTATCGATAGCGTACACCCCCTCAGTCATGGCTTGCGCCATGACAGCGCAGTAGAGGTATGACTGCCACCGGCAGTCATGTTCCTTTCTATTCGCTGCGCGGGGCACAACCCCCAGGGGAAGGCGTTTTTTGCCACGCCGGGGGATTTACAAAAATTCGGCAGCTTACACCCCCTCAGTCTGCCTTTACAGGCAGACAGCTCCCCCTGCACAGGGGAGCCATTGCCCCGCCGGGGGTGCGCACCCTTTCTTCACTCCGCCTTATGGTCCTTCTTATAGGCAGAGGGCGACAAACCGGTGACGGTGCGGAAGGCCTCGATAAAGGTGGACATACTCCGGTAGCCGGAGCGGGTAAAGGCGTTGGTGACGCTGTCCCCGGCGTCCAGGGCCGCCTTGGCGGCCTCGATGCGCTTGCGCATGAGGTATTCCGTGATGCTGGTGTTGAAATAATACTTGAAAATGCGGGAAATATGCTCCCGGCTGTAAAAGAACTGGCTGGCCAGGTCCGCAACGGACCCGATGGTGGCGTAATTTTCGTCAATATAGCTTTTGATTTCCACTACGTTGGAGGGCAGGGCCGTATAGTGGGCATGGTCCTGCCGGGCGTTGGTGCTGATGCAGTAGAGAAGCTCGATGACCCGGGCGAACATCAGCGGAGCGGTCTCCGGGTCGGCCTGGGTGATGCGGTACTCCACGCTGCTGAGGAGATAGCTGTACTGGGCCAGCTTCGGCATGGGAATGGTCAGACAAGAAGCCTGATCTCTGTGAAAAATGCCGGGAAGGCTGGCCCCGCCCAGAAATTGCAGCACCTTCGGGTCAAAATAGAACACCGTCCGATCATATTCGCAGGGGGAAATGAGCCGGGCCGTGTGGGTCACGCCGGGGGGAATGAGCACAATGTTGCCCCGCCGGGGAGTGATCTCCTGCTCGTTGGCAATGTAGCTCACATCTCCGCCGCCGATGATGTCCAGTTCATAGAACGTATGGGTATGCAGCTTATCCGGGAAGGTTTCCCGATTATAGAAGGTAATCCGGTGGGAAAACACCAGATATTCCCCTAGAAAGTAATCCTGCCAGCCGCTCCGGTTGGTACAGACCTTGAGCCCGGGTTGGGGGTCCTGGACAGATGTGTAGTGTTTTCGCACATGACTGCCAAAATAATCCCGCATTTTTGTACCTCCTCATATCACAAATCCCAAAGTCGAAGTCACGTTTTCGGATGATTTTTTGAATCTGTGATGTTATAATCAAACCATACCAGAAATCTCAAGGAAAGTCAAGCATCATCCGGAAAATGAGGGGTAAAGCTATGAAACTCAACACGATCGAACACAAAACGCAGCTCTGCATTGTCGGCGGCGGCATCGGTGGCATGTTTGCGGCCATTTCCGCAGCCCGCCACGGTGCCAAAGTTGTGCTGATGCACGACCGGCCGGTGCTGGGCGGAAACGCCAGCTCCGAGATTCGCATGTGGATCTCCGGCGCAGGCACCCGTGTCCGCAATTTGCAGGAGACCGGTATCCTGGAGGAGCTGCTGCTGGAAAATATGTACCGCAATCCCAAGCGGAATTTCTCCATCTGGGACAGCCTCCTTTATGAAATGGTCCGTTTTGAGCCGAATATTGAGCTGCTGCTGAACTGCTCCTGCTGCGACGCCGAGATGGACGGCAGCAAGGTCGTCTCCGTCACCGGCTTCCAGCTGACCACCTACACCTGGCATACCGTCAAGGCCGATATCTTCATGGACTGCTCCGGCGACAGCATTCTCGCTCCCTTGACCGGGGCCGAGTTCCGGGTAGGCCGGGAGGCCCAGGCCGAGTTCGGCGAGGAGTTCGGCCTTCCCGAGGCAGATCGCAAGACCATGGGCATGAGCCTGCTCATCCAGGCCCGGGAAACCGACCATCCCGTGAAGTTCACCCCGCCCGCCTGGGCTTACACCTTCAAGACCGACGAGGAGATGCACAACAAGCCTCATAACATCTACGCCATCAATACCAACTTCTACTGGGTAGAGCTGGGCGGCGAGCAGGACAGCATTGCCGATACCGAAGAAATTCGGGACGAACTGCTGAAGATCGCCTTCGGTGCCTGGGACCACATCAAGAACTGGGGCGACCATGGGGCCGAGAACTGGGAGCTGGAATGGGTGGGCTTCCTGCCCGGCAAGCGGGAGAGCCGCCGTTATGTGGGCGACTACATCCTCAAGCAGCAGGACGTGGAGGGCCATCCCGTATTCCCGGACACCGTGGCCTACGGCGGCTGGCAGATCGATAACCACCTGCCCGGCGGCTTTTTCATGGAGTCCCAGGGAGGGGCGCACCTGCAGAAGCGCCGCTTGAGCGAGCCTTACGGCATCCCCTTCCGGTGCCTGTACTCCAGGAATATCGAGAACCTGATGTTTGCCGGACGGAATATCTCCTGCACCCATGTGGGCATCAGCACCACCCGGGTCATGGGAACGATTGGCGTCATCGGTCAGGCTGCCGGTACCGGCGCCGCCATTGCCATCGCCCACGCTCTGACTCCCCGTCAGGCCGGTCAGCAGTGCATCACCGAGATCCAGGACGCTCTGATGGAGGACGACTGCTTCCTGCCGGGCTTCCGGAGAAAGATCGAGCCGCTGTCCCTCCGGGGCAAGCTGGAATGTGCCTACGGCGACTGCTCCAACCTGCATAACGGCATCGACCGCCGCATCTGGGGCATGGACAACGGCTACTTCGGCAAGACCAATATGCCCATCTGGTACACCTTCGACAAGCCCGTTCACGTCAACGGCTTCCGTCTGGTGGCGGACAGCGACCTGGACCGGGAGTTCGTGGAGGGCAACCCCGACGGCATCCACACCTCTATGGTGCTGTTCTTCCCCAAGAGCCATAACGACACCACCTTCGGCTTCCCTCAGTGCCTGCTGAAATCCTACAAAATCGAGGCACGGGTGGACGGAGCGTGGAAGACCGTTTACGAGACTCACGAAAATCATCAGCGCTTCATTAAAGAGACGCTGGATGTCACTGCCGACGCCGTTCGCTTCACCCCGCTTTCCACCTATCAGAGCGAGCAGATGGGCGAGGATTACGGCAGCAGCGTGGCCCATATCTTTGCATTCGAAGTGTTCTAAAGACGTATTTTTAAGAATGTATCGGGAAATGAGGATGCGGTAGGGAACGCCCAAAGGGCGGCAGGCACCTCCGGCAGGAGGGGCTTGCCCGGAAACCGTAAGGCCGTACCTCTTAGGTAAGGACATCCCTTCGGTCATGGCTCAGGCGATCCCATCCCACTCCGTACTCCCGTGATACAGAGCGACCAAAAAATTTTTTAGGAGGAACCAAAAATGAAAAAGACCCTGTCCATCGTTCTTTGCCTCGTGCTGATGCTGGGGCTTTTCGCCGGCTGCGCCAGCAAGCCTGCGGACAACACCACCCCCAACACCTCTGCACCCGCCGACACCAAGGCTACCGAGCCTGCCGACACCAAGACCACCGAGCCCGCCGCTACCGAGCCTGCCGGGGAACCCAAGTACATCAACGACAACGCCACCGAGCTGACCGGCACCGTCCGTTTCTACACCGCTTTCGCCGGTGCAAACGGCACCGACGCATTGATTGAAGAGTTCAACAAGTACTATCCCAACGTAAAGGTTGAGTACGAAGTCTATAAGAACAACGGCGACGGCAACGTGGCCGCCGATACCTCCATCATGGCCGGCAACGTGGACGTGATCCTGAGCTTCGGCGTCAGCAACACCTCCGACCGTTGGACCAACGGCATGCTCATGGACATCACCGACCGCCTGGCCGAGGACAACCTGGACCTGGTGAAGGAGTGGGGCACCGATACCTACAAGTATGAGGACCGTGTGTACGCTTTCCCCTCCGGCGGTCTGTCCATCTATGTCGCCATCAACAAGGACAAGTGGGACGCTGCCGGTCTGGGCGAGGTTCCTTCCGCCTGGACCTGGGATGAGTACCTGGATGCCTGCCGGAAGATGACCGAGAAGGGCGCTGACGGCAAGACTGTCGTATACGGCGGCTCCGACTTCAACCAGACCGACTACTGGACCTACTCCATCCGTCAGAGCAAGGGCATGAACGCCTTCTACACTGCCGACGGCAACGCCGATTTCGACAACCCCCTGTTCGCCAAGATTTTGCAGCGTGAGATCGACGCCGAGAACGAGGGCATCTGGTACTCCAAGGCCAACTATCTGGCCGACAGCACCAAGTCCCGGGATATGTTCCTGAACGGCACCAACGCCTCCACCGTGGAGTCCATCCTGACCCGTTACATCGTGGCCGGCGATCCTCAGTTCAAGATCACCTACGCTCCCTATCCCGTGAACGAGAAGGGCGAGACCAACTACATGGGCGGCGCCATCCCCAACTCCTTCGTGTGCGTTACCGCCAACACCAAGAACCCCGACGCTTCCTATGCCTTCGCCAAGTTCCTGGCTACCTACGGCAGTAAGTATATGTACGCTGCCGGTCACGCCTCCACCTGGACCGGCGTGGATACCTCCGACATCGTCTCCGTTGTGTTCGGCAGCGTGGATGAGGCCAAGAAGTACATCGATGTGGACGCCTTCGGTAAGTATGTGGTCGCCGCCGGTGAACCCGCCTACTCCGAGGACAACATCACCGCTTTCTCCGACATTCAGTCTCTGGTGAACCAGTACACCAAGGCTGCCCTGAACGGCGAAGTCACCGTTGAGGAAGCCATGAAGGAGATCCAGGCCGGCGCTCAGGAAGCCATCGACGACGCCAAGAAGTAACTTTCTTCATCTTCCATTCTCCCTCCGGGGTCCCTGCACCCCGGAGGGAACTTCCAAAATGAAGGAATTATAAAAGGCGCTGAACCCCCGACCCTCTGAGAAAAGCCTTCCCCTGGGGGAAGGTGGTCCGGCCAAAGCCGGACCGGATGAGGGGCGGTAGGGACTTCGACGAAGCACCGACCAAAGCCTTCCCCTGGAGGGGAAGGTGTCACGGGCCTCAGCCCGTGACGAATGAGGTCGAAGGTAACAGGTTTGTACTAACTTATGGTGATAATTTTTAGCTTCGACCTCATCAGTCAGCCCTAAAGGGCTGCCAGCTTCCCCTCCAGGGGAAGCCTTACGCCTCGCCATTCCTGCGTATGGAACTTAAGCGGGCGGGGCATACCGCCGCCCCTACACGCAAAATCGGGGGTGCGTCCCGCCCCTCATCCGTCATGGCTTACGCCATGCCACCTTCCCCCAGGGGAAGGCTTACGCTTCGCCGGAGGCGCATCCCCAGCGCCCTCCCCATCCGGGGGAAGGCTTTTGCCCCCCACGGGGCTTGCAATTTCGTCCCGCATCTATCCAAAAGGAAGGAGAATCCCCTATGAAAAAAATGACCAAGGCCCAGCGGATCGAGAATCGGGACGGCTGGCTCTTTATGGCCCCCGCCATGGTGATCTTCCTCACCCTGGTGGTTTTTGCCATCATCGCATCGTTCTTTCTGGCCTTTACGGAGTGGAACTTCCTCTCCGGCCTGAAAGGCATTAAATTTGTCGCCTTTGACAACTTTATCAAGCTCTTTACCCGTGACCGGAAATTCAAGATGGCCCTGGGCAACACCATTCTCTACGCCGTGACGGTGGCCCCCATTTCCATCCTTCTGGCCCTTGTCTTTGCCTACATGATCAACGACAAAGTCTACTTCAAGAAGTTCAACCGGCTCTGCTTCTTCGTGCCCTATATTTCCAGTATGGTGGCCCTGGCGGCCGTGTTCCGCTTCCTGTTCCGCAGCGACGGACCCATCAACCTGATCCTGACCACGTTTGGGGTCCAGGAGGTCCCCAAGTGGCTGACGAACTCCACACTCTGCAAAATTCCCATTATCTGCGTCATGGTGTACGCCGGTATTGGTTTTAACCTGATCGTATATATGGCCGCCCTGCAAAACGTCCCCCGGGAGCTTTACGAGGCGGCGGAGGTGGACGGCGCTTCCAAGGGCAAGCAGTTCTTCAAGATCACCCTGCCCATGCTGTCCCCCACCACCTTCTACCTGTGCATCGTCCGTCTGATCGCCGCCTTCAAAGCCTTCTCTGCCATCAACATCATGGGCTCCGGCGGCAATGCCCCCAGCTTGGTGACGGAAATTTACGCCAACGCCTTTACATCCTATAAATTCGGCTACGCCAGTGCCGAGGCCTGGGTGCTGGTGGCGGTGATTCTGGTGGTCACGGCCATTCAGTTCTGGGGCCAGAAAAAGTGGGTCCACTACTAAGAAAGGAGGGCAAACCCAATGAAACGTGAACGAACTTCCAAAATTCTCAATACCATCTGGGTCACGGCCTGCGCCGTCATCTTCCTGCTGCCATTGCTCTGGATGCTGTCCTCCTCCCTGAAAACCGGCCCGGAGGTCTTTGCCAAGGACTTTACCTGGCTGCCGAAGGTGTTCCAGTGGGAGAACTATGTGCGTGTCTGGAATGACAGCAAGGTCCCCTTCTGGAAGCTGTACCTGAACTCCCTGACCGTCAGCGTGGTGGGAACGCTGGGTCAGCTGCTCCTTTCCTCTCTGGCAGGCTACGCTCTGGCGAAGCTGCGCTTCCGGGGTAAGAACTTCGTGTTCCTGCTGATGATGGTTACCATGATGATCCCCGGACAGGCCACCATCATCCCCCGCTACATGATGTTCTTCTCCGTGGGCCTGTATGATACCCTGTGGGCCCTGATTTTGCCCTCCTTCTTCTCCATCAGCTCCATTTTCCTGCTGCGGCAGTTCTATCTGGGCCTGCCCAACGACCTGATGGAAGCGGCAAGAGTGGACGGCGGCAGCAACTTCCAGATCTGGTCCCGCATTCTGCTGCCTCTGACCAAACCGGCCATGGTGACGGTTACGGTGCTGGGCTTTATTTCCAGCTGGAATGAATACCTGAGTGCCCTGATTTTCCTGCCCAGCAACAAGAATTACACCGTGTCTCTGGGCGTGCAGTATTGGATGCAGATGACCGACGAGTATAACCTGATGATGGCGGCGGCCGCCAGCACCATTCTGCCCATCATCGTCCTGTTCATCGCCACCCAGAAATATTTCGTGGAGAGCATCGCCACCACCGGTGTGAAAGGATAATTCCATGTACGAGCGCATTTATGCAAAGAATGCCGCCGCAGCTCCCAAGCTCATCGCCCACCGGGGGCTGGCGGTGGACCACCCCCAGAATACCCTGTCCGCCTTCCGGGCGGCGGGGGAAAAGGGGTTCTGGGCCATTGAGACCGATGTTCACATGACCAAGGACGGCTTCCTGGTCTGCTGCCACAACGAGACCGTAGACGTCACCTACGAAGGCACGGGCCGCATCCCGGACCTGACCTGGGCGGAGATTCAGGCCATGCCCCACCGGCAGGACAAGAAGGAACGGATGCCTCTTTTTCGGGAGTATCTGGAGATTTGCAAAAATTCCGGCTGCCTGCCCTTCCTGGAGGTCAAGACCGCTCCCCCGGAGGATATTCTGAAGGAAGCCCTGGACGTGTTCCCGGTGGATGAAATTATTTTTTCCGGTATCCATCTGGAGCCGCTGCTGAGGGCACGGGCCGTTTGCCCGGAGATTTTCCTGCACCATATCTTCACAACACCTGAGGAAATGGCGCAACTGGAAAAAATTGGTAATTGCGGCGTGTCCTATAAGATCGACGACCTGGCCGACGCCCCGGAGGGGCTTGTTCAGCGGGTTCACGATGCAGGAATGCTGCTGTGCCTCCGTGCGGCGGACACCCGGGAGAAGGCACTGAATATGATCGCCGCCGGACTGGACTATATGCCTACCAACAAAGTGACCCCTGCGGAGGTGCGTCCATGACCGGCACCGAGCGGATCCTGAACGGAAAATTCTGGTATCTGCTGACAAAAGTCTCCCAACTTCTGGAGCTGAGCCTGCTGTGGACCCTGTTCAGCGTTCCCGTTTTGACCATCGGGGCATCTTCGGCGGCCCTTTTTGACCTGCTGGGGCGGCTGGACACCATGGGCAGCAAGACGTTTTCCACATTCTGGGAATCCTTTCAGGCCCATTGGAAGTCCGGCAGCCTCTGGTGGCTCTTTACGGCGGCGGTGGCAGCATTGGGCGTTGTGGACCTGAGCATCTGCATCCCCAACTTCACTACCGGCTATTTTATGGCTGTCGTCACGGGACTGCTGGTGGCACTGCTGCTGATTTTCACCTGCATGAGTGCCTATTTGCTGCCCTTGTCCATTACCGGCGGACGCACCTTCCGGGAAAGTCTGCGCCCGGCCATGGTTTTCGCCCTTTCCAACATCGTCGGCAATATTCTCATCGTGCTGACCCTGGCGGCGGGGACCTGGATTTTGGGCCGCATCTGGTATGTGGGCTTCCTGTTCCCGGCATTTTTCGCCCTGCCCATTTCCACCGTGACCCGCCGGGCCATGGGGAAGGCGGGGCTTCTTCCCGAGGAGGACGACGAATGAGAAAGCAATATACCATCGGCGTGGATTTCGGCACCCTGTCCGCCCGGGCCGTGCTGGCCGATTTGAAAACCGGCGAAATACTGGCGGACAGCGTCAGCGTGTACGCCCACGCCGTTCTGGACCGGCAGCTTCCGGAGACCGGGGAAGCCCTGCCCGCCGGATGGGCCTTGGAGGACCCGGCGGACTGGGAGGAGGCATTGTACGCAACGATTTCCGGCGTGATCCGGAAAAGCGGCGTGGAGCCGGAAAACATCATCGGCGTGGGAGTGGATTTCACCTCTGCCACCGTACTGCCTCTGGATAAGAACGGCCGTCCCCTGTGTCAGGACCCGGCCTTCCGCCAAGAGAAAAACGCCTGGCCCAAGCTTTGGAAGCACCACGGCTCCCAGAAGCAGGCGGCGAAAATCCGCCGGGTGCTGGAGGCCATGGACCCGGAACGGCTTTCCAGCAATTTCCAGCTGGCCGGTGCGGAAAGTGAGCTTGCCAAGGTCCTGCAGACCCTGGAGGAGGCCCCGGAGGTCTACCGGGCTGCCGCCCATTTTGCCGAGGCGGGGGATTACATGGTGTCCCTGCTCACCGGCAAGCTGGTGCAGAATCGGGGCACGGCAGGTCTGAAAAGCATTTACAGCATGGAAAAGGGCTGGCCGGACCGGGAAATTCTGACGGCCATTCATCCGGAATTTGCAAATTATCTCACGGAAAAATGGAACCAGCCCCTGCTGGACCCCGGCGAGAAGGCCGGGACGGTTACGGCGGCGGCATCGGAAAAGACCGGCCTGCCGGTGGGCTGCGCCGTGGCGGTGTCCGTCATTGACGGCCATGCGGCGCCCCCTGCCTGCGGCCTTCGCGGGGAGGACACGCCCCTGCTGATCCTGGGCACCGGGTCTACGACCACGGTCCTTTCCAAGACCTACCGCTTTGTGGACGGGACCTGCGGCATCGTGAGGGACGGCATCCTGCCCGGCTTTTACGGTTACGAGGCGGGCCAGTGCTGCGTGGGCGACCAGTACGCCTGGTACGCTGCCCATTGCGGTCTGAATCAGTGGGAGCTGACGGACAAGGCCGCCAGGCTGACCCCCGGTGAAAGCGGCCTGGTGGCGGTGGACTGGTGGAACGGCAGCCGGAGCCCCTACATGAATGAAAAGCTCAAGGGCGTGATCTCCGGCCTGCGGCTGTCCACCCGGCCCGAAGAGGTCTACCGGGCCATGCTGGAGGCCACGGCCTTCGGCTGCCGGAATATTTATGACCGTTTTCGACAGGCAGGCTTCCGGTTCCGGGAAATTCGGGCCACCGGCGGCATTCCGGGGAAAAATCCCCTGGTCATGCAGATCTACGCCGACGTGCTGGGCCTGCCCATCCGGCTGGCGGGAATGCAGTACGGATCGGCCCTGGGCAGCGCCATGTTCGCAGGTCTGGCCGCCGGAGCATTTTCCGGTATGGACGAGGCCATGGACCGGATGGAGGACCTTTCCGATACGGTCTATACCCCGAACCCGGAAAATGCGGAAATTTACGACCGGCTTTACGGCCGCTACCGCCGCATCATCGACTTCTTCCGGCAGGAGTATGAGAATTAAAGCGGAAAAGAAGAAAACGACCCCTCAGCGAAGCAGGAAAACGCCGCTCTGCTGAGGGGATTTCGTATAGGCCTTGCGGAGACGGTAAAATCTGACGGCGAGGCGTAAGGCTCCCCTGTGTAGAGGGAGCTGTCTGCCCTGCGGGCAGACTGAGGGGGTGTAATCTTCCAAGGTTTGGACACCTCCCGGCGAGGCTTTGTAGGGGCGGCGGCATGCCTCGCCCCTACACTTAATAACCAACTGCCTACCGCCCCTCATCCGGCCACCCGTAAGGGTGGCCACCTTCCCCCAGGGGAAGGCTATTTTTCACCTCGCCGGGAGGCTGTTCGCAAAACAGCGACCCCCCGGAGGCAAATGCCTCCGGGGGTTCGCTATGCTTTTTCACCCATTCTCCAACAAATAATGCACGGAATAGGTCTCTTTTCCCTGCCGGGTGTAAATTCTCGGCACACGGCGGCTCAGACCGCAGACCAACTCATAATTGAAGGTGTCCGCCGCAGCGGCCATGTCCTCCACGGTGATGACCTCGTCCCCGTCCCGGCCCACCAGCACCACCGGGTCCTCCAGCTTCACGCCGGGGATGTCCGTCACGTCTACCATCATCTGGTCCATGCACACCCGGCCTAAAATGGGCGCCTTTTTGCCCCTTATCAGACAGTAGAATTTCCCGGACAGGCTCCGGCGGTAGCCGTCGGCATAGCCCACCGGCACGGTGGCCACCACGGTATCCTTCGTCGTCGTGAACGTCCCTCCGTAGCTGATTTCCCGGCCGGGAGCCAGGGTTTTCAGATGGGTGATACGGCTGTGCCAGCTCAGCGCCGGGGTCAGGTGCAGACTGCCCGGGTCCACCTCGTCGCTGGGGTACATTCCGTAGGTGATGATGCCGGAGCGGACCATTTCATAGTGCTCCTTGAAATTCATCAGGCCTGCCGAATTGTCCAGATGCCGGATGGGGATGTTTACCCCCCGGTCCTTCAGCATGGAGACAAAGGCGTCGAATTTCTCCGCCTGGGCGTAGGAACGGCTCAGATCGGCGCTGTCCGCCGTGGCAAAATGGCTGAAAATGCCCTCGATTTCCAGATTGGGCAGCTTCGCAATACGCTCGCAGGCGTCCGCATCCTCCTCCGTCACCTGGAAGCCGATGCGGCTCATGCCCGTATCCACCGCCAGATGGCACTTGGCAATGCGGCCCAGCTTCTGGGCGGCCTGGGAAAGGGCCTGGGCATCGGCTTCATGGAAAATGGCAGGGCGAATCTCCCCGGAAACGGCGGCGGGGAAGGCCGGAACGGGGGTGTAGCCCAGGATCAGAATGGGGGTGGTGATATTGGCCTGCCGCAGCTCCAGCGCCTCCAGAATGGAGGAAACGCCGAAGAAAGCGCAGTGGCTTTCCAGAGCCTTGGCCACTTCCACGGCGCCGTGGCCGTAGGCATCGGCCTTGATGACCGCCAGGACCATGGTCCCGGCCTTTTCGGAAATGGCCGAGAGATTGTCCAGCATGGCGTCCAGGTCGATTTTCACATAGGTGGAGTCCAAATCTCGTAAACTCATTGGTGTCCTTCTTCCTTGATCCGCTCCAGCAGCAGCCCCACGGCGTACCACATGGTCTCGTATCGGATAAATTGCAGGGCGTTTTCGTCCCAGAGATACCGGAGCCGGGGAGCAAATTCCTCGTCGGAGTGCCAGAACTGCACCCAGACAGGGACCCCCAGCACGGCGGGGACGGCGTAGCCCAGGTCGGCCCCCGGCATGGGAGCGGCCCCCAGGGCCAGACAGCCCTTGGTAAGTACCTCCGGATGTGCGTCAAAAAACACCGCATCCGGGTTATCGTCCTGTTCCAGCAGCCCCTGATGGAATTGAAGGCCGAAGTCCCGCATGGCCTTCCAGGAGCCGGATAGCTTGGCCCCCGGCTTGCTGTCACAAAGCACATCGAACAGGGTCAGCGTTTCCGCAAAACTGCTTCCGTCGGCCCAGGCTTTACCGATTTTCTTTTCCATCCGGCCCGTGGAGCGTTCAATGCGGTATTCCCGGCCCATCATGGGGGCGTAGAGATAGGTTTCGTCGGCTTTCAGGGAAAATTTCCGGGCCAGAACTTCCGTGTCATAGCCTAAGAATCGTTTCCGGGCGTTTTCTGCCTGAATCAGATAATTGTTCGCTTTTTCCCGGAACATGGGGGAAAAGACCGTTTCGTTATTCATTCACTTTCTCCTTTTTCGGCAGCTTGTAGACCAGCACATAGCCCAGCAAGCTCATCAGCAGCCCGCCCACCAGATCGATAAAAGAATGCTGCTTCACGAAGCACACGGAGATATTGATGAGCATTCCTGTCAGGAAAAACGCCCATTTCCAGAATCCGGAAGAAAACCGCTGAGAATCCCAGGCCCCGAACACCACGGCCATGGAGCCGATGACGTGGAGGGAGGGACAGACATTGGTATTGGTGTCGAAGTGATAGAAGGCTTGGGCCAAATGGGTGAAGAAATTGTCCCGGACGAATTCCGTAGGCCGCAGGTCCTGCTTTGTGGGCCAGACCACATAAATAAGCAGCGTCAGGGTGTAGGTGAAAGCCACGAAGTGCATGAACTTCCGGAAGCTTTTCGGCTCCCAGAGGGCCAGATATACATTCATTCCCACTAAGAATACGAACCAGAACAGGTAGGGAATGAAGAAATATTCGCAGAAAGGGATGAGATCATCCACACGGCAATGAACGCTGAAGCAGTCCGCAGCCGGACGCAGAAACTCCAGAGCGCCGAAAGCAATGCCGTAGGCCGGCCAGTAAAGCACCCAGAGCAGATGAGAAAATTGCGGAGAGGTCAAGTTATTTGGCCGCAGAGAACGTAGATCGATCATGGGTCGCTCCTGAAATGAGGATAAGAATTTCGAAAAAGAGAGAAAACGTGCGAAGCCGGAACTACCCCGGCGAGGCCGGATGAGGGGCGGGACGCACCCTCAATTCTGTTTGTAGGGGCATGCCGCCCCCACACGCAATAACCGACTGCCTACCGCCCCTCGTCCTACTCCGCCGCCTGGATTCATCCAATGCGAAAAAAGCGATGCTCTTATAATACCACAAACGCCGGGAATTTCAATATCCGTTCCACAAGCCGCCCATAAAAATTTCCTTTTGGCGGGGCAATCGGAGCCGGGAGGGGCTTTTTCGACTTATTTTGTCACCTTGACCTGAAAGCCGGCCAGGACGTCCAGGACTTCTTCATGGAGTTTTTTATCGAAGGAATCGGTCAGGCTGGCGTCCACGGTGATGGTGGCCTCCGGGTAGCGGCTTTGCAGCACCACGGCGTTGCTGACCACGCAGATATTGCTGACCAGGCCCACCAGCTCGATCTCGTCGGCCTTTTCCGGCAGGACGGATGCCACCGCCGGGTCGGCCACATTCATGCCGAAGGTCAGCTTATCTATGGCCACGGCGTTCACCTCCGCCAGCGCCTTGGCAGTTTCCCCGTAGACCTGCCAGCCGGTGCTTCCCTTGATGCAATGGACCACGGGCAGATTTTTTCCCTCCCGGGTCTCTAAGTAGTTCTCAAAATGGGTATCTCTGGTGAAAAATACCCGGCCTTTGCCGTAGGAGCGGATCTTTGCTGCGATGCCCGCATCCAGCTTCTCCGCTCCGGGGAAGCCCAGGGCCCCGTCTACAAAGTCGTTCTGATAATCGATGACGAAAAGATAGCGTTCCATGGAAATTGCCTCCAATTCTGATTTGCTATACCATAACAAATTCCGACGGAAAAGTCAACGAGGCATTGAAACCCTTGGGCAAATCTGTTACAATGGAGCGTAACAAAGGAGGCGGACCCATGAAGCAAGACTATATCGCCGTGATGGATTCGGGCCTTGGGGGTCTGAGCGTGCTGCGGGAGCTGCGGCGGCTGCTGCCTCAGGAGCGCTATCTCTATTTCGGGGACTCGGCCAACGCCCCCTATGGGACCAAAACCGTACCGGAGGTCCGGCGGCTGACCCTGGCCGCTGCGGAGAAGCTGAAGGAGCAGGGCATCAAGGCTCTGGTTGTGGCCTGCAATACGGCTACCGCTGCCGCCATTTCCGACCTGCGCCGTGCCTTCCCGGACCTGATCGTCATCGGCATGGAACCGGCCCTGAAACCGGCGGCGGAGCATTTTCCAAGAGGCCGGGTGGGGGTCATGGCCACACCGCTGACGTTGCGGGAGGAGAAATTTTCCGCCCTTCTTCATCGCTTTGACGACACCTGCCGCATTGACCCCATCCCTGCGCCGGGGCTGGTGGAACTGGTGGAGCAGGGCAAGGCGGATTCCCCGGAGGCTCTGGACCTGATGTTCCGGGTCCTGGGGCCATACACGGGCAAGCTGGACGCCCTGGTCCTGGGCTGCACTCACTTCCCCTTTGCTGTGCGCGCCATCCGGGCGGTGCTGGGGCCGGAGGTGGAATTGCTGGACGGCGGCCCCGGCACGGCCCGGGAGACGAAACGCCGTCTGGCCCAGGCGGGGCTTCTCTATGACGGCCCCGGGGAACTGATTCTGTGCAACAGCCTGCCGGGTCCGGAGATTCTGGACCTGAGCCGGAAATTATTGGAATAGGAGAGAGAACCATGGACAAAATTCTGGTCATCGGCATCGCCGGAGGCACCGGCAGCGGCAAGACTACCCTGATGAAGAACATCATTTCTCATTTCGAGGGGTCCGTCACCGTCCTGAGCCACGACAACTATTACAAGCGCCACGACGACATCCCCTACGAAGAACGCTGCAAGCTGAATTACGACGAGCCGGACGCCTTCGACACCTCCCTGATGGTCTATCATCTGGACTGCCTGCGCCACGGCCAGGCCATCGACTGCCCGGTCTACGATTTCACGGTCCACAACCGCAGCAGCGAGACCATTCACATCGTCCCGGAGCGGGTCATCATCGTGGAGGGCATCCTGATTTTTGAAAATCAGGAACTGCGGGACCTGATGGACATTAAAATTTTCGTGGACACCGATGCGGATGTGCGGCTGTGCCGCCGCATCAAGCGGGACGTGAACAAGCGGGGCAGGACGCTGGAGAGCGTGCTGGCCCAGTATCAGGACACGGTGAAGCCCATGCACGAGCGCTATGTGGAGCCCAGTAAAGAGGTACGCCGACATCGTGGTGCCGGAGGGCGGCAAGAACTGGATCGCCCTGGATATGATCCTGGGCCGCATCCAGCGGCACCTGGACAAGGGAGAAGACTTCTATGACCTCACCGAAAGCACTGATCTTTGATATTGACGGCACCCTCTGGGACAGCGTGGCCCTGGTGGGCGAGGGGTACAACCTCCAACTCATCGACGACGGCCACCCGGAGCTGTGCATTTCCGAGGCGAGGCTGCGGACCCTGTTCGGCAAGACCATGGTGGACCTGGCGGACGGGATGCTCGCCGGTCTGCCCAAGGAGCAGCGGATGGACCAGATGGAGCGGTGCATGGACCGGGAGATGGTCCATTTGTGGGAGTCTCCCTGCAACATTGGCTATCCGAAAGTGAAAGAGACCCTGGCGGTCCTCAGCGAAAAAAGGAACTTGTACATCGTCAGCAACAGCCAGCGGGGCTACCCGGAGGTGTGCATCGAGAAGCTGGGCCTGACCCCCTATATCCGGGGCCACCTGTGCTTCGGGGACACCGGGGCGGCGAAAAGCGTTACCATCCGGACCCTGATGGAAAAATACAGAATCGAGTCCGCCGCCTATGTGGGGGATATTCAGGGAGACTGCGACAGCGCCCACGCAGCGGGGATTCCCTTCATCTGGGCCGCCTACGGCTTCGGAGACGTAAAAGACTACGAGGCGAAAATCGATCGGTTTGAGGATCTGCTGAGCCTGTTTGAGAATTGAGAAAAAGCCCCCGACGTGGCATTGTAGGGGCGAGGCACGCCTCGCCCGCCAACGTCTGATGCTTGAGCGGCAGAAATCGACGTAGGGACCGCCGGAACAGAGAAATGGCTCCCCTGTGTAGGGGGAGCTGTCGCACCGTCAGGTGCGACTGAGGGGGTGAACGGTCGGACGATGTAGAAGTGTACCGACCCTTCTGAGGGATGCCTTCCCCTGGGGGAAGGTGGCCGCCCGTCAGGGCGGACGGATGAGGGGCGGCAGGGGCTGCCGGTTTGCACCGTCTCTTGGCCCCCTCTTAGAGGGGGCTGTCACGCTGTGAAGCGTGACTGGGGGAGTGTCCTATCGAACCGTGCGCACTCCCTCCGTCTCGGCTTGCGCCGAGCCACCTCCCTCTAAGAGGGAGGCAAGGCTTCGCCGGGACCCAGTTTCTCAGAGCAAAGGCTCCCGGCGTGTAGGGGGAGCTGTCGCACCGTCAGGTGCGACTGAGGGGGTGTACGCTATCGACATGGCAAAGGCCATCGTTCGATAGTCTCCTACGAAATTGCTACCGTACACCCCCTCCGAGTCGGCTAGCGCCGACCCACCTCCCCCTACACAGGGGAGGCTTACGCTTCTCTGTTTCTGCGTATGGAATTCGGGCGGGCGGGGCATGCCGCCGCCCCTAAACCCAAGAACGATCGTGCCTACCGCCCCTTCGGGGCATATCTCACACATAAATCCTGATTTGGAGGGAAACGCTATGATCGTCTGTCCTTTTTCCGCACTGACCCGCTATGCGGCCGTTCTTCCCGGCGTGGAGGAGGCTATGGCCCTGATTGCCGGGCTGAAAACCTACGAGACTGCCACTTATCCTATCTCCAACGGCCGGGTGATGGTGTCCTCCGGCACGACCATGCCCACGGAGAACGCCACCTTTGAGGCCCACCGGCAGTACCTGGACATTCAGTACCTGGTGAAGGGCCACGAGGTGGTGGGCTGGGCACCCCTGGACACCCTGACCCCCGTGTCCCCCTTCGATACGGATAAGGACATCGGCTTTTACACGGGAAAATGCGACTTTTTCCCCATTTCGCAAGGGGATTGCTATGTAGCCTTCCCGGAGGACGGCCACATGCCCACCCGGTATCTGGACCGGCCCAATGACTATTGTAAGATCGTGGTGAAATTAAAAGTATGAGTGTCGAATTGGATTCTTTCTGCTACGGCTGCCACTACCGGCGCAACGTGGCCACCGCCCGTTCCCTGGGGGACGAGGCCACGGCTACGGCTTTTGCCCGGGAGCTGATGCAGCTTTACCTGGATACCCCCGTGGCCGGATCCGCCTCCCCCCTGCTGTCCCCCGGCACAACGGCTCTTTTTCAGAAGTATTACGGCCTGGATGCGGACCGTTTCCGTCAGGAAAAGGCGGATTCCAACAAATTCGTGCTGGAACGGCTGCCGGGCATCCGCAGGCGCATCGAAACAACCCAGGACCCGATTTTTACGGCACTGCAATTCGCCATTCTGGGAAATTATATCGATTTTTCCGCTTTGCAGGGAGAATTGACCTTTGAAAAGCTGGATGAAATGCTGAAAAATGCCGAAAACATGGACCTGGACCGGGAGACGTACCATCGCTTCCGGGAGAAGCTGGGGAAAAGCCAAAGGCTGCTGTATCTCACGGACAACGCCGGGGAAATTGGCTTTGACCGGCTGCTGGGCGAGGAGATCGCCAGGGCGTACCCGAACTTGGCCATCACCTTCTGCGTCCGGGGCGGTCCGGCGGCCAACGACGCCACCCGGGCCGATGCGGCACTGATGGAGCTGCCCTTCCCGGTCATCGACAACGGCACGAACATCCCCGGCACGGTGCTGTCCGCCCTGGGGGCCCAGGCGAAGCAGGCCATGGACGCCGCCGACGTGATCCTGTCCAAGGGTCAGGGCAACGTGGAGACGTTGTACGGCTGCGGCTATCCGATTTTTTACGCATTTCTGGTGAAATGCCAGCGATTCCAGGACCTGTTCGGCAAGGAAAAGCTGACGCCCATGTTCCTGGAGGAAACGGGCAAACGGTGATAAAACCCAATATTTCGACCCGGCAGGGAGCAGTCCCTGCCGGGTCATTGCATTTGCCGGCAGACCTCCCGGCGAAGCGAATAGAATTCGCCCCGCCGGGAGCCGTGTGTTTTCCCTCTTGCGGCAGGGGTAGTGCCGTGGTACAATGGTAAAAAAGGGGGAATTTTTTTGACTTACGACGCCTGCACCTTATGTCCCCGGCGCTGCGGAGTGGACCGGAGGACCGCACTGGGCTTCTGCCGCTGCCCGGACAAGGCCATCGTGGCGAAAACCATGCTCCACAAGTGGGAAGAACCGGCCCTGGCCGGGAACGGCGGCAGCGGGGCCGTGTTTTTCGGCGGCTGCACCCTGGGCTGCGTGTACTGCCAGAACGCTGCCATCAGCCGCACTCCGGCGGGAAAGGCCGTGGACAGCACCGGTCTGCGGGCCATTTTCGATTGTCTGATCGCTCAGGGGGCGGAGAACATCGACCTGGTGACCCCCACCCAGTTCCTGCCGACCATTTTGCCCGCCCTGGAAGCGCCCCTGCCCGTCCCCGTGGTCTACAACACCGGCGGCTATGAGCGCACCGAGACCATCCGGGCCTTGTCCGGAAAAATCGACATTTACCTGCCGGACATGAAGTACGCCGAGCCTGGCCTTGCCAAGGCCCTTTCCGGGGCGGAAAACTACTTTCCCGTGGCGGCGGCAGCCATCCGGGAGATGGTGGCCCAGGTGGGCGAACCACAATGGGAGGGGGAGCGGCTGAAAAAGGGCGTTCTCATCCGACATTTGATTTTGCCGGGCCAAATCGAAAATTCTCTGAAAATTCTGGACTGGATCGGGGAAACGTTCCGGCCCGGAGAGGTGCTGGTGAGCCTCATGCGGCAGTACACCCCCATGCCGGGGCTTTCCGGGGACCTGGCCCGGAAAATTACCGAGGAGGAATATCAGGCGGTGCTCAGCTGGATGTACCTGAACGACCTGCAGGGATTCGTTCAGGAGGCGGAGGCTGCTCAGCAGGCGTATATCCCGGATTTTTGAAAATTTTTACCATATCCATACCAAAATGTCCGTTGCCAGAAGAGCCGCTTTGGGTTATAATGACAGAGAACGGAGGTTATGCAAATGTTATATGAAGAATTGCAGCAGGATGCCCAGGTGGCGGAGCTGCTGAAAAAAGGAAATCGGGACCTGGGGGTCCTGGGGTTCACGGACCATTCTGTGGCCCATACCACCCTGGTGGCCGAACGGGCCGCTTATATTCTCCGTAAGCTGGGCTACTCCGAGCGGGAGCAGGAGTTGGCGAAAATCGCAGGCTTGCTCCACGACATCGGAAATTCCGTGAACCGGACCCATCACGCCGAGTACGGCGCCCTGCTGGCCTGGGACATTCTCAGGGACAAGCCCCTGACCCTGGTGGAGCGGGTGACGGTCATCTCCGCCATCGGCAACCACGACGAGTCCACCGGCGGGGCCAAGGACCCGGTGTCGGCGGCGCTGGTGCTGGCGGACAAGACCGACGTGCGGCGGAACCGGGTCCGGGAGAAGGAACGGGAGAAATTCGACATCCACGACCGGGTGAACTTCGCCGTCACTGGCTCCAGCCTGAAGGTGGACCCGGAGGAGGCTAAGATCAGCCTGAATTTGCAGGTGGACGAGAGCATCTGCACCATGTATGAATATTTCGACATTTTTCTGGGCCGGATGATGATGTGCCGGGGAGCCGCCGAGATGCTGGGGGCCAACTTCCGTCTCACCGTCAACGGCGGAAAAGTGCTGTAATACAGGAGGGAAAAACCTATGGCAACCAAGAAAAGTAAGAAAATCGGCTATATTTTAGGAAAATGCGTGGGGCCGGTGCTGCTGACCCTGCTGGGCGTGCTGCTGGTGTTCTTCCCGGATTCCGGGTCTGCTACGGTAGCTACGGTACTGGGCTGGGTCCTGGCGGCGGCGGGCATCGTGCTGGTCATCGTCTGCGGAGCCGGGGCGGAATTCTTCGGCGTGGCGGCGGGCGTGGTGGCCACGGCCTGCGGCATTTACGTCATTCGCCATCCCCTGGCCCTGGCCACGGTGCTGGGCTACTGCCTGGGGGTCTACCTGGCGGTCCAGGGCGTCAGCACCTTGTACGATGCCCTGCGGCTCCATAAGGCCCAGCACGAATGCGGCCGGGAAATTCTTCTGGGCATCATTATGCTCTCAGGCGGCATCCTGCTGCTGTGCTTCCCGCTGACTTCTTCCCGGGTGGTGATGATGGTCCTGGGTGTGGCCCTGGCGGTCATCGGTGTGCTGCAGCTGGTGCTGCGCATCCGGGAGCGGCAGTTCCCGGAGCTGCATACCGGCCGGCCGGACATCATTGATGCCGACGAGTAACTATTGGCTTTGGGGTCAGGCCATCCCGGCGGGGGCCACGCCTCACCAGGCCGGGCGGGCGCTGCTGGGGCGGATGTTCCGGGCCTGGACCGGCGAGGAAATGCCGGAAATCGGCACCGGAATCTATGGAAAGCCCCATTTTCTGGCAGGAAACCTGCATTTTTCCATCAGTCATACGAAGCATTTTGTGTTTTGCGCTCTGGGCAACGCCCCGCTGGGGGTGGATGCGGAGGAGCGGGACCGGAACATCGACCTGCGGCTGGCGGAGAAGATACTGACCGAGCCGGAATATGCGGTTTTTCGGGCAGCTTCCGATCAAAATGCCGCTTTGCTGCGGTTCTGGGTGCAAAAAGAGGCGGCGGTGAAGTGGGCCGGAACGGGCCTGCGGGGGTACCCGAAAAATGTCCCCGACCTCCCCCCGGTGCGTGCGTGCCTGAATTGCTGGGTAGCGGTGAAATTTTCCGGCGTAGCACGGTAGGGGCGAGGCACGCCTCGCCGGGAGATTTCTATACACACAAAACAGGAGGACCCCCTATGTTATTTGATTCCCATGCCCATCTGGACGACCGGGCGTTTGACCTGGACCGCTCCGAACTCATTCGGACCCTGCCGGAGCGGGGCATCGGCCTGTTGATGGACCCCGGCTGCTCCCTGGCCTCCTCCTATGCCGCAGCGGCTCTGGCGGAGGAGACCCCCTGGATCTACGCCGCCGCCGGTTCCCATCCGGATGCCGCCGACGAGGTGGACGAGGAAACGCTGGATGCTTACCGGACCCTCATCCGAGACAACCGGAAGGTGAAGGCCGTCGGCGAAATTGGCCTGGACTATCATTATGAGGACGTCCCCCGGGAGATACAGAAAGCCGCCTTCCGGGCCCAACTGGACCTGGCGGCGGAGTTGGATATGCCCGTCATCGTTCACGAGCGGGAGGCCCATCAGGATGCTCTGGAGATTCTGGACGACTACCCCGGCCTTCGGGGGGTGTTCCACTGCTTCTCCGGCTCTAAGGAAATGGCCCTGGACCTGGTCCGCCGGGGCTGGTATGTGGGCTTCACCGGGGTGTTGACCTTCAAAAATGCCCGGCGGGCCATCGAGGCGGCCTCCGCCGTACCTTTGGACCGGATTCTGATTGAAACCGACTGCCCCTACATGGCTCCGGAACCCTTCCGGGGTAAGCGCAATGACCCCGGCTATGTGTACCGGGTGGCGGAGGCCCTGGCCCGGATCAAGGGCATTTCCTTCACCGCCGCAGCGGACGCAACTTATCGCAATGCCTGCACACTCTATGGAATTCGGGAGGAATGAGCATGGAAAAAATCGTCGAGTTTTCCCACGTCAGTGTGGAATTCCCCGGTGTCCGGGCCAATGATGACGTGAGCTTCTCCGTGAACAAGGGCGAGATCTTCGCCCTCGTGGGCGAGAACGGCGCCGGAAAATCCACCCTGATGAACGTCCTGTACGGCATCCATACCCCTGCCTCCGGGGAGGTGTTCGTGAAGGGCGAAAAGGTCACGAAATTTGACCCCAAGGAGGCCATCCGCCGGGGCATTGGCATGGTCCATCAGCATTTTATGCTGGTGCCCAGCTTCACCGTGGCGGAAAACATCGTTCTGAGCCGGGAGCCGAAAAAGGGCATCCTTTGCGACCGGAAGGAGGAGCGCCGCCAGGTGGCGGACCTGAGCCGGGAATACGGATTGGAAGTAAACCCGGATGATATTGTAGGCGACCTGAGCGTGGGATTGCAGCAGCGGGTGGAGATACTCAAGACCCTGTACCGGGGAGCGGACGTACTTATCCTGGATGAGCCTACCGCCGTGCTGACCCCCCAGGAGACGGCGGAATTATTTGCCGTGCTGCGGCGGGTGGTGGCAGAGCGGGGCATGACCGTTATTCTCATCACCCATAAGCTGTATGAAGTGAAGGAAATCTCCGACCGGGTGGGCGTGATGCGCCGGGGCAAGCTCATGGGCATCCACGAGACCGCTTCCGTCACGGCGGAGCAGCTGGCGGAACTGATGGTGGGCCGGGAAATGGCCCCCACTCCGGAAAAAGAGGAACTGACTCCCGGGGAGGCAGCGCTGGAAATTTCGGACCTCCACGCCGACAACAACCGGGGCCAGGAGGCTCTGAACGGCCTGAGTTTGCAGGTGCGCCGGGGCGAGATCGTCGGCATTGCCGCCATCGAGGGCAACGGCCAGAGCGAATTGCTGGAAGCCGTGGCCGGAATGCGGCCCTATCGGGGAAAAATCACCGTAAACGGCGGGGATATTTCCGGAAAAACCCCCGGTGAAATTCGCAAGCTGGGCCTTTCCCATGTGCCGGAGGACCGGCTGTCCACCGGCGTGGACAAGGACGCCTCCGTGTCGGACAATCTGCTGGCGGGCAAGGAAAAGGAACCGGAATTTTCCGCCCACGGCATCCATTTACATCCAAAGGCCATCCGTTCCTATGCCCAGAAGCTCTATGAAGCCTTCGATATCCGGGGCGCAGGCATCGACGTGACCGCCGGGTCCCTGTCCGGCGGCAATATGCAGAAAGTGGTCATCGCCCGGGAAATGTCCTTCGGCTCTCAGGTCCTGCTGATCGCCCAGCCCACCCGTGGCGTGGACATCGGCGCCGTGGAATTTATTCACGGACAGATTCGGGCTCAGCGGGCCGGAGGGGCGGCCATCCTGCTGTCCAGTGCCGATCTGGACGAGGTGCTGAGCCTGTCGGACCGGATTCTCACCGTGTACGAAGGGAAGATCACCGGCGAATTTTTCCCGCCCTACTCCAAGACGGAAATCGGCCTTGGCATGACGGGAACATCCAAGGAGGCCGCCCATGAATAAGAAGAAAATCAACTGGGGCTATTTCGGCTCCCTGATCCTCTCCGTGGTGCTGGCGCTGGCCGTAGGTGCGGCCATTATGGCGGCTACGGGCTACGATCCCCTGAACGCCTACCATGAACTGTTCCGGGGAGCCACCGGCTGCGACAATCTGGGTCAGGTGTTTACCGGCCTGTTCACCAAGCGGCAGTTCGGCAACACGGTGGAGTACGCCATGGTGCTGTTCCTCACGGGCCTGGCCTGCGCCGTGGGTGCCCGGGCGGGCATCTTCAACGTAGGCGGCGAGGGCCAGCTGTACCTGGGCGCGATTGTTTCCGCCTACATCGGTGTGGTCCTGAACGGCTTGTCCCCCTGGATCGTCATTCCAGTGGCGGCCTTGGGAGCCATGGCGGCAGGCGCTCTGTACGCCTGGATTCCCGGCGTGCTGAAAGTGAAAAAGAAGGTCAACGAGGTCATCACGACGATTATGATGAACTCCATCGCCATTTATTTCTGCGCCTTTCTCTCCAACGGTCCCTGGAAAACCAGCCAGCCCAACCGGGTCTCCGGCACGGACCCCCTGGACAACGTGTACCGGTTTACCCAGCTGATCCGGGGTTCCAACCTGACCACAGCCATTTTCGCCAGCGCCATCATCGCCTTTTTGATTTGGTATGTGATGAGCCGCACGGCCACGGGCTTTGAAATGAAGCTCACCGGACACAATCCCCGCTTCGCCAAGTATCTGGGGCTCAGCGTGGACAAGCTGGTCATTGGCTCCATGGTGGTCTCCGGCGCCATCTGCGGTCTGGTGGGCATGATGGAGGCCTACGGTGTCCGGGGCAACTATCAGGACGGCATCAGCAACGAGTATTATTTTGACGGTCTGCTGGTGGCCATGATTATGGGCTATCGCCCCGTGGGCATCATCGTCATGAGTTTCTTCTTTGCATTCCTGAAGGTGGGTGCTGCGGGCATGGAACTGAACGCCGGAGTGCCGGGAGAATTGTACCGCATCATCCAGTCGGTGGTCATTTTCTTCATGGCCGCCGAGGGCGGCGTGAAGGCGCTGCTGAAGGTCCGCAGAGCCGGAAAGGAGGGGGCAAAGCATGGGTAACATCTTTACGACGGGTCTGTTCCGGCAGATGCTCCGCTCCGCTACGCCGGTGGCCCTGGCGGCCATGGGCGGTCTGCTGACGGAACACGCAGGCGTTATGAACATCGGTATGGACGGCATGATCCTGATTGGAGCCTTTGTGGCCGTGGCGGTGAGCGTGGTCACCGGGTCGGCGGCTCTGGGTGTGCTGGCGGCCATTCTGGTGGGCGTGCTGGTGGGGGCCTTTTTTGCGCTGTTCGTGGTGAAGTTCAAGAGCGACGAATTCATCATCGGCACGGCTTTGAACATCTTCGCCGGGGGCCTGACGGTGTTCCTGTTGGGAGCGCTGTTCGGGGTCCGGGGGACTCTGCGGACCCAGGCGGGACTGCCTACCGTGGACCTGCCGCTTATCGATCAGATTCCATTTTTGGGCGAAGTCTTCAGCGGAAATTCCCTGTTTATCTACCTGACAGTTCTGATTGTCCTGATTATGTGGACTCTGGTGTACCGGACCCCCTGGGGCCGTTGGCTCCGGGCCAGCGGCGAGCATCCGGGGGCCCTGCGGACCGCCGGCGTCAGTCCGGAGGGAATGCGCTGGCAGGCATCCTTGCTGTGCGGGGCATTCTGCGGCTTGGCGGGGGCGCAGTTGGCCCTGGGCAACGTGTCCATGTTCTCCGAGGGCATGAGCAATTCCCGTGGCTATGTGGCTTTCGCCTGCGTGATTTTCGGGGCGGCGAACCCCGGAAAGGCCTACCTGGCGGCGCTGATGTTCGGCTTCTTCGATGCCTTGGGCTACCGGCTCCAGGAGTATAACATCAGCTCCAACCTGACGTCCATGATTCCTTACGTCATTACCGTCATTATGATGGTCTATGTGGTTATCCGGGGCCAGAAGAAAAAAGCGGCGGTGTAAAATTTGCCCCCGGTGTGGCACCGTATGGGTGGACAGCACTTCCGGCGAAGCAAGGCGTTTTCGCCCCTCCGGGCAAAAAAATCACCGGAACCGATTGGTTCCGGTGGTTTTTTATTCTTTTTCTCCCTCCGGGAGCAGGTTGGTCATGCTCTTCAGGCTGATGCCCAGGGTGGACATATTGTGAAGCAGGGCCGAAGTGGTGGGAGGCAGGAAGCCCGCCACGCCGCCGATGATGAGGGCCAGGTTGAAGCCCACGATAAAGCGGTAATTCCGGCGGATCCGGTCCATCAGCGCCTGGGATAGCCGCCGCAGGGTCACGAGTTCGAACAGGTCCTGAGAGGACACGGTGATGTCCGCAATTTCCCTGGCGATGGCAGCACCGGAATGGATGGCAATGCCCACGTCCGCTTCGGACAGGGCCGGGGTGTCGTTGACACCGTCGCCTACCATGATGACCGTATGGCCGTCGGCCTTCCGCTGGCGCACGAAGGCGGCCTTGTCCTCCGGCAGGACCTCTGCATGGAAATCGTCCACACCTACGGCAGCGGCGACCACCCGAGCCGTGCGGACGTTGTCGCCGGTCATCATCACAATGTCGGAAATGCCCAGTTCGTGGAGCGCTCGGATGGCCTCCGACGCTTCGGTCCGGAGGGGGTCGGCAATGAGAATGACCGCCGCCAGAACTCCGGACACCGCCAGGTACAGCGGTGAATAGCCCTCCGGCAGGGAAGCGAACTTTTCATCTTCCCCAACGGGCACCCGGCAACCCTCATCTTCAAAGACGAAGTGATAGCTGCCGATGACGACCTTCCGGCCCTCTACCATGCTGGAAATGCCGTGGGCCACCACATATTCCACCTGAGAGTGGTATTCCTCATGGTTCAGGCCCTTATTTTTGGCCTCCTCCACCACGGCGTTGGCCAGGGAATGGGGGTAATGCTCCTCCAGACAGGCGGCCAGCCGGAGCATTTCGGACTCCTCCCTGCCGCCGAAGGGCACTACCTGCACCACCTTGGGGGAGGCGTAGGTCAGGGTGCCGGTCTTGTCGAAAACGATGGTGTCCGCATTGGCCACGGCCTCCAGGAACCGTCCGCCCTTTACCCGCACATGGGCGGCGCTGCACTCCCGCATGGCGGAAAGCACGGCAATGGGCATGGACAGCTTCAGAGCGCAGGAAAAGTCCACCATCAGAACGGCCAGCGTCTTGGTGACGTTCCGGGTCAGAAGATAGGTAAGCGCCGTGCCGCCCAGGGTATAGGGGACCAGCTTGTCTGCCAACCTGGCGGCATGGTCCTCCGCCGTGGATTTGAGCTTTTCGGACTCCTCGATCATCTTCACAATGCGGTCATACCGGCCGCCGCCGCTGACCTTCTCTACGGCAATCACGCAGTCCCCTTCCTCGACAACGGTGCCTGCGTAGGCATAGCTGCCGGGAGTTTTCCGGACGGGCAGGGATTCTCCGGTCATAGACGCCTGATTTACCATGGCCTCCCCGGAGACAACCTTGCCGTCCAGGGGGATCATATTGCCGGTGCGGACGATGATCTGCGTTCCAAGGCCCACGTCCTTCACGCTCCGCAGGACCTCCTGGCCCTCGGTCAGGCACCAGACCTTGTCCACGTTCAAGGACATGGCCCCCGCCAGGTCGGACACGGACTTTTTATGGGTCCAGTCCTCCAGCAGTTCGCCCAGATGGAGCATGAACATGACGCTGCCTGCCGTATCAAAGTCGCCCCGGACCAGAGACACGGTGACGGCGGTGGCATCCAGCACGGACACGGACAGCTTTCTGTGGAACAGGGCTTTCAGCCCGGCGGACACATAGGGAACGGCCTTCCAGACTGCCAGCACCGACCGGACGGGCAGAGGCAGGAACAGCTTGGTAAAGGCCCGGTTCATCACGGAGCCCACCAGCTTGTCCTCAAATTCCCGGTTCAACGCCCGGGGCGTATGCTCCGGCACCAGGTCCAGGGCCTCCGCCTTTTCGTAAGAAAAGGATGAGAAGGCCCGGATAATGTCGCTGCGCTCCCCGGTGTAGACCACGATGGCATCCCCGGTCCGGTCAAAGACCTGAACGCTCCTGACCCCGGAAACGCTTTTTAAGTAGTATTCCAGCAGGTCCGCCTGGGCAAGCGTCATGTGGTTCCGACACAGGTGGACCCGGATGCGGCCCCTGGATTCTTTCAGAATTTGACACTTCATGGGGGTTCGCCTTAGCCTTCGGTGGTTTCCTCGCTGGCGGCAGAGGTGTCCTCTACGGTCTCAGGCTCGGCGTAGCGAGTCTCGTTGATGTCCTTGGCGTCGGCGTAGATGTCACTGCAGTTCTCCCGGGTCCGGGTGACGGTTTCCATCACGCAGTCCTTGGCCCGCAGAACGGCGGCGGTGGCGTGGGTGTAGACCTTCTTGGCGTCCCGGCTGGTGAGAATCTTGATACCGGCAGTGCCGAACAGCACACCGCCTGCAAACAGACCCAGCTTTTCACTGATTTTCATAATAAATTCCCTCCGGAAAATAAATTCTGCCAAGCAGGGGAATGTTAGTCTTAACTAACATATGGGGATACCCCTCTTTGACGCCCCTATTATACACCGCTCCCCCAAAAAATGTCAAGATTCCTGCTTTTTGAATTTTCTATCCCACGGGGAGGCTTGCGCCGAAAGAGCGCCTATGGCATAATACAGAAAAACAATTCGGGAGGACCCTATGAAGCGCATTTTTTCTCTTTTCCTGGCAGCCATTCTGCTGCTGTCCCTGACGGCCTGCGGCAAGACCCCTGCTGCCGGCAACACCACGAACACCACCGCCCCCCAGGCCGAAACGGGCGAGCCCACCACCCTGGTCTACGGAAGCATCGACTACACCCGCATCAACCCGGCCATGGACGAGCATTGCGAGATCAACCTGCTGCTCTTTAACGGCCTGACTGCCCACGATGCGGACAACCAGGTGGTGGCGGGTCTGGCGGAAAGCTGGGACTACGATGCCGACACCTTTACCTACACCTTCCACATCCGTCCGGGCATTACCTGGCACGACGGAGAGCCCTTTACCTCCAAGGACGTGAAATTCACCATCGAGGCCATCATGGACCCGGAAAACGGCTCCGAGAATGCCCCCAACTATGAGGACGTGGTGGAAATTACCACCCCCGACGACCTGACCGTTTCCTTCCGGCTCATCGAGCCCAATGTGGCCTTCCTGGAGTATATGACCATGGCCATCCTGCCCGCCCATCTTCTCGAGGGCGAGGATATGCAGGAATCCGACTTTTTCCGCCATCCCATCGGCACCGGCCCCTACAAGCTGGAAAGCTGGGACGTGGGTCAGTCCATCGTGCTGGTGAAGAATGAGAACTACTATCTGGGGGCCCCCCATATTGACCGCATTCTGTTCAAAATCGTCCCCGACGACAACGCCCAGGCGGTGCAGCTGAAAAGCGGCGAGCTGGACCTGGCCCTGCTGGACCCGAAGAACGCTCAGAATTTCCAGAACACCGACGGTTTCACCTGCTATGACATGAAAACCAGCGATTACCGGGGGATTTTGTTCAATTTCTGGAATGAATACTGGCAGAAAAACCGGGACATCATTCCCGCCGTGTGCTATGCCATTGACCGGCAGGCCATCATCGACACGGTGCTGCTGGGGCAGGGCATGGCAGCCTACGGCCCCCTGCAGCGGAATATCTATAACAATGAGAACGTAGAGCATTACGACTATAACCCCGAGAAAGCCAAGGAAATCCTGGAAAGAGTTGGTTGTACCCTGAATTCCGAGGGGTATTATGAGCGCAACGGGGAGGAAATTGGCTTCGTCATCAGCGTGATGAGCGGCGAGCAGGACCGGCTGGACATTGCCCAGGCCGCCGCCCAGCAGCTCCGGCAGGCGGGGATTCACGCCACCGTGGAGATTCCCGCCCAGATGGATTGGGGCGGACAGATGGCCTGCCTGATTGGCTGGGGCAGTCCTTTCGATGCCGACGACCACACCTATAAAGTGTTCGGCACGGACAAGGGAGCCAACTATTCCGGCTATTCCAACGCCACGGTGGATGCGGAGCTGGCGCTGGCCCGGCAGTCCGACGATCCCGCCGTCCGGAAGGAACACTACGATGCCTTCCAGGAGGCCCTGGCGGAGGACCCGGCCTACGCCTTCATCTGCTACATCGACGCCAATTATGTGGCCAAGTCCACCCTCCACGGCATTTCCGCCGATACCGTCATGGGCCACCATGGGGTGGGAATCTTCTGGAACGTGCAGGATTGGACCATCGGGTAAATTTTTGAGAAGTATTTCCGCTGTCGGAGGGGACACCCCCTCCGACAGCTTGTGCGCTTTTTAAGAAGTCCCCCGACGAGGCGCTGGCTCCCCTGTGTAGGGGGAGCTGTCAGTCCAAAGGACTGACTGAGGGGGTGTAAGCTATCGATGGCGTGAAAGTCATCGTTCGATGGTCTCCTACGAAATTGTTACCGTACACCCCCTCCGAGTCGGCTGACGCCGACCCACCTCCCCCTACACAGGGGAGGCTTACGCCCTGCCGGAAGTTTTCTCGAAATTCGGCGCATCGGGGCATGCCGCCGCCCCTACAGACGAAATCGAAGGCGCATCCCATATTTTATCCCAAGGAGGTCCCCTATGGGCGAAATTCTGAACATCGACCACCTGAGCGTGGCCATCGATACCCCGCGGGGGCAGGTGCAGGCGGTGCGGGACGTGAGCTTTTCTCTCTCCCAGGGGGAGACCCTGGCCATCGTGGGCGAGTCCGGCTGCGGGAAAAGCATCCTCTGCAAGAGCATCCAGCGGCTCCTGCCCTCCGGGGGCCGCATCACCGGCGGGCATATTTTCTTCGGGAATGAGGACCTGACCGAAAAAAGCGAACGGGCCATGACCCGGCTTCGCCGCAGCGCTTTTTCCATGGTCTTTCAGGACCCCATGACCGCCCTGAACCCCACCATGACCGTGGGCAGCCAGATTGCCGAGGCGGTGCGGCTCCACCATGGCCGCCTGCCGAAGGCCGAGGTTTCCCGGCGGGTGCTGGAGCTGATGGACCGGGTGGGGATTCCTGAGCCTGTCCTGCGGCAGCATCAGTATCCCCATCATTTTTCCGGGGGCCAGCGGCAGCGGCTGGTGTTGGCCATGGCCCTGGCCGGGGAACCGGCAGTGCTGTTTGCCGACGAGCCCACCACCGCCCTGGACGTGACCATTCAGGCCCAGATTCTGGACCTTTTCCGCAAAATTCAAAAAGATCTGAACACGGCGACCATATTCGTCACCCACGACCTGGGCGTTGTCGCCCGGATTGCGGACCGGGTGGCGGTGATGTACGCCGGAAAAATCGTCGAGATCGGCACGGCGGAGGAGATTTTTTACGACCCCCGACACCCCTATACCAAGGGCCTGCTGCGCTCCCTCCCGGCCCTGTCCCGGGGCAAGGCTACCTTGCCCACCCTGCCGGGAATGCCGCCTACCCTGATTGACCCCCCTGCCGGGGACGCCTTCGCCTACCGGAACGATCAGGCCCTGGCCATCGATTACGAGGAAGCCCCGCCCATGTTTCAAATTACCCCCACCCACGCCGCAGCCACCTGGCTTCTGGACCCCAGAGCGGAGAGAAACGGAGAAGAAAAATGACGGAAAATCTGCTGGAAATCTCCCATCTGACCCATAAATTTCCCATTGACCGCCGGGAAAGCCTCACGGCCCTGGACGACGTGTCCTTTGCCCTGCGCCGGGGGGAGATTTTCGGGCTGGTGGGGGAATCCGGGTCGGGAAAATCCACCCTTGCCCGGTGCGTGATGAACGTGTACCGGCCCACCGCCGGGAAAATTCTTTTCAATGGCATCGAAACCACGGACCCCAGGGCCTTCCGGAAAAACAGGGCCTATTTGCAGTCTGCCCGGCAAATTATTTTTCAGGATTCCAATTCCAGCCTGGATCCCAAGTGGCAGGCCTGGCAGGTCATTGCCGAGCCCATGCGATTGCAGCACGTTACGCCCAAACGGGGCAGCTACCGGGCTGAGGCGGAATTTCAGATGCACTATGTGGGCCTGGACCCCCTGTATCTGGACAAATATCCCCCGGAATTGTCCGGGGGCCAACGGCAGCGACTGGCCATTGCACGGGCGCTGACCATGGAGCCGGAACTCTTAGTGGCGGACGAGCCGATTGCGGCACTGGACGTGTCCATTCAGGCCCAGATCGTCAACCTGTTCCGGCACCTGCAGCAGGAGCATGGTTTTACCTTCCTGTTCATCGCCCATGACCTTTCCATGGTGGAATTCCTCTGCGACCGGGTGGGAGTCCTGTATCATGGGCGGCTGGTGGAATTGGCCGCGGCCAAAGAGCTTTACGCCAATCCCCTGCACCCCTATACACAGGCCCTGCTGTCCGCCATTCCCATCCCGGACCCCCGGCGGGAGCGGAACCGGGTGCTGCCGGAATTCCCGGACACGTTTCCGACGGACGGGGTCTGGACGGAGGAAACCCCGGAGCATTTCGTTTTGAAGGGAGAAAACCATTGAAAAAAGCCCTTTGGAAGCTGTTGAAAAGCCTTGTTTTATTCGTTTTGAGCCTGTTTTTGCTGTCGGCAGCGGTATTTTATGTGTCCCGGCTGGCGCCGGGGGACCCGCTGGTGTCCTACTATGGGGACCGGGTGGAGAAAATGTCCCCGGAGCAGCGGGCCTGGGCCGAGGCCCGGCTGGGTCTGGACCAGCCCATTTCCACCCAGTACGTCCGCTGGCTGGATCAGGCATTGAGAGGGGACTTCGGCATCTCCTACAAATACAAAATGGACGTACTGGAAGTGATTTCCAGCCGGGTGGGCAATACGCTGATTTTGGGCGGCATGGGATTTCTGCTGATTTTTGTGGGCTCTGCCCTGCTGGGGACCCTGTGCGCCTGGATGGAGGACCGGCCCCTGGACAAAATTCTCTGCCGGGTGGGGACGGTCCTCAGCTGCATCCCGGAATTCTGGCTGTCTCTGGTTTTGATTCTGATTTTCTCTGTGAATCTTGGAATTCTGCCCAGTTCCGGTGCCTATTCCGTGGGAAAAAGCGCAGATTTCGGGGACCGGATGGTGCATCTCATCCTGCCCCTGACGGTGGTGGTCCTGTCCCATCTCTGGTACTACGCCTACCTCATCCGCAACCGGCTGGCGGAGGAAATTCGCTCGGATTATGTGCTGCTGGCCAAATCCAAGGGCCAGAGCCGGGGGAAAATCCTTCTGGGCCACTGCCTGCGCAACGTCCTGCCCGCCTACCTGAGCATCATGGCCATTTCCGTACCCCATATCATGGGCGGAACGTATATTGTGGAGGCGGTTTTTTCCTATCCGGGCCTGGGAACATTGTCCTACGAAAGCGCCCGGTATCAGGATTATAATTTGCTGATGGTCCTGTGCATTCTTTCCGGGGCGGTGGTCATCCTCTGCGGCATGGCGGCCAAGGCGCTGAATGCCGGGCTGGATCCCCGGCTCCGGGATGGGGAGGTGCGGCCATGAACGAAGGATTTCGTGTGGTGGGCCGCCGGCCCATGCCGACCCCGGCTCCCGTGAAAAAAGCCGCCCCCAAGGGCCGGGCGGCCATGATTTTCCTGATTCTGCTGGCTGTCGGCTGCCTGATCGCCCGGTTCTGGACCCCAAAGGACCCAACCTATATGGACCTGGTGAACGCCAACAAGGCTCCCTGCGGGGAATTCCTGTTCGGTACGGACACCATGGGCCGGGACATTTTCTCCATGATTTTTTACGGCGGGGGCATTTCCCTGACCATCGGTCTGGCGTCCACGGCCATTTCCACGGTGCTGGCCATGGTCCTGGGGGCCCTCAGCGGCTTCGCCCCCAACTGGCTGGACCGGCTTCTCATGCGGCTGACGGAGGTGTTTCTGAGCATCCCGGAGCTTCTGTTGGTGATTTTATTGCAGGCGGTGCTGGGCAAGGCCACCCCCTGGAGCATTTCCCTGGTTCTGGGACTCACCGGCTGGACGGGCATTGCGAAAGTGGTCCGCACGGAGGTCCGCAGGCTCCGTCAAAGCGGGTACATCGTGGCCAGCCGGTGCATGGGCGGGGGCTTTTTCCGGCTGCTGTTCGGCCATCTGGCGCCGAATTTCTTCTCGTCCATTCTGTTTATGGTGGTCATGAACATCCGCTCGGCCATGGTGGCCGAGTCCACATTGAGCTTCATGGGGCTGGGCCTGCCGCTGGAGACCATCTCCTGGGGCAGTATGCTTTCCCTGGCGGAGAAGGCATTGCTTACCGGCAGCTGGTGGATCATCCTCATCCCCGGTGCCTTTCTGGCATTGACCCTCCTGAGCATCACCGACCTGGCCCATAACTTCCAGACAGCATCGGCCAGAGGACAGCGGAATTTGTGAAAAAATACCCTTCTGGAGTTTCCAGAAGGGTATTTTTCAGGTTTTACGGATAAACTTCTCCCGGCAGCGGGGGCAAGTGATGGAAATTTTGCCCTTTCCACGGGGGACACGGACGCTCTGGCGGCATTTTGGGCATTTATAATACCGGTGCTGCCGGTCCTTCAGTCGGTCGAAGAACAGCCCGAAGCGGCGGTTCTCCTCATAGCGCTTGTAGGTGTTCCGGGAGAAGGACCGGAACAGCGCCCAGATGAGCAGGGCGTAGGACAAAACTGTCAGCAGCAGCATCACCACGGGAAGGCGAATGAAAGAAGCGATCAGGCTCACCAGCACGCCGGACCCCAGAATGACCATATTGAGCTTATCCGTGCCGTACCGGCCGGACATGAAATTGCGGAAGGAGGCCCCGATGCGGCTGAAAAGCTGCCGGAGCCATGCGGAAAAATTGTTCATAAGCGCCCCCTGGACGGTCTTGAAATGTTAGATGAGAATATTATATTGCGTTTTTTCGCATTTGCAACGGGGGCGGGCCATTGTTTACGGATTGTTTAAGATTTTTCTTGGGCGTTTTGCCAAGAAGCCGCCGGAATCTCCCGGCGGAATTTTCGTTTCTGCCCCCTTGACCCGCCCGGAAAGGTATGCTATATTACGCTTTAAGAATTGCAGGACCTCCTGCACAAAGAGAAGGTCAAAGACGATATGAAAAAGTTTTGGACGTATCTGGTCATTATGGGCGTGGCCGTGGTGTGTGCCTTTAACTATGAGATTTTCGTGTTCCCCAATAAGTTTGCCCCCTCCGGCCTGAACGGTATCTGCACCATGATCCAGTACCTTTCCGGCGTGAGCATCGGCTATCTGAGCCTGCTTATCAACATCCCCCTGGCCTTCATGGTCTATAAGTGCATCAGCAAGCCCCTGGCCATCCGCAGCATGGTCTATGTAGTCACGTTTTCCCTGAGCCTGCTGATTCTGGACAAGCTGGACCTGAGCGCCCTGGCCTACTCCACCGATACCGGCACCAGCACCATCCTGGGACCCCTGGTGGCGGGCATTATTTACGGCGGGTGTTACTCCGTGCTGGTCCGGGCCAGCGCCTACTCCGGCGGCACGGACTTCGTGGCCGCCATGATCCACAAGTATCACCCGGAGCAGAGCCTGTTCTGGCTCATCTTCGGCATCAACAGCATCGTGGCCTTCGGCTCCTACTTTGTATATGGCTATCAAGTGGAGCCGGTGATCCTCTGCATTCTCTATAGCTTCGCTTCCAGCACGGTCACGGACCGGCTGGCCAAAAGCGGACGCAGCGCCGTGCGCTTTGAGATCATCACCGACTATCCCAAGGAAATTGCTGGCGCCATCATCAACCGGCTCCATCACAGCGCCACCCTGCTGCCCGGCAAGGGGATGTATCTGGGCAAGGAGACGAATATTCTCATCTGCATCGTGAACCGGACCCAGGTGGCGGCCCTGTCCTCCATCATCAAGGAGTACCCCCATACCTTCGCCGCCGTGTCTCAGGTGGGCGAGGTCATGGGCAATTTCAAGCACCTGACCAACGACGGCCGTCCCGCCCACGATTTTCTCGACCCCGGCGACGGCAACGCCTGCTGACAGCGTGAGTACCTGCGTTTTACGCAGCGAAAATAAAATATAACGGAGGAGATACCCATGGCCTACTATTATCCGGAGCCCAGTCACACCTTCAGCGAATACCTGCTGATCCCCGGCTATACCTCGGAGGACTGCATCCCCGACCGGGTGTGTCTGAAGACCCCCCTGACCCGCTATCGGAAGGGATTCGAGGAGCCTGCCATTTCCCTGAACGTGCCGCTGGTTTCTGCCATCATGCAGTCCGTGTCCAACGACACCCTGGCCATCGCCCTGGCGAAGGAAGGCGGACTGAGCTTCATTTTCGGATCCCAGTCCATCGAGACCCAGGCGGCCATGGTCTCCCGTGTGAAGCATCATAAGGCGGGCTTCGTCATTTCCGCCTCCAATCTGACCCCGGACGCCACTCTTGCGGATGTGCTGGCACTGAAGGCCGCCAACGGCTTCTCCACCGTGGCCATCACCGACGACGGCACGGCCACCGGCAAGCTGCTGGGCCTTGTGACCAGCCGGGACTATCGTGTCTCCCGGATGGAGCCCACCGACAAGGTCAGTTCTTTTATGACCCCCTTTGCCAAGCTGGTGACGGCCCCCGCCGAGACCACCTTGAGAGAGGCCAACGACATCATCTGGGACCACAAGCTCAACGCCCTGCCCATTATCGATGCGCAGCAGCACCTGGTCTGCTTCGTGTTCCGGAAGGACTACGCCAGCCATAAGGAAAACCCCCTGGAACTGCTGGACGGGGCCAAGCGCTATCTGGTGGGTGCGGGCATCAACACCCGTGACTACGAAAAGCGCATCCCGGCGCTGCTGGAGGCCGGTGCGGACGTGCTGTGCATTGATTCCTCCGAAGGCTACACCTGCTGGCAGTCCAAGACCATTGCCTGGGTCCGGGAGCATTACGGCGACAGCGTGAAGATCGGCGCAGGCAACGTGGTGGACCGGGACGGGTTCCTGTTTCTGGCCCGGGCCGGTGCGGACTTCGTGAAGGTGGGCATCGGCGGCGGCTCCATCTGCATTACCCGGGAGACCAAGGGCATCGGCCGTGGTCAGGCTACGGCCCTCATCGAAGTGGCGGCGGCCCGGGATGAATATTTCCGGGAGACCGGCATCTATGTGCCCATCTGCTCCGACGGCGGTATCGTCCATGATTACCACATGACCCTGGCGCTGGCCATGGGCGCCGATTTCCTGATGCTGGGCCGGTATTTTGCCCGGTTCGACGAAAGCCCCACGCCGAAGGTCATGGTCAACGGGGCCTATATGAAGGAATATTGGGGCGAAGGCTCCAACCGTGCCCGGAACTGGCAGCGCTACGACCTGGGCGGCGCCACCAGGCTGACCTTCGAGGAAGGCGTGGATTCCTATGTGACCTACGCCGGTTCCCTGCATGACAATGTGGAGGCCAGCCTGTATAAGGTCAAGAGCACCATGTGCAACTGCGGCGTGACGAATATCCCCGACCTGCAGCGGGACGCCAAGCTGACCCTGGTGTCCTCCACCTCCATCGTGGAGGGCGGGTACCATGATGTGACCCTGCGGTCTACCTCCCCGGCGAAATAAGAGAAAATGTTATGAAAACAGCACCGTTCCGGAAAGAACGGTGCTGTTTTTGCGAGAAAAAGAGAAAATTTGGATGACCCCGGCGGGGCGTAAGGCTCCCCTGTGTAGGGGGGCCGAGGGATGGTGCTACGTCTCAGTGCCTACCGCCCCTCATCCGTCACGGGCTAAGGCCCGTGCCACCTTCCCCCAGGGGAAGGCTATTTTCCGCCACGCCGGGAGCGTGCCTGACTTCTTACCCGCCTGCGGAGCAGGCGAATTGGAGGATGGTCCGGTACAATTCTCCGAAGGTCAGGCGTGGGACGGTGGTCTTGGCCACGAGGGGAATTCGTGTGATGACTTCCCCGCCCTCCCGGACGGTCAGCTCCCCCAGCCGCTGCCCCTGGCTCACCGGGGCCGTGATCGATTCTTCCAGCGTGACCTCCGTGGTCATGCCTGCTTTCCGGGCTTTTTCAATCATCATGGGCGTCTCTGAGCCGGGGACAGCCTCCACGCTTTCCGCCGTCCCCAACTTCACCGGCACGGCGGCCTCCGGGCAGACCGGCGTATAAAGGGCATAGTTGGCGAAGCCGTAGTCCAGCAGACCCTTGCAGGCGGCGAAGCGCTTCTGGCTGGTCTCGCAGCCCATGACCACGGCGATAAGGCCCAGCCCCTCCCGCTCCGCCGAGGCGGACAGGCAGTACATGGCCTGTCGGGTGAAGCCGGTTTTCAGGCCCGTGGCCCCCGGATAGAAGCGGATGAGCTTATTGGTATTGGAAAGACCGAAGGCCCCGTTCCGAACCGTATCCATCCAAATGGTGGTGTATTTCGTAATATCCGGGTGATTTTTTAACAATTCCCTTGACATAATGGCGATGTCCATGGCGCTGGTCCGGTGTTCCTTTGCCGAATCGTCGTCGTCCAGGCCGGTGCAGTTGACGAAATGGCTGTCCGTCATGCCCAGTTCCGCAGCACGCTGATTCATCTTGTCCGCAAAGGCCCCTTCGCTGCCGGCCAGATGCTCGGCCATGGCGCAGGCGCAGTCGTTGGCGGAGGACACGGCGATGGATTTCACCATGTCTGACACGGTCAGCTGCTCCCCGGCCTTCAGATAGATTTGGCTTCCGCCCTTGGCCGCCGCCGCTTCCGAGGCGGTAACGATGTCGTCCCAGCCGATTTGTCCGCCGTCGATGGCCTCCATGATGAGCAGCAGGGTCATGACCTTCGTGACGCTGGCCGGAGGCAGGGCCTCGTGGGCGTTCTTTTCAAAGAGTACCGTGCCGGTGGCAATGTCCAGCAGCACAGCGCTTTTGGCCCCTTCCCCCAGCTCCGCCGCCTGAATTTTTGGGCATAAAGCCACGAAAAGAAGCAAAATCATCAGACAACTGATCCCTCGCCGCATGAAAAATTCCTCCCCGTATGATTCCTGGTACAGGCTATGGGCCCTCCGGGCAAAATAGACCGGTGGATTTTCGCTGCGGAATGTGGTAAACTATGGAAAAACCTACGTTCGGAGGAATGAAAACGTGGAAACGGAGAAATTATATTATCAGGACTGCCACTGCTATGCCTTTTCGGCCCGGGTGCTGGACTGCCGGAGGGCCGAGGGCGGCTTTGACGTGATCCTGGACCGGACGGCCTTCTTCCCGGAAGGCGGCGGTCAGGCCAGCGACCGGGGGACTTTGGGCGGGGTGAACGTGCTGGATGTGCAGGAAAAGAACGGCGAAATTCTCCACCGGTGCGACGGCTCTTTGCCCATTGGGGCGGACGTGGAGGGAACGCTGGACGTGGCCCGGCGGCAGGACCTGGCCCAGCAGCACGCCGGGGAGCATATCGTTTCCGGCCTTTTGCACAAACGCTTTGGCTATGAAAATGTGGGCTTCCATGTGGGTGCGGAGCTGATGGAGGTGGATTTCAGCGGCCCTCTGACGGATGCGGACATTGCCTGGGTGGAAGCGGAGGCCAACCGGGTGGTCCGGGAAAATCAGAAAATCCGCTGCTGGTACCCCTCCAAAGAGGAACTGCCGCAAATTTGCTACCGGACCAAGCGGGCACTGCCCTGGCCGGTGCGCATTGTGGAGATCGGGGACGTGGACCGGTGTGCCTGCTGCGGGGTCCATGTGGGTTTCACCGGGGAGATCGGGCTGATCAAAATTGTCTCCTGCGTGAAATTCAAGGGGGGTTCCCGGCTGGAAATGTGCTGCGGCGGCCGGGCATATCGTTATTGTGCCGAAATTTTTGAGCAAAATCGCAAAATTTCCCGCTTGCTCTCCGCCAAGCCTCGGGAGACGGCGGAAGCGGTGGAGCAGCTGAAGGGGGCGCTGGAGGCCGAAAAATTCCGGGCCAACGATCTGCAGCGGCAGCTTTTCCGGACCCTGGCGGAGCAATTCGCCGGGCAGGACCCGGCCCTGTGCCGAATGGCGGGCCTTTCCGGTGGGGACGTGCGGCTTCTCTGCCAGGAGGTGCAAAAGGGAAGCGGCGGCCTGGCGGCGGTCTTTTCGGAGCAGGGAAATACCTGGAATTTCTGCCTGATGGGAGACGAGAACCGGGTACAGCAATGGGCCGAAACCCTGCGAAAAGACCTTCATGCCCGCTGCGGCGGCCGGGGTAACGCAATACAGGGAACTTTGTCCGCAGGCGGGGATATACTGGAACCTTTTTTCGCCTCGTTCACAAAAAATTCCCAGTAAAATCGGAAATATTCCTTTACAACCGGGAAACGATATTGTATAATGTTATCTGTGTGGAAATGCGGAATTTCCCACAGTCACAGTCTAATCGCTGCGTTTTCGCAGCAGTTTGAATGGAGGAAATATCAATGTCTGTCAAAGTTGCAATCAACGGTTTCGGCCGTATCGGCCGTCTGGCTTTCCGTCAGATGTTCGGTGCTGAGGGCTATGAGGTTGTTGCCATCAACGACCTGACCTCTCCCAAGATGCTGGCGCACCTGCTGAAGTACGATTCCACGCAGGGCAATTACAGCAACAGCCACACCGTCGAGGCCGGCGAGGACAACATCGTTGTCGACGGCAAGAAGATCACCATTTACGCCAAGGCCAACGCCGCTGAGCTGCCCTGGGGCGAGCTGGGCGTGGACGTGGTCCTGGAGTGCACCGGCTTCTACACCAGCAAGGCTAAGGCTCAGGCTCACATCGACGCCGGCGCCAAGAAGGTCGTTATCTCCGCTCCTGCCGGCAACGACCTGCCCACCATCGTGTACAACGTCAACCACAAGACCCTGACCAAGGAAGACAAGATCATCTCTGCCGCTTCCTGCACCACCAACTGCCTGGCTCCCATGGCCAAGGCTCTGAACGACGGCTGGAAGATCCAGTCCGGCATTATGTGCACCATCCACGCTTATACCGGCGACCAGATGATCCTGGACGGCCCCCAGCGTAAGGGCGACCTGCGCCGCAGCCGTGCCGGTGCCGTGAACATCGTGCCCAACTCCACCGGTGCTGCCAAGGCCATCGGCCTGGTCATCCCCGAGCTGAACGGCAAGCTGATCGGCGCTGCTCAGCGTGTGCCCACCCCCACCGGCTCCACCACCATCCTGAACGCCGTTGTGGCCGGCCAGCCCACCAAGGAAGAGATCAACGCTCAGATGAAGTCCGAGGCCACCGAGTCCTTCGGCTACAACACCGACGAGATCGTTTCCTCCGACATCATCGGCATGCGCTTCGGCTCCCTGTTCGATGCTACCCAGACCATGGTCAACAACCTGGACAACGGCACTTCTCAGGTGCAGGTCGTGTCCTGGTACGACAACGAGAACTCCTATGTTTCTCAGATGGTCCGGACCATCAAGTACTTCTCCGAGCTGGGCTAATCTTAACTCGTAAGAAGAACGAAAAAATTTCCCGGCGGGGGCTTGTCCCCCGCCGGGTTTTTCCGTTGCGGGAAAAAGAAATCTCCCGGCGGGGCATGGAATTCCGATGGCGGCCTTGGCCCCCTCATAAGAGGGGGCTGGCTGCCCGCGAGGGCAGACTGGGGGAGTGTGCTGCCCCCAGAAGTAGGGAGTTGGATGCTCCGAGTCAAAGGCTCCCCTGTGCAGGGGGAGCTGTCATGGGCCATAGCCCATGACTGAGGGGGTGAACGCCATCGATATGGTAAAAGCCATCGTTCGATAGCCCCCTACAAGAACCGACCGTATACCCCCTCCGGCCCCTTCGGGGCCACCTCCCCCTACACGCCGGGAGGCATCGCTTCGCCGTTTCTGCGTATAGAATTTGTGCGGGCGAGGCATGCCGCCGCCCCTACACACAAAAAACGATACTGTATCCTGCCCCTCATCCGACTGCCCTTGCGGGCAGCCACCTTCCCCCAGGGGAAGGCTAATCTCAGAAGGGTCGGTGCCCTTCTACGACTTCTAACCGTACACCCCCTCAGTCTGCCTTTACAGGCAGACAGCTCCCCCTACACAGGGGAGCCTTTTTCGCTTCGCCGGAAGTGCATCCCGTATTTGGCTTTTGAAAACCAAACCCCCGCCTTACCGGGAAACCGGCAGGGCGGGGGTGTACTATCCAAAAACGATTCTGTTTTACCGCTTGAACCAGGTGCTTCGGGACAGCAGGACCAGCATGGGGAAAATTTCCAGCCGGCCGGCCAGCATATCGCCGCAGAGGACCAGTTTGGAAAGCGTGCTGAAGCCTGCAAAATTGCAGGAAGGACCCACCAATTCCAACCCGGGGCCGATGTTATTGAAGCAGGCCAGTACGCCGGAAAGATTGGTCAGAATGGAAAAATTATCCAGAGATACCACCAGAGTGCTCAGCACGATGATGAGCACATAGGCCGCCAGATAGGCGTTGGTGCTTTCCAGCACCGCCTCGTTGACGGTCTTACCGTTGACCCGGACCACCTGGACCTTCTGGGGGTGCAGCACCTGCCGGATGCTCCGGCGGAGGCTCTTGAAAATCAGCAGCAGCCGGGCGCATTTCAGGCCGCCGCCGGTGGACCCGGCGCAGGCGCCAATAAGCATCAGCACCAGCAGCAGCGTCTTGGAAAACACCGGCCACAGGTCAAAATCCGTGGTGGCGAAGCCCGTGGTGGTCATGATGCTGGACACCTGGAATGCCGCATGGCGGACCGTTTCCCTGACGGTGGGGTACATTTTATGGATGTTCAGGGAAATCAGCAGAATGGACCCGAAGAACAGCCCCGCATAGAGCCGCAGCTCCTCGTCCTTGAATACAGACCGGAAATTGCCCAGAAGCAGCAGGTAATAGCAGCTGAAATTCACTCCGAACAGGGCCATGAACACCGTGCAGACGTTCTGGATGTAGGAGGAATAGGAGGCCATGGAGTCATTCTTGATGCCGAAGCCGCCGGTGCCGGCGGTGCCGAAAGCGGTGCAGAGCGCATCAAAAAGGGGCATTTTGCCGAGAATCAGGAACAGAAGGTCCAGCATCGTCAGAGCGATGTAGAGCATATAGAGGATGGAGGCGGTTTTCCGCATTCTCGGTACCAGCTTGCCCACGTCCGGGCCGGGGCTTTCTGCCCGGAGCAGGTGCATGGTGAAGCCGCCGCCCTTCCGGGTGCTGGGGGTAATGGCCAGCAGGAACACCAGCACGCCCATGCCGCCTACCCAGTGGGTGAAGCTGCGCCAGTACAGCAGACTTTTGGAAAGACGCTCCACCTCCGGCAGAATCGATGCGCCGGTGGTGGTGAAGCCGGACACCGTCTCAAAAAAGGCGTCCACGAAGCTGGGAATTTCCCGGGACAGCCAGAATGGCAGCGCACCCAGAAGACTCAGCACGATCCAGCCGATGCTCACGCACACCAGACCGTCCTTGGCTCCGAAAAATTTGTCGCCGCCCCGGCACAGGAGAAAAAGCACACCCGCCAGCAGGGCCATGACGGCCATGGACAGAAGAAAGGCTTTCCCTGCTCCGGATTCCCCGAAATACAGGCTGATGGCGAAGGCAGGCACCAGAAACGCCGCCTCCAACGCCACGATCTGGGCCAGGAACCGGCCCATCATTTTGAAATTCATGGCGGCTACCTCACGCAAAGATGTCGTTGAACTGCCGGAGAACCCCGCGCTCGGAGACCACGACCACCGTGTCCCCCGGCGCAAACTGGGAATCGCCGCTGGGAATTTCCGTCCCGGCCCCGCGGGTGATGCTGGCGATCAGAATGTTTGGCCGCAGCTTCATGTTTTTCAGGGGCTCGCCGCAGTGCTTGGAGTTCTTTTCCACCAGGAATTCCACCGCTTCCGCCTGACCGTCGGCAATGGCGTGGACGGACACGGCGGCGCCGGTCTGGTTCTGCATGGCCCGGACATAGCGGACGATGGTGTTGCTGCACAGCTCCCGAGGGCAAATGACGCTGCCCAGAGCCAGGGAACCGGCCAGGGTGCTGTTCTCGGACCGGCCCAGCTTGGTGATGACTTGCCGGACCCCCCGGGAGGCGGCGTAGAGGGAAATGATCATGTTCATTTCGTCGATTCCCGTCAGGCTTACCAGCGCATCGCAGCCGGAGATGCCCTCGGTCTCCAAACGGGCCTGGCTGGAGCAGTCACCCTGCACGATGCAGGTATTGGGCAGCATGGCGGCAAGCTGGCGGCACCGGGCGGCGTTCTGCTCGATGAGCTGCACGTTGACTCCGTCCTTTTCCAGCATCTTGGCCAGATAGTAGCTGACCCGGCCGCCGCCGCAGAGGATGACCCGCCGGACCCGCCGGGTCAGGACCCCTAGATTTTTCAGCAGCTCCGTCAGATTGGCGGTGGGGGCGGTGACGAAGATGCGGTCTCCTTCCCGCAGGACGAAGTTGCCGCCGGGGATGGTCGCACTGCCGGAGCGCAGCACGGCGCAGACCAGGACCTTGCACTTGACGATGCGGTACATTTCAATAAGGCTCACGTTGCACAGCTTGCTGCCGGAATCCACCCGCAATTCGACAATTTCCGCCCGGCCCTTGGCAAAGGTATCCCGCCGCAGGAAGCCGGGGTATTTCAACAGCCGCTCGATCTCCGTGGCGGCCTGATTTTCCGGGTTCACGGTCATGGAAAGGCCGAAGGCCTCCCGCATGGTAAAAATCTGGTCGGAATATTCCGGGTTGCGGATACGGGCGATGGTATGTAGCTTCGGGTTCATGGTGTGGGCGGTCATGCAGCAGAGCAGGTTCACCTCGTCGGCGTTGGTGGCGGCGATGAGCAGGTCGGCCTCCCGGACCCCTGCCTGCTCCAGGGTGGACATGGTGGCGCAGTTGCCCTGAACGCCCATTACGTCGTATTGCTCCATGGTCTGTTCCAGGACCAGATTGTCCAGGTCGATGAGGGTCAGGTCGTGGCCCTCGGCGCTGAGCTGACGGGCCAGGGTGAGGCCCACCTTGCCGTCGCCTGCGATGATGATGTTCATGCGATTTCCCTCCAAAAGAAGAAAATTTTCCCAAAACTTCTAATATACCAGTATAGCAGACATATTCCCAAATAGCAACCCGGCTTTTTCCGACTTTGGCCGTTGCAAAACGGAAAGCATCGTGTTATACTAAACAATAATATGCCCATTCGGGAGGAATTCCATGAAAACCTTGCTGCATATCTGCTGCGCCCCCTGCGCCAATCAGTGCATCGACAGCCTTCGTTCCGAGGGCATCGACCTGACGGGCCTGTGGTATAACCCCAATATCCACCCCTTTACCGAGTACCGGGCCAGACGGAACTGTCTGTGGGAGTATGCCGGGACCATCGACCTGCCGCTCATCGAGCGGGACGATTACGGCCTGCGGCCCTTCGTCCGGGAAGTGGCGGAGGACATTCCGGGCCGGTGCGTGAAGTGCTATGAAATGCGCTTTTTCGAGGCGGCACGCCAGGCAAAAGAGGGCGGATTTGATTCCTTTACCTCCTCCCTGTTCATCAGCCCCTACCAGAAGCACGAGCTGATGATCTCCGTTGCGGAAGCGGCTGCAAAAGAATACGGGGTGGAATTTCTCTACCGGGATTTCCGTCCCCTGTTCCGGGCGGGCCAGGAGCGGGCCAAGGAACTGGGCTTTTATATGCAGAAATATTGCGGCTGTATTTTTTCCGAGCAGGAACGGTACTTAAAGCCCACCAAGATCATTCCCTGAGGAGGATACCATGAAGAACGAATACGCAGTCCCCTGCCTTTTTGGCCTGGAAGGCATTGCCGGTGACGAATTGCGCCGGCTGGGCATGGAAAATGTCCGGGTGGAAAACGGCCGGGTGCTGTTTTCCGGAGAAGAACGGGATATGGTCAGGGCCAACATCTGCCTGCGGACCGGCGAGCGGGTGCTGCTGGTATTGGCAGAGTTCCCGGCGAAGAGCTTTGAAGAACTGTTCCAGGGGGTCTATCATACCCATCTGGAGCGGTTCATTCCGAAAGACGGGCAGTTCCCCGTGAAGGGCCACTGCCTGAATAGCCAATTGATGAGCGTGCCGGATTGCCAGGCCATCATCAAAAAAGCCGCCTCCAAGCGGCTGGGGGAGGCCTACGGCCTGTCCTGGCTCCCGGAGGACGGCACGAAATTCCAGCTGCAGTTTGCCATCCTCAACGACCGGGTGAGCCTGTATCTGGACACCACCGGAGCAGGGCTTCATAAGCGGGGCTACCGGCCTGTGGGCAACGTGGCCCCCCTGCGGGAGACGCTGGCGGCGGCCATGGTGCTGCTGACCCATTACCGGGGCCGGGAAGTGTTCCTGGACCCCTTCTGCGGCAGCGGAACGATCCCCATTGAAGCGGCGCTCATTGCCATGAACCGGGCTCCCGGAATCAACCGGCACTTTGCCGCCGAGAATTTCCCCTTCGTGGAGAAGACGCTCTGGAAAGAGGAGCGGGAAGCGGCGAAAAACCGGGAATTCCATGGGGATTATAAGATTTTTGCTTCGGACAATGACCCGGCTTGTGTGTCGTTGTCCATGGCCAACGCCCGCCGGGCGGGTGTGGATAAGCTCATCGTCTTTGAAGATGCGGACGCACCCAGCCGGAAATTCCCCGCCGCCGAGGGCATTCTGGTGGCCAATCCTCCCTACGGCCAGCGGATGATGGAGCAGCGGACCGCCCAGGCCCTTTATGAGCGTCTGGGCCGCCGGTTAAAGACCGAAAAGGGCTGGAAGCAGTATATCATTACCTCCGAGCCGGAATTTGAGCGGCATTTCGGCCGGAAAGCCGACAAAAAGCGCAAGCTGTACAACGGCATGATCCAGTGCAATTACTATATGTACCTGGGCGACATGGCAAAAGGACGGAAGAAATGAAGCATCTTTTTATCATCAATCCTGCGGCGGGGAAAAAGGACCAGACCGCCGCTTATGAAGCGAAAATTCGTCCCGCCTGCGAAGCTCGGGGCCTGGACTATGAAATTGCCGTGTCCACCCATCCCGGCAACTGCCGGACCCTGGCCCGCCGGGCGGCGGAGACCGGGGAGGAAGTGCGCCTGTACGCCTGCGGCGGCGATGGGACTTTGAATGAAATTGTCAACGGGGCCGCCGGGTTCCCCAATGCCGCCGTGACCCATTTTGCCGGGGGCAGCGGCAATGATTTCGTGAAGATTTTTACCCAAACGGAGCCGTTCCGGGACATCAATGCCCTGCTGGATGAGCCGGTCACGGAGGATTTCGACCTGATAAGATGCGGGAAAGACCTGGCCGTGAACGTCTGCTCCGTGGGCTTTGACGCCCGTATCGGCACGGATGTGGCGAAATATAAGAAAATCCCCTTCGTGAAGGGCTTCGGGGCCTACGCCCTGTCCGCCGTGGTGAATACCGTCAAGCGGGTGAAGGAACACTATATCGTCCGCATCAACGGCGAGGTCATTGACGGCAGCGAAACGCTGATCCTGGCGGCCAATGGCCGGTACTACGGCGGCGGCTTTCATCCGGTCCCCGATGCGGACCCCCAGGACGGCAAGCTGGACGTGCTGCTGGTGAAGGGTGTCAGCCGGGGAAAGGTGCTGGAAGTCATCGGAAAATACAAAGACGGCCGTTATGCGGACTTCCCGGACCTGATCCGGCATCTGCGGGCGGACCGGCTGAGCATTCAGTGCGACGACGTGACCCCCGTGAATCTGGACGGGGAGCTGCGGCTGCGGAAAAATGTGGACATTGAAGTGGCGGAGGAAAAGCTGCGGTTTTTCCATCCGGCCTGCGTGTCGGTTTCCGAGGAAGAATGTGTGAAAATCGGGGGATAAGCGGAGAATTCCCGAAAAATTCCCGATTTTTTTGCGGCGACCCCCTTGCCAAACGGACCGGGAAGTGCTATAATACAAACAATCTAACGTAGAATTACGAAAGAGAGGGGTCGCAAGCCCCTCTCTTTCTTGCTGAAAGGGGCGACAAGCATGAAAATTACCGAACAGGTGGAGGCCTTTGCCAAGCCCATCGTGGAGGAAAAGGGCTGCACCCTCTGGGACGTGGAATACGTCCGGGAAGGCTCGGAGCGGTTCCTGCGGGTCTACATCGATAAAGAAGGCGGCGTGTGCATCGACGACTGCGAAGCAGTGGCCCGGGCCATGGACCCCATCCTCGACGAAAAGGACCCCATCCCGGAAAGCTATCACTTCGAGGTCTGCTCCGCCGGGCTGGAACGGCCCCTGCGGCGGCCCAAAGACTTTGAACAGTTCCTGGGCTCTCCCGTGACCGTGAAGCTCTACCGGCCGTACAACGGCCTGAAGGAAATCCCCGGAATTTTACGGGGCTACGAGGACGGGAAAGTCACCATGGAAGCCGGAAAAGAAACCATTACCTTTGAAAAGTCCCAGGTGGCGCTGGTGCGCCTGCGGGTGGAATTCTGACAGGAGGAACGAATCATCATGGCAAGAAATACAAGAGCCAAAAAGACGGCGGAAGCCCCCAAGGTAGACATTGGGGCAGAAATTTTTGAAAGTCTCCGGGACCTGGAAAAGCTCAAGGGCATCCCCGTGGACTATATGGTGGAGCGGCTGAAGCAGGCCCTCACCAACGCTTATAAGAAGGACCGGGAGGACCACAAGGACGTTCCCGCAGAGAACGTGGTGGTGGACCTGACCGAGAAGGGCCTGTCCATGCGGCAGGTCAAGACCGTGGTGGAGGAAGTGGAGAATCCCGCACTGGAGATCCAGCTGGACGCCGCCCGGAACGTGAAGGCAGATGTGCAGGTGGGCGACCCCCTGTCCATCAGCGTGGATATTTCCAAGTTCGGCCGCATCGCCGCCCAGACCGCCAAGCAGGTGGTCATCCAGGGCATCCGGGAGGCCGAGCGGGGCATGGCTTATGAGAGCTATTCCTCCAAGTCTCAGGAGCTGCTCACCGGTACGGTGCTGCGCATCGACCCGGAGGGCGACGTGATCGTCACCGTGGGTACCGGCAATGACGCCCACAACGCCGTGCTGCGGACCAGCGAGCAGATTCCCGGCGAGACCTACCAGGTGGGCCAGAAGCTGCGGGTGTATGTGCTGGAAGCCCGGCAGGGCAGCCGCTCCACCAGCGTGTATGTGTCCCGGACCCATCCCAACGTGGTCCGGCGGCTCTTCGAGCTGGAGACCCCGGAGATTGCCGACGGTCAGGTGGAAATCCGCAATATCGCCCGGGAAGCCGGTTCCCGGTCCAAGATGGCCGTGCGGGCCGCTATGGAGGGCATCGACCCGGTGGGCGCCTGCGTGGGTCCCCGTGGGTCCCGTGTGGCTGCCGTTGTGGAGGAGCTCCACGGCGAGAAGATCGACATTGTGGTCTGGAGCGAGGACCCCTGCCAGTATGTAAAGGCAGCCCTCAGCCCCGCCGACGTGGTCAGCGTGGAGCTGGTCCCCGGCCAGAAGGCCTGCCGTGTCGTCGTGCCCGACGACCAGCTGAGCCTGGCCATCGGCAAGGAGGGCCAGAACGCTCGCCTGGCTGCCCGGCTCACCGGATACAAGGTGGACATCAAGAGCGTGTCCGCCGCAGCTGCCGCCCCGGAGGCGGAATAAGCGCTTACAAGGAGGGCAGGTACCATGCAGAAGAAGATCCCCATGCGGCAGTGTATGGGCTGCCGGGAGCGCAAGGAAAAACGGGAACTCATCCGGGTGGTCCGGGGGACGGACGGAACCGTGTCCCTGGATTTTTCCGGTAAGAAAAACGGCCGGGGGGCCTATATCTGCCCCAAGGAGGAATGTCTGGCCAAAGCCATCCGTTCCAAAGCCCTGGAGCGGAGCCTGGAAGCCCCTATCGGCCAGACGGTGTACGACGCTTTGAAGCGGGAAATGGAGGTCGGCCATGACTGACGGATTGCAGTATTTGTCCCTGGCCCGGAAGGCGGGCCTGGCCGAACTGGGCGAGGAGCCGGTGGGTTCCGTTACCCGTGCGGGAAAAGGCGCGCTGGTGCTGGTGGCTTCCGACGCTTCCGAGCATACCTGGCGCAGAGCCATGAGCTTTGTGGCGGGGACCAAGCAGACCTGCATCCGCATTCCCGCAACGAAAGCGGAAATGGGACAGGCCATCGGACGGCAGGAGCTGGCCATCGCCGCCATTACGGACCCCAATATGGCCCTGGCCATGGTGAAGGCCCTGCCCGGAGACCGGACGGAGGCCCTGGAAGCATTGACCCAGAAGGCCGACCGGCAGAAAAAGCATCGGCAGGAAGAAAAGGCCCACGCCCGGAACGTCCGCAAAAGCGGCGGACATACGAAGAAATGATTTTGGAGGTGCGAGTATATGAGTTTAGTGAAGTATCGTTTGCGAGAGGTGGCGTCGGATTTCGGCGTGGCCCCCAAGGAAGTGACGGAGATCATCTCCAAGTTTTCTGAAAAGCCCAAGTCCAATACCCAGGTGCTCACCGAGGAAGAATTGAACATCGTGTTCGATCAGCTGACCAAGAACCATCCGGTGGCGTCCCTGGAGAAGGCCTTTGCCGCCCAGACGGCGGTCAGGCAGGAGGCCCCCAAGGCCGAGGCTCCCAAGCAGGAAGCCCCCAAGGCCGAGCAGCCCAAGGCTGCCAAGCCCCAGCAGGGCGGCAATAAGACCGGCAATAACGCCAACAATGCCAACAGCGGCAACCATAGCGCCAACAATGCAAACAATAATGCCCCCAAGGCCGACAAGCCCAAGGAGCCGGAACGGAAGCGGGAGCGCCGGGTGGTGGATACCTCCGCCGTGCAGGTGAATGCGGCCCGGTTCGACGACCGGGTGGACAATCTGGTCTCCGAGCGGGTGCAGGATTACGCCCGTGGCAAGCAGCGCATCGGCGGCGGCAAGCAGCAGCAGAACAAGAAACGGGACAACAAGTTCGTCAAGGGCAATAAGGCCAAGAACGAGGAGCAGGAGCGTCTGCGCCGGCTGCAGATGGAGCAGGCCCGGAAGGCCGTGCTGACCGTAAAGATCCCCGAGGAGATCACCGTAGGCGAGCTGGCCTCCCGGATGAAGAAGACCGCCGGGGAAGTCATCAAGCTGCTGATGAAGAACGGCGTCATGGCGGGCATCAACCAGACCATCGATTTTGATACCGCCGAATATGTGGCCACGGAAATGGGCTGCAAGGTGGAGAAGGAAGTCACCGTCACCATCGAGGAGCAGATCATCGACGATCATGTGGACACCGCCGACGAGTTGGAGACCCGGGCCCCGGTGGTGGTGGTCATGGGCCACGTGGACCACGGCAAGACCAGCCTTCTGGATGCCATCCGGAAAACTTCCGTTACTGCCGGTGAGGCAGGCGGCATCACCCAGCACATCGGTGCTTACACCGTGGACGTGAACGGCAAGTCCATCACCTTCCTGGATACGCCGGGCCATGCGGCCTTTACGTCCATGCGTGCCCGTGGCGCCATGTGTACGGATATTGCCATTCTGGTGGTGGCTGCCGACGACGGCATCATGCCCCAGACCATCGAATCCATCAACCACGCCAAGGCCGCTCAGGTGCCCATCATCGTGGCGATTAACAAGATGGACAAGCCCACCGCCAACCCGGACAAGATCAAGGAGCAGCTGACCAAGTACGACCTGATCCCCGAGGAATGGGGCGGCGACACCATCATCTGCCCCATTTCCGCCAAGACCGGCCAGGGCCTGGACGAGCTGCTGGAAATGGTGAACCTGACCGCCGAAATGCAGGAACTGAAGGCCAATCCCAACCGCCGTGGTAAGGGTACGGTCATCGAAGCCCGGCTGGACAAGACCCGTGGCCCCATCGCAACGCTCTTGGTCCAGAACGGCACTTTGAAACAGGGCGACATCATCATCGCCGGTACGGCTGTGGGCCGTGTCCGGGTGATGACCAACGATAAGGGCCGCACCGTCAAGACCGCCGGACCCAGCCAGCCTGTGGAGATCACCGGCCTGGCCGACGTGCCGACTCCCGGCGACGAGTTCGACGCCGTTACCGACGAGCGCATGGCCCGGGAACTGGTGGAGCAGCGCCGTCAGGCAGAGAAGGACGCTCTGGCTAAGCTGACCACAAAGGTCACTCTGGATAACCTGTTTGCCAAGATGCAGGAAGGCGAAATGAAGCAGCTGAACCTGGTGGTCAAGGCCGACGTGCAGGGCTCTGCCGAGGCCGTGAAGGCCAGCCTGGAAAAGATTTCCAACGACGAGGTCCGTGTCCGGGTGATCCACGCAGGCGTGGGCGCCATCAACGAGACGGATATTTTGCTGGCTTCCACTTCCGGAGCCATCGTGGTGGGCTTCAACGTCCGGGCCGATGCCGCCGCTCAGGCCAGCGCCCAGCGGGCCAAGGTGGATATGCGGTTCTACCGGGTCATTTATGACGCCATCGACGAGATCGAGGCGGCCATGAAGGGCATGCTGGCACCCAAGTACCAGGAGGTCATCATCGGCCATGCCGAGGTCCGCCAGACCTACAAGGTCAGCGCCATCGGCACCATCGCCGGCTGCATGGTGAAGGACGGCAAGGTGAGCCGGGACGCCAAGGTCCGGGTGCTCCGGGACAACATCGTTATCCACGAGGGCGAGGTGGGCTCTCTGCAGCGGTTCAAGGACGCCGCCAAGGAAGTCACCGCCGGTTTCGAGTGCGGCATGAGCATCGCCAAGTTCAACGACATCAAAGAGGGCGACATCTTCGAGTGCTTCGTCATGGAGGAGATCAAGCAGTAATTCCTGCGCGAGGGCGCTTTTGACTGTAGGGGCGGGGCATGCCCACGCCCCTGCAGCGCCCCGCCGGACACGATCCCGGCAAATCATTCACCCATCCTGCGGAAACCCATCCGGGTTTCCGCCTTCTGCCATATAAAAAGGAGGAATTCCCAATGGCATCCAACCGTCTTATGCGGATCAACGAGGAGATCCAGAAGGAGCTTTCCGGCATGATCCGAAATCTGAAAGATCCCCGGGTCCAGGACACCATGATCTCCATCACCCGTGTGGAGACCACCCCGGACCTGCGCTACGCCAAGGTCTATGTGAGCTTCCTGCAGGAGGACCGGGCGGCGGAGGCCCTGAAGGGTCTGAAATCCGCCTCCGGCTATCTGCGCCGGGAGCTTGGCAGTGTGCTGCGGCTCCATCACACCCCGGACATCCAGTGGGCCCTGGACGACTCCATCACCTACGGTGCCAGAATGTTGGCCCTTATCAATTCCCTGGAGGTAAATTCCGATGACCACGCTGACGAGGGCTGAGACTGCCCGGTGGCTTTCGGAACGGGACCAATTCCTGATTTTGACCCATGTGCGGCCCGACGGGGACACGCTGGGGTCTGCTGCCCTGCTGTGCCGGGGCCTGCGGAAGCTGGGAAAAACCGCCCATATCCTGGAAAATCCCGGCATTACCGCCAAATATGCTTCCCTGCACGAGGGACTGACCCAAAAGGAAGCTCTGGAGGGCGACACGCTGGTCAGCGTGGACGTGGCGGCTCCCAATATGCTGCCGGACGCTTTCCGACCTCTGCAGGAGCGCATCGCCCTGCGCATCGACCACCACGGCACGGCCACACCCTTTACGCCCCTTTCTCTGGTGGATGCGGGAGCGGCGGCCTGCGGCGAAATTCTTTTTGACGTGCTGTGTGAGTTGGGCGTGACCCTGGATAAGCCTATGGCCAATGCCCTGTACACCGCCGTCAGCACCGACACCGGCTGCTTCCGCTACGCCAACACCACCGCCCACACGTTCACCACGGCGGCGGCCTGCGCCCAGGCCGGGGCGGACCTGTCGGACATCAATCTGGCTCTGTTTGAGACCAATTCCTTCGCCCGGCTGAAAATTCAAAGCTATCTGGTGGAGCACGCCCGGTTCTATCGGGACGGGGCCCTGGCGGTCTGCCCGCTGCCCCGTGCCATCGAGGAAAGCGTGGGCGCCGGGGAGGACGATTTAGAGAATATTTCCGGCTTCCCCCGGTCCATTGCCGGGGTCAAGATGGCGGCCACCCTCCGGGAGGACCCGGACGGCCGGGTGAAAATCTCCGTCCGGGCGGTGCCGGGGTATGACGCTTCGGCGGTCTGCGCCCGGTTCGGCGGCGGCGGCCACAAGGGCGCTGCGGGGGCATCTCTGCACCTGCCCCTGGAGGAAGCGGCCCAGGCGGTGGCGGCGGCCATGGAGGAACTGGTTTGACCGGCATCGTCATTGTGGATAAGCCCGCCGGGTGGACCAGTCAGGATGTGACGGCCCGGCTCCGGCGGGTGTTCGGCACCCGGCGCATCGGCCACGGCGGGACCCTGGACCCCATGGCCACCGGCGTGCTGCCGGTGTTCGTGGGCCGGGCCACCCGTGGGGTAGAATTTTTTGAACACGCCGATAAGACTTACGAAGCTGTCCTCCGGCTGGGAACGGTCACGGATACCCAGGACAGCACCGGAACGGTGCTGGAAAAGCGGCCCGTTACCGTGACGGAAGCGGAATTCCGGGACATTCTGCCGAAATTCACCGGGGAAATTGCTCAGATCCCGCCCATGTACTCGGCCATTAAGGTGGACGGGAAAAAGCTCTATGAGCTGGCCCGTGCGGGGAAAGAAATCGAGCGAAAACCCAGAGAGATCACGGTTTTTTCTTTGGATTTGCTGGAATTTACCGGAGAAACGGCGAAGATTCGGGTCCACTGCTCCAAGGGAACCTATATCCGGACGCTGTGCCATGACATCGGGGCGGCTCTGGGCTGCGGCGGGTGCATGGAGACCCTGCGCCGGACGGCGGCGGGGGAGTATACCCTGGCGGACAGCGTGGAACTGGACACGCTGCTGAATGCCGAACGCCCGGAGGACTATCTTCGGGATGTGGACACTCTGTTCCGGCAATATCCGGCGGTGACGCTGACGGAAAAGCAGACCCTGCGCTGCCGGAACGGGAATTCGTTCTCCATTGCCCTGCCGGAGGGCAGCTACCGGGCCTACGACGGCCAGGGGACGTTCCTTATGCTGGCAAAAGTTGAGGGCGGCATCATGGAGACGGTCAAGAGCTTTTTTGATGTGTGATGGGCAGCACAGCCCCTTGGCCCCCTCTTAGAGGGGGCTGTCAATAGGAGTAGGCAGTTGCCCTCTCTGAGTTAAGGCTCCCCTGTGTAGGGGGAGCTGTCACACCGTTAGGTGTGACTGAGGGGGTGTAAGCTACCAATGCGCTGAAAGCCATCGTTCGATAGTCTCCTACGAGATTGTAACCGTACACCCCCTCCGGCA